>JAOUNW010000135.1 GCA_029880755.1 Gammaproteobacteria bacterium
GCGAGAAAACTAATTAGAGAGCCTATCGCCTCAACAGCTTCTTCTGAAGTGCTTCTCTTATATCCACACACACCGCAAAAGTTGCCGGAATTGTAATCAGAGTGATCACTGTAGCAAAAATCAGGCCGGAGGAAAGCGATAGCGCCATCGGGGAAACAAACCGGTCCATGCCACCCCAGCCGTAGGCGGTTGGCAGCAAGCCGACTACGGTTGTGGTTGCGGTTAACAATACTGCGCGAAGGCGGCGGCGGCCAGCCAACATAATGGCATCGCGGCAATTCATGCCCTCTTCCCGAGCTCGCTGAATGAATACCAGCAATATGAGCGAGCTGTTAACCACCACACCCGACAGCGCAACCATTCCCAGCATTGAAAAGAAGGACAAGGGTGTAGGCTGCCAGAACAAATCATGCAGGAAGAAGCTGATAACAATGCCAATGGCGCCGAAGGGAATCGCCAGCATCACCACGAGAGGATAACTGATTTTATTAAACTGAATTGCCAGGATAAAAAAGATACCGATCATGGCAAATCCAAAGGCGATAGCTAAATCCCGAAACGACTGCATATTCTTCTCTTCCTCTCCGCCGTAATTAACGCTGATTCTCTCCGGCGATGCGCCCAGCCACTGCTTCTCGTTCTGGGCTACCAGACGATTGATTTCCACGCTGGTAATGATTGAGGTATCAATATTTGCCACTACGTTAACAATACGAATACCGGCCTTATGGCTGATAGTGGTAAATCCAGGACGGTCCACCAGGCGCGCGATGCGTGATAAAGGTATCAGCCCTCCCCGTTGATTGGGGATTAACAGATTTTTGAGCATTTCGATTTCATCGGTACCGTTTTCCGGGAAGCGGATCGTGATATCCACCTCTTCTGTACCCCAGCGCGCCGTCGACACACGCAATCCATCCACTGCCGCGCGCACGTGAGTCGCGGCAGTCGCCAAATCAACGCCGGCATAGGTGGCCAATGTTCGGTCCATCACCACATGCAGTTCATTATCGCCAGGTGTCAGTCCACTCTCCACAGACGTAACACCGGGTACTGTTTTTAAATAGGCCTCCAGATTCCGCGCCGCCGCTTCACTGGCCTCAGAATCAGTGCTGCTGATCTCCACTTCCAGCGCCCGACCTGTAGGCGGCCCCGGTTTCTTCTCAGTAAAAGCAATTTCCAGCTTGGGATAGAGTTTGGGCAACTCCTTTTCCAATTTGTGCATGTCGTCCAGCGCATCATGATGAGGGCGCACCACCGCCGGATGATACAATACTCTTATTTGTCCAAAACGCGATCCGCGCTGGGTTAAAGGGTCGCCTTCGTCGATCGCGATTTGTCCTGTGGAAATGAGGGTCGCTTCCAGATATTCAGGTTTGATACGCTGCCTTATCTCTCGGTCCATTTCAATCAGCTTATCGCGCATGTGCTCCAGACTAATGCCAGGCTGTGCTGTAACGCGCACCAGATACTGGTCAATACCCACAGACGGAAAAAGCTGAAACGACATGACCACCTTGGCTAACACCAGACTGCCGAATAACATCAAAAAGGATAAAGCAACCGTAATCCGGCGATGATCCAGGGCAAACTCAAGCACTTTGGCATAGGTATCTTCCAATTTTACCAACCATGCCCGTTCTTTGGGATGGGCATTGCGATTGGTGACAACCGCCACATGGCTAGGCAAAATCAAAAAGGATTCCAGCCAGGAAAAAAACAACAAAGAAATCACTACTGTGGGTATGGCAACAATGAACTTGCCAATAATACCGGACATAAACAGCATGGGAAGAAATGCGACGATAGTGGTCATTACCGTGGCAGTAACCGGACCGATAAGTTCATGAGCACCCTTCACCGCCGCCTCCACCGGGTTCATGCCTTTCTCCATATGGTAAGTAATGTTCTCACCAATAATAATGGCGTCATCCACGAGCATGCCCAGAACCATAATAAAACCCATCATGGAAATCAGATTCAAAGTAATGCCTGATGCATACAAAACAAATAGGCCGGTTAAAAACACAATAGGTAAGCCCCATGTAGTAGTGAGTGCCACTGAGGGACGTAAAAATAGAATCAATGACGCAAATACCAAAACCAATCCGACCATGCCGTTGTTGGTCAACACGCCCAGCCGTAGACGGGCAAAGGCAGAAAAATCCTCAAAGGTACTAACCTTCACATCACTACCATATTTGGCTGGAACTGTTTCCAGATAGTGTTTGATTTCATCAACGGTAGTAATAATGTCTGCCTGGCGTTTTTTCAGCACCAGGAAACTTAATGCGGGTTTGCCGGAGACATCGTAATACCGGGAGGCCTTCTCCAGTGACTCACTTACCGTGGCAATATCCCGTACGCGGGTAACGCCACCGCGTTCGTTAGCAAGAACCACCAGATTGGCTACGTCGTCGGCATTACTAAATTCACCGGCAATGCGCACGGCCTTTTGGCCTTCCGAAGTATCAATATCACCGCCTGGCGCATTGACATTCCAATTTGAAAGCAATCTGGCCAGTTCGCCTACTGACAAGCGATGCTTCTGCATTTTTTCCGGATCCACCACTATTCGGATTTCCGATTTACGTTCAGCCTGAACCACCGCCCGCGCCACGCCACTGATATTCAGCAAATCGTCTTCGATGCGGTCACCCAGACGCTTCAGTGTCAACTCGTCCACTGGTGCCGATACCGCCAGGCGAATCACAGGAAACACCGACCCATCGATTTCCTGAACGATAGGATCATCCGGCAGGTCATCGGGCAAATCAGCGCGATCCACGGCCAATTGCACATCGCTGGTTAAACGATCACGGTTACTGGCATAGGGATCCAGTTCGAGAGTAATAAACCCGGAACCGGGAAACGAAACGGAAATCATTTTATCGATACCATCGAGAGCCTTAAGTTCCTGTTCAACCGGTGTAATCACCAAACGTTCCACCTCTTCCGGTGTCGCTCCAGGATAAACCACTGTCACCTGAATCTTGTCCAGATTGACATTGGGAAAGGCTTCTCGATTAATGGCAAACATGGCATACAACCCCAGGATCACCAGAAACACGGATACCAGGTTCACTAATAAGTGACGCTCCACCAAAAACCGTAGGAAATTATCCATCCGCTTGCTCCTGTGTCATGGGTGGTATCGGCATAACATCCCGCCACACCGTTCCGCGAAGCAGTTCCAATGCGGCAAGCTTGCTGGCTAATTCAATATGTTTAAGTTCAACAGCGAGTTCCGCCTGCTGTAGCTCATTCTCAAAACGAATAAGCTCGCTGATATCGGTACGGCCTGTGCGATAGCGATTATTGGCCTCCTGGTATTTCTTTTTCTCGCTTTGAAAACGTACTTCGTAGTCTGCAAGCGCAATACGTGAGGCCTCTATTTCGGACAACAACCCCTTTACGGTGTACTCAAGCTCCATTTTGATATCCTGAACCTGCTTTAACAAAATGGAACGATCCAGTTGCGCCTGGGTCAACTGGGCATCAACCCCTTTGCGGTCCATGGTACGACGAAATTCTAATTGCACTTTTCCTGCGTAGTCGGTCTCATCCACTGCGCCAAGCGTAGAGTCGCCACTGACATTGCGTCCACCCAGCGACATTACCAGATCCAGCTGATTTTTCTGTTTGTCACGGCTACGGGCAATAACGGTCTCGGCAATTTGCAGTCTTGCAACAGTGTCAACTCGATCCGGACTATTGCGTATCACCTCATCAATAATCGCTTTGACACTTTCTGGGCTATCTTCAGTTAGTTCTTGCACTAACGGCGAGACATCGCTGTCCCACGGCTGCCCCATAAGACGATTCAACGACGTGCGTTGCTTCTCCCAAATAACCAGCAACCCTTTTGCTTCGGCAATTTGGGCATGTAACTGGGCGTCCACCTGCAGCCGGTCCTTTTGCTCGCTGATACCAAGATAAATATTTTTCTCGATAAATTTCTTCAAGCGCTCGGCACGGTCAATGGCTGCTTCGGCACTTTTAATGCGCGCCCTTGTCATAGCGGCCGAATAAAATATGTCCATTAACTGCCCACTCAATTGATCGCGCAATCTTTGTTGTTGCGCCGATGCCTGGGCGGCTCCCGCTTCGGCGGAAATCAGATCATGCTGATAGTCCGGGTTACCAGAGCCCTGGCTTAACGGTGTCCGATAACTGATATCCACTTTCGTGGTATTGGCAGGATTGGGATAGGTTGGAATAAACGGTGACTCACTGTCCTCGAGCGAGTAATTAGCGCCCAACTCCAGACTGTTTCCCGATTGCGTTTTGCGCTGAACACCAGTGCCGACATCGACACGATCCGACGGCACACCGGTAAAACCCATATCATGGGAAACACCTGCCTGTCCTTTCCAAATCCAGCCCAACTGGCTTCTGACTACCGGTGTCTGCAGTTGCGAACGCTGTACCTGCAAGGCGGCGGCATCCAGTCTTGGCTGATTACGCAACATATCGGCCAATGCTTTTTTAATAGTTAACGGGGTTTCACTACGAGCAAGTGAAGCCATTAACAATCCTGACACAATAGCGCATGCAATTAGAATATTCTTCATGACATCACTTCCCTGAGGTCATCCGTAGCCCGTTAATAAACATTTCCAGATGAGCATCAATAAACTTATTAGCGTCATAAGACTCCTTGTCGTATCCTGCGAGAGAGTGTTTCCAGATAACAGAAAACACCAGCGGCGCTGTTAGTGCTCGGGCTGTATAAAATACATCACATCTACGAAATTCTTTTGTTGCAATACCTTTTTCTATCACACGGACAAACAAATGGCGCCCGCGCAACACTACTGCATCCACAAAAAACCGAGCTAACTCGGGAAAATTTCCAGCCTCGGAAATAATTAATTTAGGAATCCCGCTTAATCGGGACTCGCCCACGTTGCGCCACCACTCCTTTACCAGTTGGCGCAGCAACGCCTCGGCACTGCCATCATGGGAGTCGATCATTTTTTCCGCCTTGTCCAATTCTGGTAATACCAATTCCTGTACCACGGCTCGAAATAAATCTTCCTTGTTCTTGAAATACAGATACAGCGTTCCCTTTGAGATACCAGCCTCCCTGGCCACCTCATCCAGTCGCGTGGCAGCAAAACCGCGCTCCACAAACAGGGTGAGGGCGGCATCAACAATCTCACC
>JAOUNW010000136.1 GCA_029880755.1 Gammaproteobacteria bacterium
CTGAATGTCTAAGGGAATCAGAATTACCGGTTACAGAGCGGCTGACAGGATAAAACGGCTTAACTACCCGTTGGTATCCAGAGTGTCACCGTAGTACCTTCGTCGACACGGCTGGTTATCTCAATTTCGCCGCCATGGGTTTCTACAATGCGTTTTACAATAGGCAAGCCCAAGCCTACACCAAAACTTTTGGTACTGAACATGGGCTCGAAAATCCTATCACGTATGCTGTCATCGATTCCCGATCCATTGTCGGCAAATCGCAATGCGACTTTCGTGGCTTCAATACTTGTCGTTATGGTTAGCTGCGGTTGATAATCTTCCCCAGCCTTTGCCTGACGATCCAGTAACGCCTGACAGGCATTTTCATAAATATTGATGACGACACGCGTCATTAAGTCCGGATCAACTGCTACCACCGGATCACCAATATGTTGTTTTCTTATTAAAGCGATATTTTTCGGTTTTGGTTGCTCGGCAAGAATATCATCCAACCAGTGGTCTACCGGCAGATATTGCAGCGCCAACGGCCGGGTGCGGGAAAAGTCCAACAGTTCATCGATAATATGGTCGCATCGAGTGACACTGCGCTCGATTCGATCCAGGGCCATCACGGATTTTTCGTCTAAACCGGCGGCGTTTTTACGTAAATAGTGCAAAGAAGGCCGAATACTCCCTAGGGGATTTCGCAGCTCATGGCTAACCGTCGCCGTTATCTGACCTAATGCGGCCAAGCGTTCACTCCTGACCAATTCCTGTTCGGCAGTACGCAGTTCCTCGGTGCGCGCGGCCACCAATTCTTCCAGATGTTCGCGGTGATGCCGCAATTCCTCTTCGATTTCTTCCTGGGCCGCCAACTGACGTTGACGTTCGATTTCCATTGCAATTCGCTGGCCGAAAATGCGCAGCATATCATGGTCGGCTTCAGTGAAATTACGCGGCCTATCATCAAGCAAACAGGTAACGGCCAGTACCTGCCCGTCGCTTCCTAAGGCAGGAAAGCCGCAATAGGAATACGCATTATGATCCTTAAGAAAACTGGCTTCCGGGAAGCGCTCCATTACCCTGTCATACACCCGATAGTCTTTGGTTTGTTCAACGGTTGCGCAGGGCGTAATACTCAGGTCACAGGTTCCTGAGTTGCTATGAATCTTGCCGTTCGCATAGACACTCAGGAAATACAATTGATCATCTCTTAATTCTGACAAACAGACCACTTTGACATCCAGGAGCTGGCCGATCATACGCGCGGCCAACTCAAAAACTTCCATGGGATTACCCGACAACGTCATGCTGAGTTCGTACAGTTTCTTCAATCGAGTTATCTCATCGGCGGGTGAAGCGACGGATTTGAGGGGCTCAATCTCGGGAAATTGCAGCAGATTATGTTTGGGTGCGGTCATGCAAGCTCCTGGCGCAACACAGTCCTTTGCCAACAATTTAGACGCAATCTAATGTTTGCGCTCATGTGTGTCGAATTAATAATTAATATTTATAGCAAACCTGCCTGTTAGTCCAATAACAAATAAAGGATATATGTATCAATATTCTTTTACAAAAACAGAGTATTACAGTCAACATTACCGGCTGGTGGTCGTTTCACTTTCCATACAGCAACGGGGGTAACACGTGAGACCGGCTGTTATCTCTTGTTTTTAATTATAATTTCAGACATAAATAACACCACCCTCGCCACCCGGCGCGGGTGCGCTATTTCTCAATTAAGTAACTTGGCAATATCCTCCGCCGCCCGTTTCACATCAAGAAAGACCAGGCCAAGTTTCGCCCTGGGTTTAGCCAGCACAGTAACTACGGCTTCTTTTCCAGCTTGCGTCATTACCACGTAACCGTGATCGCCTTTTATCAGGATTTGCTCCAAACTCCCTCTAACCAGCTCATCCGCGGTACGATCTCCCAAGGACAGCATAGCGGCACTCATCGCCCCCATTTTGTCCTCATCCAGCGACTGCGGCAATACCGAGCCGATAGTCAAACCATCAAGGGAAATAACTGCGGATGCTTCGATATCCGGGGAAGTACCGTTCAGTTCGCTTAGAATTGAACCTATCATCTGGTTTCTCATAGTGATTGCTCCTGGTTGATCTCAATCGATTTAATGTCAATTTCTACTCGAGCATGTAATTTCCACTATCCACCTACATTGGTTTGGTTCCCTATCGAAAGCGTGACGCAATCGTTGCCGTCGCCGCGTTCCCGTATTTGGCTTACCCTTTAGCTGCCCCCAGCAAAACTGTGTCGAGGTAGTGTAAATTCAAGATTAATGCTTTCCATCATAAGCTGCAGCAAGTTTTTCATAAAGTTTCTGGCTCATACCAGTGATCGCCAGAAATTTATCCTTAACCTCCGATATTGACGCCTGGTAAGAAGTTTGCATGATAATTAGTGAAAACCCCAAACAGGCATTCAAAGCCTGAATCATGGCATAGCTGGTTTCTGCATTATCATGGTAGATACTGGGTACTAAACGATAGAATTCATTAGCAATCAGAGTGGTTCCCCCGGCCATAAATTCCGCAGGCAAGTCTACCTGCACATGAACATAGCCGACAGTATACATCTGCTCCACATAAGTTACCCCATAGTTACCGGATATTAAATTGCGCAGCCAATTTAGGTGAGTTTGTTTCAGATGATCGACCCGGCCTTGGATGAAAGGTTGCGCATTGGGAATTTTCTGTAAAGTGCCGTAAAACTTGTCGGTAATTTCGACCAGGTATGGCTCCAGGCGCTTGCCTTCTTTGGCGATCAGTGCTTCCCTCTGGGGCGTGAGATCAGAAAACACCTTGGCATAAAGTCCCAGCGTACTGAATTCATCGTGTGTCATGCTCCCCCCTTTTCTTTTTAATTAACCATGCCGTAGCGCACACTTAACGCCCAGATTATTTGGGTCAAAGCCGTTTGATTCAAACATGGCATGCCTTCGACTGCCAGTACAAAACGTTGTTCACCTATGTAAAGAGGCCAGAAACCAATCTGGCTATTTCCGGCGGCATCAACCAAAGCCCAGGCGCTGGTGGACATATCCAAATCCCGGGTTAGCAAACTCATGTGGCGCTCTTGCAGCGATGCCAGATCAGCGGTTAATGCGGAAATCTCTTCTACCTTGCCCTGGTCGAAACCATGACCGGCGATATAAAAACCCTGATGGTCCGCCAGCAATACATTGCCGTTTCCAGATAGCGGTTTCAGCAGATCAGGTAAAATTACCGCCAGGCTGCCTTTGGGTGCATGCTGTTCCTCCGCCATTCCCTGTACCCAACCGAGTTTCTGCAATCGCTTGAACATATGGGTTGCCTCGGTTTCATTATCAATACCGGACCAGGCACATACTGCTTCCAGGGAAAGTGGCGGGCTGGTGGCGTGTTGCATGATAGACTGCAGCAGTTTACGTTGTGGCGCTGCTACCGGCCGGGATACCGCATAATATGCCCCCGAAGGGGTGGGCAGGAGATAAAGATCCTCAGGGGTACTGCGTCGGTCCATACAAATAACTTCACGCTTCTATTTCGGTTAACCCTTAATCCTGGAGTACAAGCGCTTGAGAATACCCGCTTGCTTATCGCTGTTTTCTTCATCTACAACCAGGGATTCCAACTCTTCCAGCACCAGAGATCGCGCCGTAGAAGGCTCTTCTTCATATTGCGATTCGGCTTTTCTTGTAATCACCTGCCGTAGAAAACCCAGCGCCTTTACTTTACTGTAGAAGCTGAATATATCCTGCTGGGATACATCAAGCAACTGTAAAGTCTGTGCCAGTGAACAAGTTTGTTTTATCCACAACTCAAAAATTACCTTTTCTTGGCAATCCAAATCAAAGCGGGATATATCCGGTAATTGCTTCAAATAAAATTGACTGGTCATATCCGTACCGATGGGAATACGGCCATGGGACGCCCGTGCGGCCAGAGCCCACAGCACCACGTCCCAGTCCAGCAACACCTCCGACTCGCCACCCCTGGCTTGCGCTAGTTCGTCAGACAGGATACTGATATTCACGTTTTCACCGTTAATCGGCACACGGCCTATCGCGTACAGGGTACGCTCACTACGTTCGATACTGACCTTTTTTTCCGCATACAGCACAACCACTGTCTGCGATTCAACCTCAAGCAATACATTTTTTTTACTGATATAGGACAGGTGCAATGCCTTCTTTAAATAACCCTGCAGATAATATTCGGGGTTGTAAACCACATGCACTAAATCCCGCGGATCCAGTAAACCAATCATGGGATCGATATCAGTTATCGGCTTGGGCTCCTGTCCCGGCGAATTTGTGCCCGGCGGCTCGGCAGTTTGCGGCTCTGCCCCGGTTGAGCCATTCTCAGGCACTGCCTTTGCGATGGTACCCTTCCCTACGCTTGCCTTATCGGAAAGTTCACCTGCAACATCATTATCAGGGGCAAACAACTGAATCCGGATCGTACTTTCTTCGGCTGCCGGTTGCTGCTGTCGGGCGACCGTAGCCGTTAATAATTCATCCCTGATGACGGTGTCCAGCAGCGGAATATCGAGATTTCGCTTACCCATGGATGCGACGCTTTTCGCATTTACCAGGCCGGCGGGTGCGCGTACTGCTTTTTGTTGCTGTGGAATTATTTGCTTTACGGGAGTACCGGCACCCTCGAAATTAATAACATTGGAAGATGACATGCCGCGTTTTGACTCTGTATTTTTATCGCGTGCCACCGGCTTGGAGGAATTTTTTACCGCCACCACTTCCAGTAGCGCTTTCTTAAGTTGCTCAGGATCTACAGGCTTGCGTAAGTATATGGCGCCTTCCGGGGTCATATCATTGATGGATTGAACAATAGTAGGCCGCCCTGGGTATTGCCGTTGAGCCAGCAACCACTGTTCATGGCCGTTAACGCCATCCAAATCAAACAGGCAGATGTCCGCTTGTTCATTATCGGTTAGTGCATACTTATCGCCGCATGGCCCATGAAAAAATAACTGCAGGGTGTTTATCGCTTGCTTACTCATGCCAAAGGTAGTGACCCGTAGCGGCTGGTTACGCGAGTGACTCATGGTACAGACTCCTGAACGCAATTATACGTATTAACGAATCCCTACCTGACACCAGACTGGCTGATGCAAAAAACTCCATACTTAATCTTTAAGTCCTACTGCCAGATACCGC
>JAOUNW010000065.1 GCA_029880755.1 Gammaproteobacteria bacterium
CCAAACTGAAACGAGAGAATGACCGGCTCAAGGAGGAAAATGAAATCCTAAAAAAGGCCGCACGGTACTTTGCCAGGGAATCCGAGTGAGGTACCGGTTCATTCAACAGCAGTATTATATTTTATATTTGGGGTCAGAGTAAAAACTCTTTTTTCTTTTCCTGAGGTTTGGGTTTCGGTCCCCGTTTTAACGCCGTGGTGCGCCGGCCGGTGAGTTGTTCGATTTCCCGTCTAAATCGCTCGTTGCCGAGTACCATGCCTTGCTGGGTGGCTTGGCGAACCCGTTGAAGGGTCTCGGTATCGATGTGTCCCCGGAATAATGCGCGATAGGCGTGGGTGCGTTCGGCCGTATCTGCACCCAGGTTGAGATACACTGCATGCGGCGTCCAGAGTTGGGTGGATTTTCCCAGGCCGTTGGCGTGATAGCTGGACCAGCGATAGTCCTGAGGCGCTTCTACCATACCTGCCCTGACTGGGTTGAGTTCGATGTAGCGCTGGCAAACGAGCAAATATTCTGTTGCATTGATGACACAGGATTTAAATCGTCCCTCCCATAAGGTACCGGTTCGCCGGTAGGTGTAGTTGAAATAACGCACATAGTGCCTGCCCAAGGTTTGCATCATTTGGGAGATAGCGGTTTCCGTTTCGGGGGTGACCAGCAGGTGTACATGATTGGTCATAAAGACCCAGGCGTGAATAGCGACCTTGTAACGTTGGGAATATTCAATTAACCAGTGGGCATAGGCCGCAAAGTCTTCTTCAGAGGCGAAGCATGCCTGACGATTGTTTCCGCGTTGGATGATGTGCTGTGGGATGCCGGGCAGGCAAAGCCTGGGTAAGCGCGCCATTGATCGTCCTTGATAATGGTGATGGTCGAGAAATTATAACGAAACTCGTCACTGGGTGCATGGGGAGTTTTTACTCTGACCCCAAACAAACAACAGCTTACGCTGCTTCGACCCGCTTAATTTTTTTATATTCTGCCTGGTTTTCCTGTGCCAGCATCCATAGATTATATTTCGCCTGCATGCCTAGCCAGAACTCAGGAGTACTTCCCAAAGCACGGCTTAAACGAATGGCGATATCTTCGGTAATGTCGCCCCGTTCATTGACTATTTTGGAAACGGTATTGCGCGCCAGGCCGCAGGTGTTTGCCAATTGTGTGACTGTTAACCCGGTTTCAGGGAGCACAATTTCCCGCAACAGGGCGCCGGGGTGCGAAGGTTGTCTGTCCATTAATGATAATCCTCCAGATTGACTTCGATAACGTCTTTCCCTTCCATGGCCCAGGTAACGCGCCAGTTTCCTGTAACACGTACCGTAAATTCTCCCTTTCGCTCGCCTCTTAAGGCGTGAAAGTAGAGTCCGGCGATATTCATTTCTTCCGGTTTCTCGATAATGTTCAAGGCATCGAGAATGACGATTAAACGAGGTGCGATAGCGGTTGATATGCCTCGTTTATCGCTATATTTTGGATCAGAGAAAAACCGCTTCAATCCCTTGGGACGGAACGTCTTGATCATTTCCAAAGTGTAATTGAACGTATGTCACAGTGCAATCATAACGATTACACTTTGGCGGAAGGGAGATTGTTGAGCGTAGAGGTTAACCCAGGCAGCCGATGGAATTTTCATTCGGGCCAAGCCTGATGCCTTTTCGGGGCAGTCCCAACCCGCTGATTTTTAAGCCAAAACCAATATTATTTTTCCAAATCAAGCACTTGGCAGGGAGGTGCTTCTGTATTAGAATGCGCGCCTCGTTGTGAGACAGGGGCAGGGGAAATCCTGCCCGAATTTTAACTCCTTACCTTACCGGTGACGCAAACCGGGAGGCAAATCCGAAGGGAGACATTATGCGTCATTATGAAATCGTGTTTCTGGTCCATCCGGATCAGAGCGAGCAGGTCCCTGCCATGATCGAGCGTTACCGCTCCATGATCGAAGGTGGAAACGGCAAGATTCATCGCCTGGAAGACTGGGGCCGCCGTCAACTCGCTTATCCTATTAATAAGATCCACAAAGCCCACTACGTCCTGATGAACATCGAAACCGGGATCGAAGTGCTGCGCGAGCTGGAATCGGCTTTCAAGTTCAACGACGCCGTGCTGCGTACGCTGGTGCTGAACAAAAAGCATGCGGTTACCGAGCCTTCGCCCATGGTGCGTAAGGAAAATCAGGAAGAGTCACGTCGTCCGGCTGATGCTGATGACGAAGAGGTGACCGATGATGTGGAAGCCGATGAACTTGATGAAGTCGCCGAAGCGGAAGGCGAAGGCGAAGCGGTAGCAGACTAGGTCTGTGACAGCGTAGATAACGAATTACGAGGATACGATCATGGCACAACAACAGCGTTTTTTCCGGCGTAAGAAATATTGCCGGTTTACTGCCGAAGGCATTAAAGAAATCGACTACAAGGATATTTTCCTGCTGAAACAGTACGTTTCTGAAACCGGCAAAATCATTCCCAGCCGCAATACTGGCACCAAGGCCAAGTATCAGCGGCAACTGTCCACTGCGGTCAAGCATGCGCGTTATATCGCCCTGTTGCCGTACAGCGACTCACATTCATAAAGGTGATCAGCAATGGAAGTTATTCTATTAGATAAAATCCGTAGACTGGGTAGCCTGGGCGATCAGGTAAAGGTCAAGCCCGGTTATGCCCGCAATTACCTGATTCCTTACGGCAAGGCAGTGATTGCCAACGAGCAAAACAAGGCAGAGTTCGAAACCCGCCGTGCCGAACTGGAAGCAGCCCAAAAAGATATTTTGGGTAAAGCAGAGTCCCGTGCGTCACATCTGAAAGATGCCAAAGTGCAAATCACCAGCCGAGCCAGCGACGAAGGTCATTTGTTCGGCTCTGTCGGTGCCCGCGAGATCGCCGATGCGCTCACCGCTGCCGGCACTGAAGTAAGCCGGTCGGAAGTGCTGTTACCGGAAGGCCCAATCAAGGCAGTCGGTGAATATGAAGTAAATTTGTCGCTGCACCCTGAGGTCACCGTAATCGTGGCGGTATCGGTCGTCGCGGAAAGTTAAGGCATTTGCCCTGGCAGGGATTCCTGCCAGGGTTTTATTGTTACTCCAAAACGCAACACCCTGTTTTTCCCCGAGAAATCGGCTCCTTGTGATTGACGTTATGCTCGGGCGCCCGTGTCACATATAATGATTTTTGGTCGCCCGCTTACAGGCCGGGTCGTTGCGAAACACAAAAGATAAGTCAGAGACACTGGAGGACCGTTGGAAGAACGCGCGTATTCCCAAACGGCCGGCGCCGAAACCCTGAAAGTTCCACCGCAATCGCTTGAAGCCGAGCAATCCGTGCTGGGTGGTCTGATGCTGGACAACCAGCGTTGGGACCAGATCGCCGATAAAATTGTTACAGTCGATTTTTATCGCAAAGAGCACCGGCTGATTTTTACCGCCATCAGTCAGTTATCCGAAGACAATCGACCCGCCGACGTGGTCACTGTGTCCGAGTGGCTGGAGAACGCTGGTGAACTGGAAAACGCCGGCGGCATAGAATATCTGGGCAGTCTTGCCAACAACACCCCCAGTGCAGCCAACATTGTTGCTTATGCCGAGATCGTGCGTGAACGTTCGGTCATGCGCCGGTTGATCGAGGTTAGCAGCGAAATCACCAGCCGCGCCTACCGACCTGAAGGGCGCAGCGCGGTGGATATTCTGGATGAAGCCGAAAAGAATATTCTGCAAATTTCCGATGCCGGTTCCCGACGCGGCGGGTTTAAACACTTAAAGAGTCTGCTCACCGCTTCCGTTGATCGCATCGACCAGCTTTACCGTTCCGATAACCCGCTGACGGGTGTCAGCACCGGGTTTACCGATCTGGATAACATGACATCCGGTTTACAGTCTTCCGACCTTGTGATTGTTGCCGGCCGGCCCTCCATGGGCAAAACCTCTCTGGCCATGAACATTGCCGAAAATGCGGCGGTGGGGCACAAAACACCGGTGGCGATTTTCAGTATGGAAATGCCCGGCGAACAATTGGCCATGCGTATGATGGCATCGCTTGGACGCATCAATGCGCACCGCGTGCGTACCGGTAACTTGCATGATGAGGATTGGCCGCGTTTAACATCAGCGGTGAGCATGTTGTCGGAGACACCCATCTTTATTGATGACTCACCGGGTTTAACGCCCATGGAGCTGCGCGCCCGCGCCAGACGTCTGCATCGGGAACATGGTCTGGGTATGGTGATCATCGATTATTTGCAGCTCATGCAAACTGGCGAGTCCTCGGAAAACCGGGCAACGGAAATCTCGAATATTACCCGGGCATTGAAGGGTCTGGCCAAAGAATTGAGTGTGCCGGTGGTGGCATTGTCCCAGTTAAACCGCAGTCTGGAGCAGCGGCCCAATAAACGGCCGGTGATGTCAGACCTGCGTGAATCGGGCGCGATTGAGCAGGATGCCGACGTCATTATCTTTATTTACCGTGATGAGGTTTATAACGAGGACAGCACCGATAAAGGCACGGCGGAAATTATTATCAGCAAACAACGTAACGGTCCTACCGGAACCGTGCGTCTGACATTCCTCGGAGAGTACACGCGCTTCGAAAATTACATCAATAGTTCCTTTGAAGAGGTCTATGGATGAGCCGACCAGCTCGCGCGCTCCTAAGCGCTCAGGCCCTGCGTCATAATTTTCAACAGGTCAAACGTTACGCACCCGCAAGCAAGGTAATGGCTGTGGTCAAGGCCAATGGTTATGGTCATGGTCTTGAGTGGGCCGCCACCACGCTGCATCAGGCCGATGCCTTTGCCGTCGCCAGCGTGGAAGAGGGTATACAGTTGCGGGAAGCGGGCCTGTTCCAGCCCATCGTTTTACTCAGCGGATTTTTTGAACCAGCGGAACTCTTACTGATCGACGGTTATAAACTGTCCCCGGTCATTCACACCGAACAACAGCTAAAGCAACTGGCAAATTATAGTGCGCATCGGCCGTTCCATGTCTGGCTGAAAATTGACACCGGCATGCATCGAATCGGTTTTGATGTCAGCGAAACAAAAAAGATCTACTCACGCTTGCAGGCATGCCAGGCGGTGTCCAAAGTCAGCGTTATGTCTCATCTCGCCAGTGCCGATGAAAAAACCAAGGCGTCAACCAAGCTGCAGTCAAAACTTTTTCTGGAGAAAACCCAATCCCTAGAGGCGGAAAAGAGTTTGGCCAATTCCGCCGGGATTGTTGCCTGGCCACAAACGCAACTGGACTGGGTGCGCCCGGGGCTGATGTTGTATGGCGCTTCGCCGTTTAATGGCTCGGTCGCCGGTGACGTCAAACTAAAACCGGTGATGACGCTGGAGAGTCAGTTGATTGCGATACATGACTATGAGAAAGGCGATGCCGTGGGCTACGGTGGTGATTGGGTGTGTCCTCAGGCCATGCGTGTGGGGGTGGTGGCCATCGGTTATGGTGACGGTTATCCTCGGCACGCCAAAGCCGGCACACCGGTGCTGATTCGAAAAAAAATGGCACCCTTGATCGGTCGTGTTTCCATGGACATGATTACCGTGGATCTGCGTAAACTGTCTGGTGCAAAAGTGGGAGACAGGGTGGTGTTGTGGGGTGACGGCATGCCGGTGGAAGGCATTGCAAAAAAGGCCGATACGCTGGCATATGAATTGTTTTGCCACGTCACACAGCGTGTCCCCCGGGTAACTGTTTGACTAAATTCTGACAACTAAAACCATGCCAAAACCTAAAACTGTCTACGTGTGTGATGCCTGCGGTGCCCAGGCGGCACAGTGGGCGGGACAGTGTTCCGGTTGCGGCGCCTGGAATACGCTGACGGAGTCCATGGCCATGGGCCGTAGCGCCAAGTCAACGGGTCTTGGTGCGCGCTTGGCGCCGCCGGCGGCGGTGCAATCTCTCGACGCCATCGCCCCGGAAAATATTATTCGATTGCCCGCCGGACTACCGGAACTGGATCGTGTGCTGGGCGGGGGCTTGGTGTTGGGTTCTGTTGTGCTGATCGGCGGCGATCCCGGTATTGGAAAATCCACGTTACTGCTGCAAACCTTGGCCACCATTGGCGACAACGCCCGGGTGTTGTATGTCACAGGTGAAGAGTCGGCGCAGCAAGTGGCATTGCGTGCCTACCGCCTGGGTACTGTCAGCGGGCGCGTTAAATTGCTGGCAGAGACGCGTGTTGAAACTATCCTCGATTGCATTCAGCGCGAGCAACCGCAGGTGGTGGTCATTGATTCGATTCAAACCATTTATACCGATGATCTGCAGTCAGCGGCAGGTAGCGTTGCTCAGGTGAGGGAATCGGCAGCCAGGTTGGTCAGTTTTGCCAAACACAGCGGTGTGGGTTTGTTCCTGGTGGGACATGTTACGAAAGAGGGCGCACTGGCAGGTCCGCGGGTGCTGGAACACATGGTGGATGCCGTTCTGTATTTTGAAGGGGATGCCTCCAGCCGATTCCGTATAGTGCGCGCCATTAAGAACCGCTTTGGCGCCGTCAACGAAATCGGCGTATTTGTCATGACAGAAACAGGCTTGCAGGGCGTGGCCAATCCATCGGCCATGTTCGTTAACCGGCACAGTAATACATTGCCGGGTAGTGTCATCCTGGCAACCCAGGAAGGGACGCGACCACTGCTGGTGGAGGTGCAGGCATTGGTGGATGACAGTCAGTTGTCCAATCCGCGCCGGGTGTGTGTTGGGCTGGATGCCAATCGACTGGCGATGTTGCTGGCTGTACTGCATCGGCACGGCGGCATTGCCATGCAGGGGCAGGATGTGTTTATTAATGTCGCCGGTGGTATGCGAATCACCGAAACCGCGTCTGATCTTGCAGTGTTAATCGCTACGGTTTCCAGTTTTCGTAATAAACCGCTAGGAGATGAGTTGATTGTGTTTGGAGAAATCGGTCTGGGTGGCGAACTGCGTCCGGTCCAGCGAGGTCAGGAACGCATTCGCGAAGCGGCAAAGTTAGGATTCAAGCGCGCGTTGATTCCAGCGGCCAACAAACCGAAAAAGAAATCCGACGACATTGATGTCATTCCAGTCAAGAGCCTGGCGGAAGCGCTGGAACTGTTTCAGTGATTATTTGAAGTAGAATTGTAGCCGGGTACCGGTGACTTCGATAATGTCGCCGTTTTTCAATACCTGTTCACTGCCCCGATCCAGGGCTCTGCCATTCAGCTTGGGTGTTTCGCCGGTATCGCCAGCGGACAGTTTGTAGGCGCTAGCGGTGCGAACAATGGACCCGGCCACTTTTCCCGTTTTACCTAGGTTGGTTACAGTCTTTGATAACTCAATGCGTTTTCCGCTGTTAGGGCCGCTTAAGACAAATATCGCCCCGATACGATTGGTTTTTGGTTTATCCGCTTGCATGGACAGCGTTTCGTTAGCGATAGCCATGGATTCGGTGTTAGTGGACTCCGGTTTGCTGCTGGGGCTGATAATAACCGTCTTGGCGAAATCTTCTGTGTTTTCTTCCTGGCTGGCGGCCTCGGCAAAAAACACCATAGAGTGTTTGCCGATAGTGATAACGTCACCGTTGCGCAAGTGATGTTTGGTAATCTTTTTATTATTAACGAAAGTGCCGTTAGTGCTGCCCAGATCCTGAACGAATGAGTCATCGCCGATGGTGAAAATATTGGCGTGTTCACCACTGACTGCCAGATTGTCCACAAATATTTCGCAACTGGGTTTGCGGCCGATCTTCATGTCGCCCTGAGCAAGATCGATGTGATCAATAATTTCATTATTGAATTTTAGTATTAGCTTTGCCATTTATTCACTTCCGTTATCAAAGCACTTTGTTTTAATAATTATACAAGCTTGTAATTGATGTGCCACTTAAGTATAGCCGCTCAATTACTGGGCCGTACGCCGAAATTCGCCATCAGTACGAATAAGTATAATGGATACATTGTCCGGTCCACCGTTGGCATTGACTTCATCTACCATATATTTCGCGGTATCTTCCAGACTGCCCGTTTGTTTTAACAGCATTTCCCTAATAACTTCATCCTTAAATACATCATTGAGCCCGTCGGAGCACAATAGATAAAGGTCATTTTCCTTGACGTCCAGCTCCTGTACATCGACTTCCACGTTGGCTTCAATACCCAGGGCCCGGGTTACCAGATTTTTGTTAGTGGAGGTGTAGGCCTCCTCTTTGGAAATCAGCCCACGATTCAACAATTCCTGAACCACCGAATGATCCAGGGTGATCTGCGTTAACTCATTACCCCTGAGTCGGTATAAACGGGAATCACCGACATGGCCTATGGACAGTTTGGTGCCATGAAACAGCACAGTAACAACGGTCGAGCCCATGCCAGCGCACTCCGGTTGGGTCTGGGAGGCCTCGTGAATGGCGGCATTGGCCAAGCGTACTGCCTCAGCGACAGAACTGGTTTCCAGGGAATGGCCGTCCAGAGGTTGTTTGACGGTGGGGCTGGAGAGACTCTCCCTGACATGCTGTGTAATCAGGTCTACCGCCAGGCCGCTAGCCACTTCACCGGCCAAATGGCCGCCCATGCCATCTGCCAGCACCACCAGGCCCAGCTCAGGTGAGGTAGAGACATTGTCCTCATTATTATTGCGCACTCGACCGGGGTCGGTGAGAGCGACGATTTCAAGTTTTGCCATAGCGGTGGACATGGTCCTGAATATTAAACAATTTCATGGTCACAGTACTTTATTAGCACATCGTTGCACGGCCAGCACCACTTCCGCCCCGGTCTGGTAGCGTTTTTTAGGATCTTTTTGCAGCAGTTTATCGACAATGGTTTTGACGCAGGCAGGCAAATTCTTGCGTATTTTAGTGATATCTTCTTGTTTTGTATTGGCAATTTGGTACATCAGGGCTGCCATGGAGTCCCCGGAAAAGGGTTGTTTCTTGGTCAGCAGCTCAAACATCATGACGCCCATGGAAAACAGGTCCGAGCGCCCATCTACCCGCTCGCCAGCCAATTGCTCCGGGGACATGTATGACGGGGTGCCCAGCACCACTCCTGTTTTGGTGTTGCTGGATGCAGTAATACGGGCAATGCCAAAATCAGTGACTTTTATGGTGTTATCCTGCTCATTGTACATAATGTTTGCCGGTTTGATGTCCCGGTGCACTACATTCTGCTTGTGAGCGTAATCCAGTGCTTCGGCAACCTGAATAATGATGTTGAAGACCCATTCCACTGTCGCTGGTTTTTTCTCCAGGATATATTCCGTCAGGTCTTTACCTTCGAGAAACTCCATGGCGATATAGGCCAGGTCATGCTCCTCGCCGGCATCATAAATGGTGACGATATTCGGGTGACTTAACCCGCCGGCAGTTTCCGCTTCCCTGAAAAATCTGTCTTTGACTGTTTGCAGTTCGCTGCCTTCAAATTCAGTGGATAAGGCCAAGGTCTTGATAGCGACGACACGATTAATTTTGGGGTCCCGGCCGAGATAGACCACGCCCATGGCGCCTTTTCCGAGTTCCTCTTCAATCTCATAGCGCCCAAGGGTCGGTCTCTGGTAGCTGCCGCTTAGTATCATGGTGCCACCCGCAGCAGCCTGTCCCACGCCCATCATGATCGTGCCTTCGGCCTGGGCCACCCGTTGTTTGCGTTCCGCTGCATCACGAAATTTCTTGTCATAGTCCAGGATATAATTGTATGCGGCAACGGCTTTGTTAAATTGCCGTTTACGTTCGTAATCCAGCGCCAGGTTGTAGATTAATTCCAGGACTGAGTCATCAATCGGCAGTTTTCTGAATTTGTCCATGGCCATATCCAGTTGGCCTTGTGCCTGAAACGACAGCCCGAGCATTCGGTTGGATTGGGCGGAATCAGTTTCAACCAGTTGTTTCAAACGATCTGTGTCCATGAGCCGGCGAATGGAAAATAACAGGTAGCTGGCGAGCAAAAAAGTGGCGGGGTACGCCGTTTTAAGCCAGATTTTCTGGCCAATCATAAAATACTGCCCGGTGGCGATGAGTGCGACAAACACAAACAAAGAAATAAATGTTGCCGTACCTAAGCCGATTTGCGGAAACAAAAGCAACAACATTAAAAAGATACCACCAAATAATGCATACTCGGTCAGACTGGTCCATTCAGGTCTGGCATAGAAATCCTGGTTGAGAATGCCTGTGATCATGTTGGCGACCAGTTCAGGTGTTGGCATTTGCGCCATAACGGGAGTGAGGTATTTATCGTTGGCGTCCGAAATAGAGAGACCCAGAACGACGATCTTGTTTCGAAAAGAGTCATCAGACACTTTCCCGGAAACGACATCCGAGAATGAATAGGTGGCGAAGGGCGACTTCCCGTTTGTTCTCGCAAGAAAACCGGGGTACATCACCATTTTGCTATCTGTATTAATGATAGTTTTACCAAGTTGAACGTTCTTCCCCAATTCCGCTTTAATGTATCGTTGATTAAGATTCATGCTCCTGGCGGCGCTAAGCAGGGCAAGAGAGGGGTAGTATTCCTCACCGTAGGCAACAATTAGGGGCTCGCTTCTTACGCCACCGTCGGAGCTTTTGAGAAACCCAAGGTTGCCGATCGCGCTGGCGTTTTTGCTAAAGTCTTCCGCGGGAAATTTTGCCTTGGTGGCATTGTACGGCGATGATTTTGTTTTGTTGGACGTAACCTTGGATATCCGGGACTTCTGAACAATATCGCTTGCCGCTGTCGCATTGGCGTGCTTTCCCGGCCCCAACGTGAAGTGCATCGGCAGGACAATGTTGCGACCGGCTGCAATGGCACGGGAAAGTTTGCCGTCAGCATCAAGATCCCGTTTTGCCCGGTCAAGCAGGCGCTTGATTTCATTTATCTGCTTTCCAACCTGCTTGGGAAAATTGGCAGTATTGACCGCCTCCTGGATTTGCTGAATATGTTCCAGACCAGGATCCCGGGTAATGTCGGACAAAGGCAGGGTCAGGCTGATTACTTTCGGTTTCGCCTTGGACAATTGGCTGATTAAGCCTGCAATCTCTGATCGCGACCAGGGCCAGCGTCCCAACTGTTCCAGGCTGCGGTCATCAATGGCGATGATTGCGATCCGGTCCGCCGCCCCTGGGTTGCGGAAGGTCATCCTGACGCCAAGGTCGTAGGTGACATACTCCAGTTTTTCCATGAGAGGGAGGTGGTAGTACAGACCCAGGGCGAAAAAGACCGTAATTGCGATAACAAGCAATCGGTCTTTGCTGTGGCTCCCGCCCCTTTTTGTTTTTCTGCTTGTCATCGTCCTTACTTTATATAGTC
>JAOUNW010000137.1 GCA_029880755.1 Gammaproteobacteria bacterium
GGCCTGTTTACCTTTGTATTGGCGACAATACTCGCTACCGCGATCTGGACCTATCGCACCAATGAAAATGTAGCTGCCTACAGCAGAGAAACTAAAGAAAAAAGTCTGATGCTGATGGGAATCGCGCACCAGATGGAAAAAGATGTCATTCAGATTCAACAGTGGTTAACGGATATTTCCGCCACTCGCGGATTAGATGGCCTGGACGATGGCTTTACCGAAGCCGAAAAAAATTATCAGTCCTTTCTGAATGGATTAGACACTTTCCGTAGCGCTTTCGTGAAAAATGGAGACCGCGAACGCCTCACCCAGATTGATACTCTTAAAACCCGCGTAGATAGCTACTACGAGATGGGGAAAAACATGGCACAAACCTACATTGAATCAGGACCAGAGGCCGGCAACAGGACCATGGAAAATTTTGATCGGTCCGCAGAATCCCTGGCCGAAGCATTGCAGCCGTTCATCAAACAACAGAGCGACGAAATGGCTCTGGCACTGGATAATATTGACCATTCAGTTCATACGCTCACCATTAAACAGCTGACCTTTTCTTTTGTTATTGCTGTCACGCTGTTAATTAGCGGATTTCTGCTTTCCAGAACCATCACTCTATACATTTTCCGAAGCATGGATACTGTAAAGAAAATGGCCACCGGGGATCTGATAGGCGACCTAGAAATCGAGGCAAAAAATGACGTGATGGGCAACCTGCTACGCTCTCTGGGCGAGCTTTACAGGCGCTTGCAATCGGTAGTCGGAGAGGTCCAGTCTTCCTCTTCCGAAA
The DNA here is from genome assembly GCA_029880755.1 of Gammaproteobacteria bacterium. Classification (GTDB taxonomy): domain Bacteria; phylum Pseudomonadota; class Gammaproteobacteria; order Acidiferrobacterales; family SZUA-150; genus JAOUNW01. The sequence goes on from JAOUNW010000137.1 coordinate 788, forward strand.
TTGATCAAACCTCAAGCAAGATTGCCCGTGAGAGCGAGGAACTGTCACACCTGTCTGAAGGTCAAGCCGCCCGTTTAACAGAGTCCGCTGCCAACATGGCACAAATAGCACAGTCTGTCAGGGAAAATGCCGAGCGCGCGGAGCACGCCAGCACTCTGGCGAAAGAGGCCCGCAATATAGCCCAGGAGGGGGCTCTCGCCATTACCATGACCATTGGCAATATGGATCAAGTGGACAGTAGCAGCCAGAAAATTGCCGACATAGTATCTGTTATCGATGGCATTGCCTTTCAGACCAATCTGTTGGCATTAAATGCTGCGGTTGAGGCAGCTCGCGCTGGTGAAAGCGGGAAAGGGTTTGCTGTCGTCGCCAGCGAGGTACGTAATCTTGCTCAACGATCGACGGAATCAGCAAAAGAAATTAAGGTTCTTATTGATGAAAGTGTAAATCGGCTTAATACCTTTAGTAAACAAGTTGATGAATCCGGCGAAGCGCTGGCCAATATTGTCGGCTCCGTAAAACAACTTGCTGAAGTATTCGAGGAAATTGCCAAGGCTAATAAACAACAATCAGTCAGCGTTGACGAGGTTGATAAAGCCATTAGAGAAATGGAACAGCTAACGGAGAATAACCATCATATTATAGAGCAGGCAACTAGCCATTCCGCAGCTCTACGAGGCCAAGCGGAGCGTCTCAACCGCCTGATGAGTTTCTTTAAATTTGAGAACCATCAGACAAAAAAAGCAGAAAAATTGGCGGACATCAGCAACATTGGGGAAACAAATCAAAACGTGAAGAAAGAAAAAAAACAGGCTATGCCCGCTAAAACAGTGAAAAAAGCGGCAAACTCAGGCGATGTCGACTGGGAATCATTCTGAGTTTACACTAAGCCGAACAACGAATTACTTTATAGCCAGAGCCAGGTTTTTGGGGCACCCCCAAACCATTCGCTATGAACAAACGCACTAACGAGCACCCTCTGACAATTGGCCGTTTGGCCGCACGGACGGAGGTGAATGTCGAAACCATTCGCTATTATCAGCGTTTGGGACTAATCAAAACTCCCCGCAAACCAGTAATTGGTCATCGCACATATCCTGCCGAAACTGAAGCCAGAATCTATTTCATCAAACGCGCCAAACGTCTCGGCTTTACCTTAGACGAGATACAGGATTTACTAGAAATGGGTGATGGCTGTTGCAGTGATGCCAAAAACAAAGCTATTCAGAAACGGGACCAAATCGCAACCCACATACAGGATCTTCAGGGCATGATGAAAACATTAAATAAACTTATCGAAGACTGCGACAGCAACCCCGACCCTGCCTGCCCGATTATCCTCTCTCTCGCCGGCAGGAAATAGTTTCCGCCAATTTAGCAATCGAATATTGACTCTGTACGTGGGTACGGTGTCTAGAATTAGCACACCAAACAGAAAAGCAGCCAAGGGAGAGACCGCAAATTGGCGGCACACACCCAACCGAATCATTCAAGTGCGAGCTCGTTCATACATCGACTTGCCGTGGCGTCAGCCCGAGTACTGCCTGCCATACTGCTTGCAGCGGGAATTGTGGGGGGCGCATGGATCAGCGCCATTATGGAACTTGAATTTCTGCGCCCGTTATTCATTGGCATGGCATTAATATGTGCGGCACTGGTGGCAAACTGAATCGCCGCTTTACTTTGAAATGGAGCGGCACATCAACACTGGCCACTACAGAGAGAACCTCAATGCCCGAGCCTGACAAGACAACATGCAAGAATATAATACTTGAATCAACGCTCACCTGTCCGGTATGCAACAGCCAAAGCACAGAGACAATGCCGGTTGACGCTTGCCAATTCTATTTTGAATGCGGCCATTGCGGTAAGTTGTTGCAGCCAAAATCGGGTGACTGCTGCGTTTTCTGCTCCTACGGCGATACCCCCTGTCCACCCATACAACAGGGTATAAGTTGCGGCTAACCCACCAACATTGTTTTTATCTTGCGTGTTGACACTGTCCCGAGCGACAGGTCTTGCAGTTTTCCGTCACGCAATACCGCTATCGATGGCAACCCCACCACTCCCAACTGGATAGCCCAATCACGATGTTCTTCTGAATTAATCTTGCAAAGATTACTATGTTCTTTTATCAAAGCGTCGATTCTAGGGGTCATGGCCCTGCATTTACCGCAACCGGGGCCAAAAAAATAAAGCACCAAATGCGATTGCGCGGCCACCTCGACCCCTACAACATCTTCCAGACTCTCAACGGCCTTGCCACGGTTCTTTCTCAAAGATTTCGCCGACATTATCTGTGGCCAGATTAAAAATAGAAAAAGCCCGCTAAAGCCAAGCACTATAATTACTACATTCACTACTCAAACTCCTGCTGTTACAGAATTTTCAATATGCTTCATTACCCTCGACCAGGATCAAGAAAAACAAAGCAGCCGCAATATAACGCTCTGGAAAACATGCTACATTTCCCCGAGTTTTAGATCCGTCGCGAACTGAATAATCCAGCCACTACTGCCATCTTTAAGATAATTTTTCTTACGCCCCAGGCGTTGGTTTTCCACTGTGACTCTGCCGGTTTCTTCCTTTCCCTCCCCAACAGTTACCTGGAAATCTCCCGGGCTACGGCCGCAGGCAATCACCATATTATTGAATTCTTTCTGCTCTTTTTCAGTGAGCGCCATATTCTTCCTTTACTATATGCAAACTATTGCCTCGAATTTCTGTTGATGGTCTACAAAATGCCATTAACCAAGTCATCCTACTCATTCCGACCCAGCCAAAAGATGCCATTTTTTTCCACAGACCCTCGAATGCTATGCCCTGCAACAACTAACGGTAGTTGCTTTTATTTAATACACTACCCTAATATATCATCGCCCTATAGCAATAAAAAGACTTTGTATAAATAACGCTATGTCAGACGACGTTAATGACCATACCCATTTTTTATGCTCAATAATAGTACAATACGTCTATCCTGTTGCTGATATGCAGCAATGTCTTTATGACCTTTGCCTGGTACGCTCATTTAAAGGAGTTAAACCATAAACCCTGGATTATCGCTGCACTGCTAAGTTGGGGCATTGCCTTACTGGAATATCTCTTTCAGGTGCCTGCCATTCGTATTGGATATACCGCTCTGAATATTGGTCAATTAAAAATTATTCAGGAAGTAATAACTCTTAGTGTATTCGTCCCTTTTTCAGTCATGTATCTCAAAGACCCTATCAGGCTTGATTATCTATGGGCCGGCTTGTGTTTAGTCGGGGCCGTGTATTTCATGTTCCGAGACAAACTTGCCTGACTCGCTGGCGGTAATTGTATTTTCGTATACCTCATAGATTCTTTGTGCCAATTCTGGCATAGATTTCGCTTATTGTTACAGGAATCCGATTCTATCGGGGCCAGTGGTTTGGAAGCCCCTGAAAATAATCAAAACGGAAAACTGGCTATAAAACAGAACAGCAAGAAAAACATTTCCAACTCGGAGCCAGCCAAGGCCGCAGCCGGTTAAGTACCGGTAAGGCTCCTCAGGATTTAACAGAGCCGGTTCAAATACTTTTCGATCTTGCTGGAAACAGATTCCGGGCTGTTAATAATCTCATGGATTAAATAAAACAAGGGGAAATCGCGCTCTGGGAATATTTTATGCTTTGTTACCATTTGCAGGGTGTGAACACCCTCACCTGCAATACCTTCCGCTTCCCCCCGCGCCAGCTTTCTCCCCAGCGCGTGGTGGTGTGAATCTTCGCTGGTAGCAGTGGTGACAAGATCACCCAGGCCAGCCAGTTGGTAGGGACTACCTTGGCTCCCCCCCATTCTCATCACAATCTGCTCCAGCTCGTTCAGACAAGCGACCATTAGGTAACCACGCATGTTGTCACCCAGGCTTAATTCGTCGGCAATACCAAATAACATGGCATAAACGTTTTTTAAAATGACCGACCAGGTAATACCATCGATATCTTCCGAACGTTCAAGACATAAGCGGGTACCTGCAAACAATTGGCTCACTACGCCATAAACATGGTTATCCGTACACCCTACCTGAGCGAAGGCATAGCGATTGGCACGGATTTCCTCAGATATCATTGGGCCGTAAAGTAGGGCGTAAGGTTGATGCCCACTGAAAATATCCGCAAATATTTGAGCCGCTGTCTGCCCGGCCTCATCCAGGCCCTTGGCAATACTTACACAAATACACTGCTTTGCCAGCAAGGGCGCAATAAGCCGTGCGACTTGCCGGTGAGGATTAACCGGCAAACAAAAAATAACCACATCAGCATCTGGCGCTGCCTGCTCCAATACCGCGGACTGAAAACCGGTCCGCGGCCATTTTTCCCAT
>JAOUNW010000138.1 GCA_029880755.1 Gammaproteobacteria bacterium
CCGCGCCAAAATAAGGGCCCTCTCCGGGGATCCAAAAACGACGGTTGAAACATTTGCCGACAATCTGAGCAAAAAAAACTACCATGACAGAAACGCGGAATTGCATGGCTACACCCTGGCCTTGTTGCGCAATCAGCAATATGACCAGGCCAGAGCTCAATCACAGCAGCTCATTAAACGGCAGCCCAATAATGTCCACTACCGGATTACCGCTGCGGAAATCGAAATGGCTGCGGGTAACTACCGGCAGGCACTGACGCAATATGCAGATACTTACAAAAAATCACCGGAAAACCTGGCTTTGCTGAAAAATTATAGCGCCGCGTTACTGAAAACAGAGAAGTTTAAAGAGGCGCGCACGGTAGTGAAAAAAGCCATCCGGATCGATGCTGATGACCCGGAGCTTCATAGAATGATGGCCACTGCAGCGGGTCAATCCGGTTACAAATTGGAAGCTCACCAGGCCATGGCGGAACATTATTATTTGAATGGGAATACCGGTAGCGCGATACAACAACTGGAACTGGCAAACCGTTACGCCGGTGACAGTTTTTATTTACGCGCAAGCCTGGAAGCTCGTATAAAAACGATTAAAGAAGAAGCGGAACGGTATAAACCCCATTAACCATTCATATCAGTCTTGCCATAAACTATTAGTATATAAGGATATTCGAATTCATTATATTCGGATGATAATTGGAAAATCCTTCATTCGCATCTGTCATCGGCTTATGCTTGCTATCATCTATTAAGTATGGCTATCCTTAGTGCTGAAGCTTTTTCACAATTTTCAATATCAGAAAATATTTGGCTGGAAAGTATTTAGTGTTTCAGAAATGGTCCGCCGGCAAGAACAGATAAATCAATGCCGAAGCGGGAATGAAACAGGCTTTTTGCGCGTCTCTTATCAAAATCGGTTGGACAAATCCGGAGTGTATTTCTCCTGCCGACAACACCTAACTCACACTCAAACCGAAGTTGGCACACAGGAGGAGAAATGAGGCAAACCAAATTTTTAATTGTCAAAGTCAGCACCCTGGTTCTCATGCTCGGCAGTCTGATCGCAACCTCACAATCCTATGCTGGCGGCGAGATGCCAAGCAAAGAAGCGTGTGAATCCCCAAGCAGCGCGGCTGTGAAGGGAGGATGTGTTATGACTGACCGCAAGAAGGGCAACTGCATGGCATGTCATCAGTTTAAAGGGATCGAACAAACCACCTTGCAGGCAGGAAATATTGCGCCGCCATTGGTGGCAATGAAGCAGCGCTTTCCGGACAAGGCTAAGTTACGGGCACAGGTATGGGATGCTACAGTCGCTAATCCGGATTCGAGTATGCCGCCTTTCGGCCGACATAAAATTCTGAGTGACGATGAAATCGATAGTATTGTAGAGTTTTTAAGTACTCTCTAACTTCGTGACTTGTCGCACTCATTATTAATTTTAAATTTAGGAGAAGATCCGTGAATAGATTAAAACGAAGAACTTTTCTGAAGGGCAGCCTGGCTACTGGTGCCCTAGCGATTGCAGCAGGCAGTGGCCTGCTCCGGCCGACTGAAGTGCTTGCTGCGAGCTGGCCCAAAGACGCCTTTGCCGGAAAAGACTTACAGAGCGCCATCCAGGCCCTGTTCGGCAGCAGCGATACTCAAGATAGCAATGCTATTGATATCAAGGCACCACTGCAGGCGGAAAACGGTGCTGTGGTACCTGTCTCTGCAACAGTATCCCTGCCTGATGTGGAAGGCATCGGGATTTTTGTCGAAAAGAACCCTTCAACGCTGGCTACCGCGGTCAGTCTAAGCGGAGCATCAGCCTACTACAGCGCTCGAATCAAAATGGGCAAGACGTCACCTGTCCACGTAGTAGTGAAATCTAAGGGTAAACTGTATTCGGCCAAGAAAACCATTAAGGTTACAGTTGGCGGATGTGGCGGTTAACTTGAACAGCACAGAAAACAGAGAATGATGAGGAAAAGACAATGGCAAGATTAACTAAAGTCAAAACCCGTCCAAAGGGCAATGAAACAGAAATTCTGGTGCTGGTTAACCATCCCATGGAAACCGGAAACCGTGTCGATAAAAAAACAAAAGAGAAGATCCCGGCACATTTTATCCAGAAAATGACCTTCAAGGTAAACGGCAAGCAAGTTGCAGAGGCCGATCTGGGTACAGCGGTATCCCAGAATCCTTTAATAGGCGTCAGGGTAAAAAATGCTAAAAAAGGCGCAAAGGTGGAAGTCAGCTGGACTGACAATAAAGGCGAACAAGGCAGCGCTAACGCCACTGTCTGATTCTTCGATACGACAAACCACCGGTAACCACTGGATGCAGGCAAAAACGTAACTGGAGAGAACATTATGAAAAAATTTATCATGGCCATTACTGCGCTGGGAGTTTTATGTAGCACTCTACCGCTTATGGTGCAGGCAAGCCCGCAGGGTGACCTAAAAGCGTTTCGGGCACACTTCAAAAAGACATTTCCTGACGTAAAATTTGATGACTTTTCTGATGGCCTGTACGCATTGCCCGGCGCAGAAAATCGGCGGGAAGAGTGGCAAGCTATTATGGAATTTCCTCCCTATGAAATTGAACTGGAAAAGGGCAAGAAGTTCTGGGAAAAAAATAAACTGGCCAGCTGTTTCCCCAACAAGGGGCGCGGTATCGCCAACAACTACCCTTATTGGGATAGTAAGCGGAAAGAAGTTCGGACACTGGTCATGGACATTAACTCGTGTCTGCAACAAAAGAAGATGGAGCCCATTAAGGATCTGAACAAAGGCACCATGGCACAGGTAGTCGCCTACATGAAGTCGCTGTCCAATGGCAAACGAATCAAGATTGACCTATCTGATCCTGGTGCTATTGCTGCCTATGAAAAAGGTAAGCAGTATTACTGGGCTCGCCGGGGCCAATTGAATTTCTCCTGCGCCCACTGCCACGTAGACAATGCCGGCAAGTTCGTCGGCGGCAACATTCTCAGCGCCGGTCTCGGTCATGGTGTCGGGTTTCCGGCCTATCGGTCCAAATGGGGCGGATTGGGTACTCTGCATCGTCGCTACGGCGGTTGTAACAAAAACATTCGCGCCAAAGATCTAAAGCCACAAAGCGAGACCTATCGCGCACTGGAGCTGTATGAGACCTATATGAATACCGGTCTTCCCATAAAGGCCCCCAGTCAACGTTTCTAAAAGGAAACAGACATGGCAAATAAAAACCCGGCGCTTATGCCGGGTTTTTATTTGGTGAAAGCCACGTGATCTATCCGACAATACGATGCATAATGGAATGGAAGCAGCATTGGCAGCGTCTTTTAGGACAACAATCAATAGTTGAACAAAATTAATTTGGAGGCAGGCATGAGTCTCTCGCGGCGTGAATTTTTACAACTCCTGGCAATGGCAAGTGCTGCCGGTTTAAATCTTGGTGGCTGCAAGGGACAAAAGGGATCATCGGCTAAAACCAATAATCTTTATGACTTCGATGTATTTGGTAATGTTTCGCTGTTGCATTTTACAGACTGTCACGCACAACTGAATCCCATTTATTTTCGTGAACCCAGCATCAACATTGGTGTCGGCAAGGCTGTTGGCAGACCTCCCCATGTTGTGGGTGATGCCTTGCTTAAGGAATTCAATATCACGGCCAATACCCCTGAAGCGCACGCCTACACCTATTTAAACTACATTGAGGCGGCAAGTAAGTATGGCAAGGTGGGGGGATTCGCCCATTTGAGTACTCTTGTGAAAATGCTGCGTGCCCAACGGCCTAACCGCAGCTTGCTGCTGGACGGTGGCGACACCTGGCAGGGTTCCGCCACATCCTTGTGGACGAATGGACAGGATATGGTGGACGCCTGCAAATTACTGGGCGTGGATGTCATGACGGGGCACTGGGAATTTACGTATGGCGCAGAGCGTGTACAGGAAATTATAGAGAAAGACCTAAAGGGCCATATTGAATTTCTTGCTCAGAATGTTGTGGACAGCACATTTGAAGATCCGATTTTTAAAGCCTACACAATACGAGAATTGAATGGAGTGCCGGTAGCAATTATTGGTCAGGCCTTCCCCTATACCCCCATTGCCAATCCACGTTATCTGGTGCCCGACTGGAGCTTTGGTATTCGTGACGACCAAATGCAGGCCAATGTCGACAAGGCACGCAATGAAGGCGCGCAAGTGGTTGTTGTGTTGTCCCACAACGGCATGGACGTTGATATCAAAATGGCCAGCAGGGTCAACGGTATTGATGTGATTCTGGGAGGGCACACACACGATGGTATGCCGGCTCCGACAATTGTTCAGAACAACGGCGGCAAGACACTGGTAATCAATTCCGGCTCTAATGGAAAATTTCTTTCCGTGCTTGATCTCGATGTAAAGGCGGGAAAAGTTGCCGACTATCGTTTCAAACTGTTACCGATATTTTCCAACATGCTTGATCCTGACAAGAACATGACCGACTTTATTGAAAAATCCCGGGCACCCTATAAAACCAAACTAGAGGAAACCCTGGCCATTACTGAAAGCCTGCTATACCGGCGCGGTAATTTTAACGGCAGCTTTGATCAACTCATTCTGAATGCCATGATTGATGTGCAGGGTGCCGATATCGCCTTCTCGCCGGGCTTTCGCTGGGGAACGTCGTTGCTGCCCGGTGACCCCATTACTCGGGAGAACCTCATGGATCAGACCGCCATTACCTATGGTGCTACCACCCTCAACGACATGACCGGCGAGCAGATAAAAGTGATTCTGGAGGACATTGCCGATAATTTGTTTCATGACGACCCCTATCTGCAAATGGGTGGCGACATGGTACGAATCGGTGGTCTCAAGTACAGCATTGCCCCCAACGAGAAGATAGGCAACCGTATTTCAGATCTGGAGTTGGGAGGAAAACCCCTTGACCCAAACAAACGATACCTGGTGGCCGGCTGGGCCAGCGTCCAGGAGCAATCCGAGGACAAAACCAAGATATGGGATGTGGTGGAAGAGTACTTGCGAGATAAAAAGACCATTAATATTACCGAGATCAACACCCCCAAAATAAAGGGGCTGGGCGACAACCCGGGATACGCACCGACCAGGGAGGAGTCTCTCTAAAGGAACCAACGGT
>JAOUNW010000139.1 GCA_029880755.1 Gammaproteobacteria bacterium
AACATGAGAGATTTTTGATCTAGCTCTCTTTGAGCACGCTCTGCTTTTAGGCCTTCATCCAGATGCGCTGCGGGAGTATAGATGTGGGTACCAAATTTTGCGCTGCCGAATTCGGCTATCCTGCGCTGTCCTTGATCTGACACAAGGTAGTCAAGAAACAGCTGTGCGCCGGAAACGTTTGTATTGTGAAAATAATTATTGCTTACCACAATGGCTGAATAATAATTGCGCAGTGCCGTATGATCACGAAACATGGGCACAAGTTTGTCACCAACTTCTTCTCTGTTGGCCAGATAGGTGCCCAAGTCGGCAAAGGCATAGGCATCGAACAGGGCCGCATCTTTTATGGCTGCGGCCGAACTAACGCCGCTTATTTCATACCCTACCCAGTTGGGCTCAACACCAGCCAGCGTCCAAAGCTGGTCAAGTTTTCGGTAAGTGCCGGATCGCTGACCTGGGGTAATAAATGGCAACTCTTCCCGGGATATCCAGCGCAATAGATCCAGTGGATCTTTAATAGTGGCTGGGATTTTCGACTGCTCACCTCTCGGACCAAGAATGACAAATTCGTTGTACATAATCTTGGTGCGCGACAGACCGTAACCTTCCGCAACAAATAGCTGTTCCCCCGGAGGGTGGTGGGTAATGATTAGATCAGCGTTACCCGCTTTGCCTTCGTCCAAAACAGAAATGGCACCCGCTATAGATAGCTTTACAATAATATGTGGGTACTGTTGATTGAAACCCTCAATCAGGTCGTTGATTATGCCGGTTTCGGCTGCAGTGTTGGCTGTCCATAATCGCAGTAATGTCTGCTCGCTGTCGGCTTGCGTGCAAACAGGCGTGATCAAGCAAGCGGCAGTCAGGCAAGCGGCAGTCAGATTCATTATCCGTTGGAACATACTTGTAACGCCGAAAAAATTGGTGATGGACCACCTCGTTTTCGAGCCACGACAATTTCTTATGCAAAAAAGGTGCTTTAGATACACAGGTGTATTCTGGGTTAATTAGGTCTGTCTCGTTAAATCGGCCGCAACGCGCTTCGTCAAGGCATTCCTTTGCTGACGTACATTAATTTGTGTAGCACTTCTCTTAATAAATACAAGGATTATTCTCGGCAGCGGGCCAAATTAAATGCAATGATGGCCTACAATTTTTTATACCACTAATTAAAAATGGTAATGAATCTCTTGCGGGGTATATTAACGTGTTGATAAAGAAAGCGGCCCTTGCGGGCCGCTCGCTAGTGTTGGTTATTGGCAATAAAGCCGGTTAACTGAAAATGTCGCTGGTAATGCTTTGGTACCAACCTACAGCATACTCGGCCTCTTTTTTGCGGAAGACGTCATCAGCATCCGCCGGACTCACGCCGCCGGCACCTTCGATAGTGCTGATAGTACCGTTTTGAATGTTATAAACAGCGGCAACGGAAATACCGTAATCTGGTGACACCAGGCTGTAACAGGTATTAACGTAGGAAGGTGGTGGCATGGTCTTGTTATTGATGGCGCTGACAACAGCAGCAGCACATACTTTACCTTGGCTATTTGCGGCAAACCCGGACTTGGGCATTTTGCCGGCAATGCTGGCATCGCCGATAATATGAATATCTTTATGCTGTGTGGATTCAAATGTTGTCTGGTTAACCGGCGCCCAGCCATCGTTATTTACCAGCCCCATGGTGTGGGCGATGCTTGCGGCCTTCTGAGGCGGGATAATGTTGATGACGTTGCCCTTATGTGCCGTATCAAATTTGTCATATACCGTCATGGCCTGTGCATCCACGCGCACGATTTCGCCGCCTTTGTTGGAGCCGACCCACTCAATCATGCCGGGGTAGAGTTTTTCCCAGCCCTGAACAAACAATGGTTGTTTGGAGAATTTCTCCTTGGCATCCAGAATGAGAATCTTGGATTTAGGCTTGTTTTCTTTTAGATAATGCGCAATAAGACTTGCCCGTTCATAAGGTCCCGGTGGGCAGCGGAAGGGATTGGGTGGCGCGACGATAATAACGGTACCGCCATCCTCCATAGACACCAGTTGATCACGCAGGGTTTGCGTCTGAGTGCCCGCCTTCCAGGCATGGGGCAGGGTGGCGCTGGTGGCTTCATCGTAACCCTCGATGGCGTCCCAACGAAAATCAATACCGGGGGAGATCACCAAGCGGTCATAGTCGTGCGCCATCCCGCCTTCCATGGCCACTCGTCTTTTTACTGGATCCACTTCAATGACATTACCGTGCACCACATTAACACCGTATTTCTGGCGTAAAGCATTGTAGTTGTGGGTAATATCATTGAGATTTCGAATGCCACCAATCACGGCGTTGCTGAAGGGGCAGGTGCTGAATGTGGTCATCCGCTCTATCAATGTTACCTCAATGGAAGGATCCCAGCGGCGTATGTATTTGGCACAGGTGGCGCCACCAAAGCCGCCACCGACAATAACCACTCGGGCTTTTTTGGCAGACTTTTGGCAGCCACTTAATCCCCACCCTAGCGAGGCCAGGACGGACGAAGCGCCGGCAGCGCCTGCCAGTCTGATAAATTTGCGACGAGATAATGTTGTCATTGGCTCCTCCTCAAATTATTTCTGGCTGGCGAAATATTCCGCCAACAGCTTGATTTCTTCATCGGTGTACCCCTTGGCATGGCGCTCCATAACCGTGGAAGCCTTATTCCCTGAACGAAAATCCTTCAAGGCGGTTTCAATAAACTCAGTGGATTTGCCGGCAATGGCTGGAATGGCACCAGGGCTGTGGCCATCAGTGCCATGACAGCCGGCACAGGAGTTGGCAAGCATGGATGCTGGGGTGATTTCGGTGGCCTGCGCCTGAGTTGAACCCAGCAACAAGACCGTAGTTATGAGCGTTATAGCAAGATAGTGCGAGTGACTATAGGACTGCATGAGTTACCTCCATTTCCAGAAGCATTGTTTATTGTAATTGTTCCTGCATGGCCTTCGGACGTGTCTGCCGGCCGAATCTGTACGAATCCTAAGAGGCTAATCATTCGGTAATGACCGGATTAAATCCTTGATCTGGCTCAAAACTGTGAGCTTTCCCGGGACCAAAAAGAAATACTTGCCAGAGTCAAATTACTGTATATAATTACAGTACATCTGTACAAACATACAGTATTTTATGAAACAAACACTGACTTCACGCCAAAAAGAAATCCTGGATCTGATCCGGGAAAGTATTGAAAAAGAGGGCCTGCCGCCTACCCGGGCGGAAATTGCCGATACTTTTGGATTCCGCTCAGCCAATGCGGCGGAAGAGCATTTGCGTGCCTTGGCGCGCAAGGGTGTGATCGAGTTGGTGCCGGGCGCTTCCCGGGGTATTCGGCTCATGGATGACGAAGCTGCCGGCTTACCCCTTGTGGGAAGGGTGGCGGCCGGCAACCCTATTTTGGCTCAGGAGCATATCGAAGATTATTACTCTCTGGATGCCGGCCTGTTTCACCCGCGGGCCGATTATTTATTGCGGGTGCGTGGCATGAGTATGTGTGATGCCGGTATTTTCGATGGTGATTTATTGGTGGTGCACCAGACAACAGATGTCACCAGTGGCCAGATTGTGGTGGCACGTATTGACGATGAAGTTACCGTCAAGCGGCTGCAACGCGGCCGTGGTCAGAGTCGGTATTTGCAGTTGCTCCCTGAAAACCCCGATTACGAACCCATTGAAGTTGATCTCAGTCAGCAGTCCTTTGCTATTGAAGGGTTGGGAGTGGGCGTACTACGCAATAATCGGCATCTATGAGTCTGGAAAGTATTTTACAACGTGCCGACATCTGGCGCGGGAACGGCCTTCCCGCTGCCGACAGCAGTAGTCTTGCTACGGGTTTTCCCGATCTTGATGCGCTGTTACCGGGCGGTGGTTGGCCGCAGGGCACGTTAACGGAAATTCTTATGCCCCAGGAAGGGGTGGGTGCACTCAGTATCGTTATGCCTGCGTTGGCAAAGCTGAGTCAGGCTAAACGTTGGTTGGCCTGGGTGGCGCCGCCTTATATTCCTTATGCGCCAGCCATGGTGTCGGCAGGGGTTGATCTTTCACGGGTGCTGCTGGTTCACCCTCGGGCCACTGTAGATGGGTTGTGGGCAGTGGAACAGGCGTTGCGTTCCGGGACGTGTGGCGCAGTGCTGGCCTGGCTCGCCGGGGGTGAATCCAACACATTACGACGTTTACAGTTAGCGGCAGAGGCGGGCAACTCATGGGGTATTTTATTTCGCCCCGAACATGTTGCCCGGCAGGCCTCGCCTGCCGCAGTGCGTTTAAAACTTCGGGCGGCTTCCCGCGGGGTTGATATTAATGTTATCAAGCGCCGGGGCGGTTGGGCTACCGGGCCGCTGCATTTGGAGGTTGATCGTGTTATGGCTATGTCTGCACCTGCCCCAGCTCCCTCTGGATATCTTCACTCGCGCCACCCCAGCTGATGGGGCCTGCGCGGTCAGTGATAGGCATGGCAGTCAACAAACTCTGCTGGTTTGCAATGAGGCTGCACACCGTTTAGGTATCAAGGCCGGTATGACGCTGGGTGCTGCCTATGCGCTCTCCGACTCGCTGCATGTGTATGTTCGGAATACTGCCGCTGAAGACAAAACGTTAAAACAGCTGGCTACCTGGTGCGGGCGTTTTAGTTCTATGGTCAGCCTGGTTCCTCCGCAGGCGCTGGTTCTGGAAGTGGGCGGCAGTCTGGTTTTCTTTGGTGGCCTGGAACGGTTGTTACAACAGTTTCATGAGCAGTTGTCTGGTTTGGGTTATCACTTTGCTCTGGCAGTTGCACCAACACCGTTAGGTGCAACCCTGTTGGCCCGTGCCCGTTATCATCAGCCCGTCATCGACCAACAACTATTGATTAGTACAGTCATGCGGTGTCCTATTTCAGTGTTGCACTTGACCGATAAACAATACGATGCCCTGACTCATTTGGGGCTAAAAACTATTGGCGAGTGTCTGCGTTTACCGCGAGAAGGTCTTGCCAGACGTCTGGGCGTAGACACATTGCTGATACTCGACAAGGCTTTGGGCCGTATTCCCGATCCGCGTCAGGCGTTTGTGGCACCACACCGATTTAAAAGCACCTTGTTATTGCCAGCAGATG
>JAOUNW010000066.1 GCA_029880755.1 Gammaproteobacteria bacterium
GTTTAGCAAAAACACCAAGATTATCGATCATACGTGTGAGTGTTGTCGTATTGCCTTGGCGATGGAAAAAAACCAAATGCCAGTATTGTTTTGGCGTCACGTATATGGCGACAATATTCGCGACCATGCCCTGGTCAGGTTCGGTGCTATGGATCTGCCCAAGGAAGTCGTGCGTGTCAGTTATGATAACTGGCAGGTTGATGCCTGTCCCCATCATGGACCGGCCCTATCTATCGGCGAGGATGGCGTTTATCACCTAACCTGGTTTAATAACGCGCCGGAGCGTCATGGGCTGTTTTACGCACACTCTGTTGACCGTGGAGAGACATTTTCCGCTCCCATGGCATATGGCAATTATCAAGCAGGTGCGGAACACCCGGCTGTTCTTGGTCTTGGAATGCGGGTATGGCTTGTCTGGCAGGAGTTTAGCGGCACTCAGTCGGAGCTCTACATTATTTCATCAAAAGATGGTGGAGACACCTGGTCGGCGCCAGAACGACTGGCTGCTACGTCTTCCAGTACGGATTACCCGTTTTTGGTAACTGATGGTAAGTCCGCGTTTGTTATCTGGCAGCGTATTGGGCAGGAATTTCAGCTACTGTCTGTCGCCGATGCAAATCAATGAAAGCAGGGCTTGTCATAGTGATGTTGTTGCTGTTCCAGTTAGCGCCAGCTAGCGTGGTTTTTGCGAGCGCCGGCATGAGAGAATTTGTAAGCGGCAGTTATAACGACATTGTTGATGCCAGGAGGAACCGTGCATTTATTTTGGTGTTCTGGTCAGTCGATTGCCCGCCCTGTTATGGGGAGCTGGAGCAACTTGGAAGCGTACTCACAAAGGAATTGAAAACCAGACTGGTTTTGGTGTCCCTTGATAGCGCAAGTGATCAGGAGATGATCAGGGAAGTGTTAAATAAATACAATCTGGCTGGTGTCGAGGCATGGGTATTTTCCTCTGGTGATGACAGGCGTTTGCGCCACGAAGTGGATCCAATGTGGTACGGAGAATTACCCCGAAGCTATTTATTTGATTCTCAGCACAACAGGCAACCCATCAGCGGTGTGTTATCGCTCGAACAATTAAAGACAGGGTTAAAACAAGAAATATCTGATTATCCGTCAGAGAAATAAGAAAGCGTGACAGGGATTTCCTGTCACGCTTTTATTCATCCGCCAGACAACCGACGGAGGGAGGTGTTGTCTGGCGGGTTACCACTAACTTACTATTAATTATACTGTTAACGACAACTTATCAATCGTCAGTGTTTATAACAAATTCACGTTTCAACCAAGCCGGCCCCGCCCCTTGTGTCGGTTGAACAATGCCGGGTCCACCGTGCTCAGATACCGGTACACCGGTTAGGGCGGTGACTCGTCCCAGACCGTGTTGTGCTGTAGTGATGGAATTGCTGGCAAGATAACGTCGCAACGCGTCCACAGGATGGACGAAATTGAACGGCGCTACTCTCAGGAATAATGGACCACCATTGGCAAATCGAACCGGATCAAAAATATTCTCTGAGTTAACAGGAGCCGAGACTGAGTATGGCCCGTTAATATTCAGTTGTCGGTTGCCAAACATATCGGTAGGGCCACTGGCTTCCTGGGTACCCTGGATAAACCTGACATTGGTAGCGCCGGAAGTGCGGCATACTTCATCGACAGGGTTGCCATGGGGGTAACAGGAGGCCAGCGTGTAGCGCTTGCTTCGATCAAACTTCTTCGGTCCACTGCCATCGTCGATGGTGACATAGTCAATACGCTTGCCATCGCTAATGGTGCGTGGGAAGTCGTCGCTCAACTGAATATCAAAATGCATGTTGTGCGGAAATCCCAGGAACCAACCGCCGCGCTGACGATAAGGATTGGGATCAAACACATTGCTCAATATGCCTTCCCAATGATCCATTAACCTGCCTCCAGTGAAGTCAGCCAGTGCCACGGCCGCGCCTATAGGATAATAGGTATAAAGATCGCCAACGGTGATGTCCCCGGAGAAGCCGTCATCCAATCCAAGAATGGTGACATCGAACCGGAAGCCGTTAGTGGTGGACAGGGAGTTGCCATCGTTCAGGCTGGGGTCAACAAACTGGGCCAGATCAAGGAAGGCATCCACCATGGCGTTATTGGAAATATCCTCCAGTACGTGGAAGCGCTCGATGGTTGGGCCAGTGCTACCAACAACGGTATCCAGTGGATCGCATAAGGTATGCCCTGTTCCAAACGGGAATGCATTAACACCAAAGGTATGGCAGGTGGCGTTAGCGCCAACGAAGGTATCCCGTTCCCGATCGACCAATGCCTTCATAGCGGGATCTTCAGCAACAGAGCTGTCGGCCTCCATTAGCTCCCAGTTCCATTGGGTGATACGTCCGCTTCTGACCTTGACGTCCAGACGCCCAAGGAAGGCATCTTCCCCGGCTTCGGTAACAAGCCCAATATTATCGCCATTTTCATCTTTACGATTAATCACTATGGCATTGGGTGTGCGCTCGTGGGTGTGGCCGCTGAACATGACATTGATGCCGGGGAACTCTTTGACCAACTGTACGTTCTTGGCCAAGCCGAGCTCGGACAGCACCACGATCAGCTCCGCGCCTTCGGCCCTGGCGCTGGCAATGGCCTGTGGCAGTTCCTTGTAACCCATGGTGAACTTGAAGCCAGTATTAAAGGCTTGCGCCTGTTGAGGCACAACATCGCTGGTGATGCCGATAATGCCTACCCGAGTGCCGCCTGCATCCTTGATGATGTAGCCAGGGTGTGTCGGGCCCGTGATAGTCCGGCTGACTTCATTATAGTTATAAAGATTGATGGCTATGGTAGGGAAGTTGGCCCGTGTTACGTGGCACTGGGCATAGGTTGTTGCATTGAGCCCGCCGGGAGTGTTACAGGTTTGGCCCTCGTGACCGGGTTTACCGTCCATCCAGGCGATGGTGGTGCGGTTGTTGGGTGCAAGCTGGATATTGGCCGGCGTAAAGCGCTGACGATAGACCCGTGGCCCCCAGCCAAAATCCCAGTTGCCCGGAAGGAAGGCATCGATGTTCAGGGAATTTAGCATCGGCATAATCGCATCGCCGAGGGTAAAGGTCATTTCGGCACTGCCGTGGGTGGTATCACCGAGAGCCAGTAACAGACTATTGGGATTGTCTTCTCTGACCTGTTTGATCAGGGTGGCCAGTTTTGCCATGCCGCCGCTGTTGGGATCCTTGCGCTCATCGGGAAAGATTTCGGCATGGGGGGCGATATGACCGTGTACATCTTGAAGTTGCATCAAGGTGACCGTTTGGTCTTTTGCTATCGCACCAGAGCTGCCAACAGTCAATGCAAGCAGGCACGAAAGCAAAACAGGTTTGCTTTTGAAATTCATACTCTATTATCTCCTCACTTCGTAGTAATAATTTAGTTTTTAGTGCTTTTTTTAATCAATTTTTTTTCGGGCGATAAAACCCGGCTGCAACAGGTTTGCAGCAAAAAACAAAACAAGGGACATTAACAACGGGAAAACAAATACCAATTATTAAAAAAAGCCCCCGTGATTCTGGACGAGGGCATAGTGAGATTTATTCCACAGGTGATAAATTCAATAGAACCTGACTTAGGTATAGCGTTTTTATCGGTATATTATCCGCTTGCGGTACGCAGCTCGCCCCTGATTCCAGTCCGGTTAGCATCCAGGCACCCATATATGGGAATATCCGCATATAATTAATTAGACGAGAATAAAAGGAGCAATAGAGGGCGTTATGTCTAAAGCGCGTAAAAGAGCCAAGGCCTTGGCGAAACAAGTGATGGAGGCAATGCGCCAGGCCAAAGAGGCCGAGGCGCGGGCGGTGGCGCTGGGTGAGGAGATGATGAGGGCGCTCGCGGAGGCGAAAGCGGAAGAAAAAGCCGAGACCGAAGCCAGGACCATTATTGAATATCCCTCCGGACGTTACGAATGCGCCCAATGCGGCCATAGTACACTTTTTACCGAGCCTACTCAGGTGCTACCTAAATGCGATAACTGTGGCGCCACAAAATACAAAGGCCATGAACCTAAGGTCACCAAAATCGAACCCCCACCACCCAAGCGTTATACAGCTGGTATGTATCAGTGCGGCAGTTGTGGTACACGCAGCGCAGTTGCCGAAGACTGTGATGAATTGCCAGAATGTGATTTTTGCGGACGGCACAAGCTGGAGCCATTAAACTGAATCATGTGTTAATGAGCAGGATATCCACCGCACCTTTTCCAGTTTACATTGTGCTAATTCACATGGTGAATGAAACACCGGTAATTTCCCTGCGCGATGAATAAGCAGTTTTGGCAGCAACGATGGCAAGAGAACAGGATTGGTTTTCATCTTGCCCAGACCAACCCCCTTCTAACCCAAAATTTTTCACGGTTGTCACTGGAAAAGGAATTGGGTGTGTTTGTTCCCTTATGCGGCAAAACGCTGGATATGATCTGGTTAAGGAATCAGGGATATCGCGTCGTAGGTGTGGAGATCAGTGAATTGGCTGTACGATCGTTTTTTACAGAAAACAAGCTGATCTTTGCTCAAAGAAGAGAGGGGGATTTTGAGGTTTACACTGCAGAGGGGATTACATTATATGTTGGTGATTTTTTCTCCATAAGGCCGGAGTATGTATCGGGTTGTGGCGCTGTTTATGATCGTGCGGCGCTGGTGGCCTTGCCACCGGAGATGCGCCGCCAATACGCCTCGTACCTGAAACAGATTTTACTGGCGCCGATACTGCTGGTTTCTATGGAATATGACCAGCGATATATGAGCGGACCACCGTTCTCGGTATCGCGCGCGGAAATTGAATCACTATACCGGGACCAGTATGAAATTGAAGTAATCTTGGAAACCAGCGCCTCTCAGGATGATGCCAGGCTTAAGGAGCGAGGGTTGGTCTCCCTTAAGGAGTTTGTGTCTTTATTGCTGCCTAAATATGTTTGAAGCCAGGCAAGCATTTCCCGTGTAATAATTGTTTCTTTAGAGAAACTCCGGATGAAATGCCCTGCAACGTTGTTTATAATTAAATACAAATTACGGCCAAGGAAAAAACAATGAAAGAAAAAAGAAGGTATTTCAGAAAAGGGGTTTCCATTGAGGTCGTAGTTCGGTTTCCCGGTGGCAGCCCTATTACGTTACAAACAGGTGACATAAGCGAGGGAGGTGTGTTTCTGCTCGCCAGAGGCCATCAAATGCCAAAAGTCGGTACAGATTTTGAGATGTCGTTACCAGAGCTCATAGGCGGAGACAGACCATTAACGGTATCTGCTCGGGTTGTGCGCAAGACAGAAGAGGGTATTGGTGTTGAGTTCTTGTTGCCAATTTATCTTTCTGATAACTGGTAACGCATAATATTTTCGTCATAATCATAAGCGGCGGAAACAGCATTTTACCGGTCTGCCAAAAATAAGCTGGAAAATCACTATGAGTCATCTTGTGGGCGTTCTGCTAAACGGCATAGCGCAGTTGGAGTACGATAGAACCCGGACATTGCCAGATTATCAGGCGGCCTATCTGGATAAAATGGATCAGAAAATGGATACCGGTATTGTTGTTGATGGAGAGTCCGTGGCTAATCCGGATATGGATCAGCGCGCACGTTTTGTGGCAGCCAATCTGGTTCATGCCATTAAGACCAATGATGAGGAAAAAGCAGCGGCCATGTGCAGTTATTTGGCCGATAGGTTACCTGATCTGAAACAAGTGAAAATAGATGACAGGGGTCAAGAGGTGATTATTGATATGGTGTTTGACGAGGAGTATGTCAAGCAAGTGGCTGTTCCCGTCCCAAAACTACATTGATGTATACTGAGAAAGTCTCCAACGCATTATTCCTCCTTTATCTTTCACTATGCAGTTGCCCGAAATTACCAATGAAGTACTGGGCTCACCAAAGAAGCTGACGCCAGCGGTGTTGCAGGTAGCGCATATGCTCGGAATGTATCATGCGGAGTTGGCGAGGGTATTAGGATTAAATTGTACCGACATAGGTGAATTCACATCAATCAGGAAGTTCCTGCAGCCGGGTACCCATGCCTGGCAACAAGCGGTTTTGTTTATCCGGTTTTACCAATCACTTTATTTGTTGATGCGAGGCGAAGAATCCGCCATGTGCCATTGGTTGCGCGCCGGAAGTTGCGAATTGAATGGAGTGCCATTATTGTTGATCGTAGATGACCAGCAATTGTCAGTCGTTCTGGAGTATCTGCAGAGCCGGTTACCGGGTTGTGAAACCGGCTGATTTGTTTTTATGGACATCTTATTTCGTAGCGGACAACTGGATGATGTGCCCACCATTGTGGATCTGGTGGAGTCCGCCTACCGTGGCGAAGCCAGCCGAGTCGGCTGGACCACGGAAGCTGATCTGCTTGGCGGTCAAAGGACTGATGCGCAGGAGGTCACGCAAATTATCAATGATGCCGAAAGCCATGTCATTTTGGCTGAACTGAAAGGCCGGATTATTGCAACCGTACATCTAAAATGTTCACAAAAACGATGCGAGTTAGGCATGCTTGCGGTGAAACCGGAACTCCAAAACCAGGGAATTGGTAGATCCATACTGGAGCAGGCGGAGCGCTATGCCATGGAGGTATGGCTTTGTGACAGTATGCAAATGGCGGTCATAGTGCATCGCCATGAATTAATCGCCTGGTATCGGCGCTTGGGCTACCAGCAAAACGGGGAATTCCGACCCTTTCCCTACGGCGACGAACGCTATGGATTGCCCAAACGGAGCGACTTGCGTTTTTTGATGCTGGCAAAACGGCTCTAGCTATTCCCCCTTAATCCGGGAACGGGGTAACATCAGCCTGTTCCAAAATGAAAGTAATATTATGAGTGAGTTTACACGGCTAGCCCTGGAGCTGGTGGAGGCGGGCAGGCAATTACATAGCAGAGGTCTGGTGCCGGCCACCAGCGGCAACCTGTCTGCCAGGATGTCGGATGGGACCGTGGCAATTACTGTATCGGGAAAACACAAGGGCCAGCTGCAGGAGCAGGATATCATGCTGGTTGATAAACACGGCTGCTCATTAGATGATCGAAAGCCATCGGCGGAAACCTTGCTCCATACCTCTTTATACGCCCGTTATCCGGATGCAAGCGCGGTATTACATCCGCACTCTGTCAACTCAACTCTGATTTCGCGCCTTTGCGAGGATTGGTTGAACTTGGGGGACTATGAAATTCTCAAGGCATTCCCGGATATTCATACTCACCAGTGTCAGATATCAGTTCCTATTTTTACTAATGATCAGGATGTCGCCCGTCTTTCCACCAAGGTGGATACTTGTTTATCCGGGATGGACATCGCTGTAGGTTATTTAATTCGTGGGCATGGTTTTTATACCTGGGGATCCAGCGTGGCTGATGCCATGCGCCATCTTGAGGCGCTTGAGTTTATGTTTGAATGCGAATTACGGTTAAGGGAGATCGCGAAATGACAGCATTAACGATATATAACGAGCAGGGTATTCAGCAGAAGGAATCGGTGGAGGATTTTGCGTTAATAGCAAAAACCTTGAGCAAAATCGGTGTGCAACTGGAACGCTGGGAAGCCAATCAGCCTCTGTCCGTCGATGCGGATCAGGAGGAAGTGCTGGCGGCCTATGATACCGCTATCAAGAAGTTAAATACCCAGTATGGATTCCAGTCGGTTGATGTAGTGGCGCTCCGGCCGGACAATCCACAAAAAGCCGAATTTCGGCAAAAGTTTCTGGCGGAACATACGCACGCGGATTTTGAAATACGTTTTTTTGTCGATGGAAGCGGACTGTTTTACTTGCACGTGAATGACAATGTATACCTGGTACTGTGCGAGAAAGGTGATCTTATTAGCGTCCCAGCTAACACCACGCACTGGTTTGACATGGGCGAAAACCCAAACTTTAAGTGTATTCGTTTATTTACCACCAAGGATGGTTGGCTGGGCGATTTTACCGGTAGTGACATAGCGAAACGATTCCCAGATTTTGATAGTCATATCGCAGCCATCGCATGATCAAGGCTGTTGTCACGGATATCGAAGGGACCACATCATCCCTTTCTTTTGTGAAAGATGTTTTGTTCCCGTATGCCCGCACACACATAGGTGATTACCTGCGCCAGCATGCGGATGATCCTCGGGTTGCTTCTCTCATCGAAGATGTCAAAAAAGAAGCTAATCAGGAGTTATCTTTGGAGAGAGTGATTGACCAGCTTATTCGGTGGATTGATGAGGATAAAAAAATTACGCCGCTGAAGTCCTTGCAGGGCATGCTATGGGAATCGGGGTACAAAAACGGCGATTTCCAGGGGCATATTTACGAAGATGCCAAAGAGGTGCTTGAGACCTGGCACAAGCAAGGGCTTAGGTTATACGTTTATTCTTCAGGCTCCGTTTACGCACAGAAACTGCTGTTTGGATACACCAGATATGGTGATCTGAATTATTTGTTTTCAGGGTATTTTGATACAACAATCGGAGCAAAAATCGATTCGCATTCCTATAAAAAGATTGTCGAAACCATAAATCTGGCGCCTGAACAAATTTTGTTTCTATCTGATATCGAAAAGGAGTTGGATGCCGCGGCAGAAGCGGGAATGAAAACCATCTGGCTGGTTAGAGGTGGTCCCATTCATAACGACGCTTCCCACGCTCAGGTGCCGGATTTTCTGTCGATCCCCGGTAAAGACATGTAAGTGTTGTTATTTGAGGGATCCTTTTTATAGGGTAAGGCTTGTAAATGGTAATGATTCTCATTATTATCTGCATCCATGATTTGGAATTAGAGTAGTTGGGTATGTTTAATACGATGTTCCCAGGCCGTGTAGTCGGTCTGGTGTTTGTTTTGTCGGGATTATTGGTAACCGGTGTGGATCTATCCCAGGCAGCCGGGATTGAGGGCCTGAAACAGTCGCTGGGAAAGCGCCTATTTTTTGAAGAGAATTTATCCAGTCCGGTCGGGCAATCCTGCGCCAGCTGTCACAGTCCCTCCCATGGGTTTGCTGACCCCAGGGGCAAAGCGGTTTCTGAAGGCGCGCATCCTGGTCGTTTTACCTCCCGCAATGCCCCGACAGTTGCCTACGCAATGTTTGCTCCGAAACGTCACTGGAATACCGTAGATCAGGTTGAAGTGGGTGGCTACTTCTACGATGGACGGGCCGACTCTTTGGAGGAGCAGGCAGCCGGCCCGTTAATGGGGCAGGTAGAAATGGCAAATACCGGCAAGCAGGCCATAGTCAGTCGCTTGCGTAAGCTGGGTTATTCGCCGGCATTTCGGCAAATTTATGGCCATGAGGCTCTTAAGGATGCCGAGACCGGTTTTTCTCAGTTGACAGAGGTGATTGCTAGTTATGAACGAAGCAGTGAAGTTAACGCCTTCAACTCAAAATACGATCACTATCTCGCAGGAAAGGCTCGGTTAACAGACCAGGAACTGCGTGGCCTGAGACTGTTCGAGGACGAAGACAAAGGTAATTGTGCCGCATGCCATCCAAACAAGCCTGCTATCACTGGTGCGCCACCGCTGTTTACAGATTTCACATACGACAATCTTGGTATTCCTGTCAATTCAGATAACCCTTTTTTGACAATAGACAGAAAATTTAATCCTGTAGGGAAAGAATTTGTGGACCTGGGCCTGGGTAGCGTAACAGGGAAACAAGACGATAAAGGAAAGTTTAAAGTGCCGACCTTGAGAAATCTCGAGAAGACCGCTCCCTATATGCATAACGGTATTTTTAAAACTATGATGGAGGTCGTTGAATTTTATAACACCCGCGATGTTAGTGATAAATGGGGACCGGCGGAAGTTGAGGTTAATGTAAATAAAGAAGAGCTGGGTGACTTAAAGCTCACAGAACAGGAAATGGAAGATTTAGTCTCTTTTCTGAGAACCTTGACAGATGGTTATGACTTGACGGCGGAGAGAACCGAAAAATACTGATACCGGTTAATAGAAAATATGCTCACCAATCCGAGCAACAGGCTTTTTGTATTTGGCCCATTTTGGCTTAATTGATTTAGCGTGATAAAAGAGCGCCGATTTAGGTTCATAGTCATTCGGATTTTCATAAACGGTTTTTGCAATACCCCATGCCTGCTGCCAGGCCTCGCCTGTGGGTTTTGAGTAGGGTAATTCTGTCCAGGAGAAGGCGCTGACATAGCGTTTGCGAATGCGATCCCAGTTCGATTGATACACGACTTCACATATTGTATTTGGATAGTGTTTTGATTGAACTCTATTAATCGTCACTTTGGCGACAGCGACCTGCCCGGCTTGAGGTTCACCCCGTGCTTCGTGATAAACATTCAACGCAAGACACATGAGATTGCGAATATCCCTTTTTTCCTCTAATGACAGGTGTGCGATATAGCTGATTGCGCCGATCACAGATGTGGCAACCAGAAGAAAGACTATAGGCCCCTTATTCCAGGTATGCCAATAAAAAGTCATATCGGCCCAACTGGCAGAAAAGGGGCTGGCAAGTCTCAGCGAGCGTAATTTATATAGAACATCATCTAACATAATATAATAAAGACTGATAGAGTATTTCGATCCTATGGACAATGCCATATAGATTATTGGGGTCTCATCCCTGACGAGCGGGAGAGCTATTTGGCAATTGTACAGTATATGTAATAAATTTTAGCTGCGTTTATTAAGATCGCTATACATAAGATACTGAAAATACCTACGAGATCGCCATGATAATAGAGCGCCATAAACCGGAATTAACTGATATTGGAGATGTATAGTTCGTTCCCTGTAAAGGTGCTGCGCTTATTATAGTTATTATTTATTGACTTAACATACGATTAGTTATGGACATTATTACACAGGGCACGCTTGGTTGCGTGCTGGCGCAATCCGCAGCCAGACCCGGCGAAATACGGCAAGCAAGCATTATCGGAGCACTGTCCGGATTGTTGGCGGACGCTGATGTACTTATCCGTTCTTCGGAAGATCCATTACTTACCATCGAATTCCATCGTCATTTTACCCATTCTGTTTTTTTTATTCCTTTTGGCGCCCTAATCGCCGCACTGATTATTTGGCCCTTTGTCAAACGACATATGGACTTTAAGAGGCTT
>JAOUNW010000014.1 GCA_029880755.1 Gammaproteobacteria bacterium
GACAGCATCATTCGTCCGAGAAAAACCCTAAGCTAATCACACATTACCGGCACACCCCGAGTCAGAGCGATCTGACTCGGGGTGATTTCGCTGATATATGCTAATGCCTCGACACCAGAGGCCACAGCCATCCTTAGTGTTTCTCCATAAACCGGATCAATACTATCGGCTGGCTTGAACTCTGACGCATCACCACGCTGGATGCAGAAAAAAATAACGGCGCGATAGCCTTGTTCTACCATACCGACCAGTTCCCGCAAATGTTTAACGCCTCGTGCACTGACAGCATCAGGAAATATTGCCGACTTATTTTGAGCAGTAGTGACATTTTTTACTTCGACGTAACAATCCGGTCTCAAGCCCGTAGCTTCCAGCAATAAATCGATACGACTACGCTCTTTCCCATAGGGGACTTCTCTACGAATAGCGCTATATCCGGACAACTCGCCGATAACTCCAGACACAATTGCCTCCTTCACCAGCTGATTGGCCAATCCGGTATTAATACCCACCAGAACATCATTCTCTATCTGCACCAACTCCCATGTATAGATATATTTGCGTTTTGGATTTTGGGATCGGCTCAGCCATACCCAGCTACCTGGGGTACAGCAACCTAACATGGATCCCGTATTAGCAGTATGGGCCGTTATTACTTCACCGGACTCCAGCTCTACATCCGCAAGAAATCTCTTATAGCGACGGATTAACCGGCCTATGGTTAATGGAGTGGAAAATTGCAAAAGAATGGGCCTTAATAAGAATATTGCTCAATAAAAGTGTTATGCCACTTATCGGGTCAATCCTGCCATCGAATAAATCCGGGACTGAGGACTACCATCAATAACCGATACACTACCGCCACCAAAGCACATAAGGAGAAAAATCATGTCCACATCCGCTGCCGAGAAACAACCTGTAACCGAGGCATTCACTCATCGTCACTCCGCACATCCTGTCATTACCCTGTCTCCGGCATTAATAAAAAATATTTTGAAAACGATGGAAGTTGCGGGATTTACTGCCGGACCTTCTGTCCTGGCCTTTAATTTGTTTAATTTCAATATATCGAAGCTTGGGCTTTATTACAGCGAGCCAGCCCAGTACGGCATTGCCATTGGTGTGTTCCTGATAGCACTGGCACTGTTACTGCGCAGCAAAAAGAACTCTTAAATCGACGAATACAGCCAGAGCACTTTCTTATTTGGCTCTGGCTGTATCGGCTGGCGACTCTTGCATTAGAACTTGATATCCAGGCCAATAAATCCGCCATCATCAATAGTAACATCGCGCGTACTTCCCTCCAGACGAATCTGTACTTCTCTGAAACCAACATACAGGGTTCCCGTTTCAAACAAACGGAACTCCAGGCGGGCACCCCATTCCCAAAATCGGTCGCCATCAAGACCGGTTACAATCTCGGGTGCATAAAACGCATTAATACCAAAACCCACCTTAGAGCCCTGGGGAAACAATTTTACCTGTCCACCTATAGCGAGCGCCGACACATCAACTGTATCCGTTGATAAAAGATAACCCCTGAATCCCAAGCGACCTTCAAAAACGTTGTCACCGGAATACCCATCACCGGTCACTTCCAGACCGGCATGCAACAACGTGGCGGAACTACCCTGATCCGGGTTTACAAAAAGCCCGCCGAAACTGAAATCCTTTGTCCCGCGATCCAGGTTATAGATGGCTCGTACGCTTTCATTACTGAAATTGACATCCAGCGAATCAGCGCTGACCGTGGCAACCGGCACGAACACCATGATTGTAATAATTAGGCTACGTAACATTCGATATTCCTGTTTGATTGGCAATGTAGGGTCGAATCTTTACATTGACGGAAGGACAAATCAACTGGATGTCCAGGACCTATGTCCATACATGCAGCCGCACACTATGCTAATTACTTAATTGAGGACTTAACAGGATACTTTTCATTTTTTAATCAGTTAGTGGTATCACAGAGAATTTTATTGTTACTCGCGGTAATGCTGTGGCTATTTAGGGCTGGCTGGCAAAATAAGAGAATGTGGCGATGCAAGGCGATTCACTAGAAAAAAATCTGGTCTCAATAAAATCGGGGGAAAAAATTTAACGGCGAATTTAGTTTGGCTCTGTTCGGAATAATTTCACGACAAAAAATCTGCCCGAAGACTTATCAATCAGAGCAGTTACACTAACCGGCGCCAGGCAGTGAAATAATTGTCTGGCCGACCAGATCACCTCTGAGTTTTGCCATATCCAGTGCTTCGGCTGCTCTTGATAATAATGTTTCCGGCTGATCCCCCGGAGAGTAAATGGTCAGGACACTGGAGAATCCTGGCAAAGGAATGCTTCGGCCATCATGGTTGACGACGGTGTCACTGGCGTGTTTCTGGGCCTTTTCCAAGGCCCTTTGTGCGCCCTCTTTTTGGGTATTGGGAAACATGATCGCAAATTCATCTCCGTTATAACGGGCGACAACATCATAAGTGCGAAAGTGACTCAGCACCTCCCTGGCATAATAGGCAAGCACACTATCTCCTGCGCTGCGGCCATATTTTTTGTTAATGTCCTTAAGATTATCAATATCAACAATTGAAACTGCCAGAGAAAATCCGTAGCGCTTGGCACGACCCAGCTCCGCTTTAAGCTGCTGTTTGAACGCCTCGGTTTTCGGTAATCCAGTAAGCTCATCAATGATGCTGTGCTTTGACACTTTCTCCAGTTTTTTTTCTAGCTCGTCTTTTTCGGAGCGGGCTTTCTTCAGAGAGGAATCTACCGCAGCCAGTTCCTGACCCAATTCACCATGTCCAGCGATAAGCTCTTCCATTCCCCGCACCAGCAAATGCTTCAGATCCATCAGATCATCCGCTTTTTCAGCCAATTTTAGCGCCCGCAAATTGGACTTTAACAATGAAGTAAATTCACTATTGCGCAAAACGGTGTTAGTAACATTCTCTACCAACTCCTGCTGCACTGGCTCCACGTCCGTAACAACCGACTGTTGCTCGGCGGAAAACACGGGCTCTGTGATAATCTTTTCTCCGGATTTCTTGATCTCTGGCACCAAACTATCTGATGCATCTTTCTTTTGTTTTTGTTCCTGTGATCCGGACTTCTCTGTCGCGGGTTTTATATAGACTGACAATCGCTGCTGGGCCAAACGGGCCTTCACTCTGGTAACGGGATTTCCCTTGGGGTCATCAGCATATCTTCCTAACAACGCATAAATAAACCTCAGAAATGCTCCCTCTACCCGCTCTTTCGGACCGCTATATTTGGCCAGACCGCGCTCAATGACGCCATACAATAGGGCGCCGTCAGAGGTACGCTTAAGACCCTCTAGCTGCGTCCTGACATTTTCAACAATTGACAGGTCTTCATCCGGGCGATGCTGATTTGACAAAAAGGCTCTCCGCTCCCAATCACTGAATACTTAAATCGACATTACTGTATAAAAGGTAGTCCGGAGCAAAGGGAAAGACAACCCGAAAAATGGAGAAAAAAGATCAGAAAATCAATTAGTTCGACTAATGGATCTGGTATGGAGAATCGCCGGGTAAGGCAAAAAACGGGTCATTGCGCTCCGAGATTTCCATGATTTGCCTGCCGTCCTGGTTTGCCTGCTTTAACGCTTCCCCGGCCCGCTTTAGCAGTCCGTGGGCCGTTTCTTCTGTGCGCGCCAGGGCGATACCGCATGAAAAAGAGGGCAGCTCATAGTTGATGCCACCTATCTCATATTGCCTTGCGCTGGCACGACGCTGCGCCTCGGTTAGGGCGCGAATGGCGCCATCTACGTCAGTATTGGGCAAATACATGGCGAATTCAGCCTGGCCGGTCCGGGCCACCATATCATGTTGGCGGAACTTCGAAATGACATCCTGTGCATAAAATTTCAGCAACTGGTCCCTGACCCCGATGTCACTGACTGCATCCTTCTTATCGACAGCCAGTACGCAAACGGATAAGGGATACTTGTGTCGACGCGAGCGGCCCAGTTCAGCCCCAAGATACTTTAAAAATGCCAACCGATTCGGAAGCCCGGTGTATTCATCAACAAGCGTCAGCTGGCGGGTTTTGATAATTTCTTCGTGTAACTTGAGTTTATCCTGCTGCAATTTGTGCAAGGCGCTCTTGTTTTCTTTTAACTGTAGCGAAAGCCCCTCATGCCAATCAATCGCTTCTTCCAAAACGCTCAACAGGCTGTCCTTGAGATCGTTAACCTGATATTCGTTAGCAGCCGAGATAATCGAATAATAAATAGTACGCAGACTCAGCATAAGCTCGTTGTTTCGTGCTGCAAACTGCTGCAGATGATTGGCAGCTTTTTCCTCGGACGCCAGCAACTTGCGCCGATGCTCGGCGAGATTGAGGGATCCTCCATTTTCCATTTTCAGGTCGCCGTCAACAGGGAATGATGTCGAGGTAAGCTGCCACAACGTTGATGCAATATGCTCTTCAAGCAAATCTGCATTGCTGTTGTGATTAGTCTTTTTTTCGACCCGTGAACTCAACGGGGCTTGCTGCACCTTACTAATGTCACTTTCTAGTGAACGCGGATTAAGTCTGCGCTTAAGATATTTCGCGACAATATGAGCAGCAGCATCATCCTGGTTTATGGTCAGATACTGCCTTAACTGCGCATACAAATAGGAGACATATGCCCGGCGAACATGGCTTGTATATTTATCGGTAAGCGCCAGGCCTTTTTTCAGGCGCATATAAAGATCCCGACCTGCGGGAGTTGGAGTTAGCTGTTCCAGCAGGCCCAGTATTTTTTCCAGCAGTGCTTGCGGTTCCTTATCTGGTCCCTTCACTATTAATCCCCTCAAAATAAAACCATCTTGGCTGCGGTTTTGGTAAATCTACCCGGCTTGCGCACAAATAACAACGCCTAAAACTGAAATACTTAAGCAGAAATGTTCAAGAAATCAGTATGCGGGAAGGTATTTCTTAATAAGTTACTTGAATAGCATTCACGAACTGCCTCACTTCAAAAACTTTTAGTCGATCCAAAAAATGGATAAGAGTAATTCTATGGGGGGCTGAACAACCTGGGATTACTTGTGATAAACAGCACTCAGTTCGTGAACGGAGTTCACCAGAACAGCAACATGTTCCGGGTCAATGGTCTGATGGATGCCATGGCCCAGATTGAATACATGACCACTACCAGCGCCGTAGGCTGCCAGGACATCTGTGACTTCCTGGCGTATCCTGTCGGGAGAGGCATAGAGAATGGAAGGATCCATATTACCCTGCAATGCAACTTTATCTCCTACTCGCCGGCGAGCATCACCGATATCCGTCGTCCAATCCAGACCCAGGGCACTACAACCACTTTCGGCCATACTCTCCAGCCACTGTCCGCCGTTTTTGGTAAACAGCACAACGGGCACTATACGGCCATCATTCTCTCTGACCAGTTTTGCCACAACCTGCTTCATGTAGTGTAACGAAAATATCTGATAGTCCCTTGGAGTCAACAATCCTCCCCAAGTATCGAATATCATCACTGCCTGAGCACCGGCGGCAATCTGGGCATTCAAATATTGAGTCACCGCATCGGCTAGCTTGCCCAATAACTGATGCATGGCGCCAGGCTCATCAAACATCATGCGTTTAGCGTGGCTGAATTCCTTGCTGCCGGCACCCTCCACCATGTAAGTGGCCAGTGTCCACGGACTTCCGGAAAATCCTATCAAAGGTACGCGTCCGTTTAGTTCACGACGAATTAAACGTACTGCATCCATAACGTAACGCAGCTCCTGCTCCGGATCTGGCACTGCCAGCTTTTCAATTGCTGATAATGTCCGTAGAGGGGTTTTAAACCGCGGGCCCTCCCCTTCCGCAAAATAAAGGCCCAGTCCCATGGCGTCGGGAATGGTCAATATATCGGAAAACAGGATAGCGGCATCCAAAGGAAATCGATCGATGGGCTGAAGCGTGACCTCGCATGCCAACTCCGGATTCTGGCACAGGCTCATGAAGTCTCCGGCTTTTTCCCTGACAGCACGATATTCCGGCAGGTAACGTCCTGCCTGACGCATAATCCATACCGGTGTCACATCCACCGGTTCCCGGGAAAGGGCGCGCAAAAACCGGTCGTTTTTTAGTTGTGTCATAGATGATACCGGATAAAAGTTTTGTTAAGGCGCGCGGTGTCAATCGGATCGGTTAAATCTCAAGGTAATCCAAAATACCTTCCGCCGCCTGGCGTCCTTCATGCACTGCTGTCACCACTAAATCAGATCCGCGCACCATATCCCCGCCTGCGAACACCTTGGGATTACTGCTTTGATATTTATATTGCCCGGTTGCCGGTGCCAGCACCCTTTCACGATCATCCAGATTAATGCCTGCAGCGGTAACCCACTCTGGAGGATTAGGACGGAAACCGAATGCAATAATGACATGATCCGCCTCGATAATCTCCTCGCTGCCCGGGATAACCTGGGGCGAACGCCTGCCCCGGGCATCGGGCGCACCCAGTTCAGTCTGAACCAGTTTGACGCCTTGCACTTTATCTAGCCCGACAATCTCTACCGGCTGCCGGTTCCAGAGAAAATTCACGCCCTCTTCCCTGGCATTGCCCACTTCC
The DNA here is from genome assembly GCA_029880755.1 of Gammaproteobacteria bacterium. Lineage (GTDB taxonomy): Bacteria > Pseudomonadota > Gammaproteobacteria > Acidiferrobacterales > SZUA-150 > JAOUNW01. The sequence goes on from JAOUNW010000014.1 coordinate 6,593, forward strand.
CTCTTTGATCCCGGCATGTTTTCTTCGTCGCGCCTGTAAGCACAGGTCACTTTCGCGGCACCCTGGCGTATGGCGGTACGATTACAATCCATTGCTGTATCGCCACCGCCCAGAACAACCACGCGCTTTCCGGCCATATCAATAAAGGGCTCATCACCGGACATGCCCAGCAGCTTTCTGGTATTCGAGATTAAAAAAGGCAGGGCATCATAGACGCCGGAGATAAACTCGCCGGGAAAACCGCCTTTCATAAATTGATAAGTGCCCATTCCCAGGAACACGGCATCATGCTCTTCCAGAATTTTGGCAAATGGAATGTCCTTGCCTATCTCCGTATTCAAAACAAATTGTATTCCCATATCTTCCATAATAGCCCGGCGCTGCCGCACAACCTCTTTTTCCAGCTTGAACGCAGGTATGCCAAATGTGAGCAGCCCACCGATCTCCGGGTAACGATCATAAACAATTGGCTGGACACCATTGCGTACCAGGATGTCGGCGCAACCCAATCCGGCGGGCCCGGCTCCGATAACGGCGACCCTCTTATCGGTTTTTACCACGGAGGACAGATCTGGTTTCCAGCCCGCTTTAAAGGCCTCGTCGGTAATATACTTTTCGATGGCGCCTATAGTAACGGCACCAAAGCCATCCTGCAGTGTGCACGCGCCTTCACACAAACGGTCCTGAGGACAAACCCGACCGCATATTTCCGGCAGAGTGTTAGTTTGATTGGACAACTCGGCTGCCTGAATAAGGTTACCTTCAGCAACAAGCTGCAGCCAGTTGGGAATATAATTGTGTACCGGGCACTTCCATTCGCAATAGGGATTCCCACAATGCAGGCAACGCCCGCCCTGAACAGCAGCCTGTCCAGCACTGAATTGGTTGTAGATTTCCCTGAACTCGGTAATGCGCTGCTCTGCAGGCACTTTTTCCGGATCAATGCGCGGGATCTCGACAAACTGCATGACATTATTTTTTGCCATCAGGCCGCTTCCTGCCTCAGAGTCGAAAGCAAGGTCGCCATATCCGCTGCCTTCGGCTTGATCAGCCAGAACCTGCCAATCATATCGTCAAAGTTATCGAGTATATGGCGCGCCCAAGAGCTGCCGGTCTCGTCGATGAATTCAGATATAGTAGCGCGCAAGTAGTTACGGTAAGGCTCGGTGTTTTCCGTAGTGATTCGTTGGGCATCGACATCAGCGTTATGTTTGTCGACAAAACTGTTATCCAGATCCAATACAAAGGCGAAGCCGCCGGTCATGCCCGCACCAAAGTTCAGACCGGTTGAACCCAGAACCGTGACAACGCCGCCAGTCATGTATTCACAGCCATGGTCCCCAACACCCTCCACCACGGCTATGGCGCCGGAGTTACGCACGGCAAAACGTTCTCCGGCAGTACCTGAGGCAAGCAACTTACCACCGGTGGCGCCGTACAAACAGGTGTTGCCAATAATAGTAGTTTCCTGGCTCTCAAATGTGCAGCTCCTCGGAGGACGAATCACCAACTTACCTCCAGCCATACCTTTTCCCACATAGTCATTGGCATCACCCTCGAGGTATAGATGCAATCCGCCGGCATTCCATACGCCAAAGCTTTGTCCGGCAGTACCCGTCAGACGAATTACAAGAGGACTGGCCTCCAAACCCTTATTGCCATAGCGCCTGGCTATTTCACCGGACAACCTGGCGCCAATAGAACGATTGGTATTGCGTACTTCATAGGAAAATTCACCACCGGCTTTCTTCTCAATCGCCGGCAACATATCCGCCACCATTTGTTCAGCGAGCTCACCTTTATCAAAGGGCTCATTTCTATTTTCGACGCAGAAACGCGGCTTGTCCTTGGCAACACCACCGTCATCCAGAATGGGTCGCAGGTCCAGACCTTTTTGTTTGCTGGTATGACCAGGCAATATTTCCAACAAATCGGTGCGACCGATGAGCTCATCCAGACTGCACACACCCAATTTGGCCATCCACTCCCGTGTCTCCTGGGCCATGAAGCGAAAATAATTCATGACCATTTCAGGTAATCCTTTGAAATGACGCTCGCGCAGAATTTCGTTCTGCGTGGCAACACCGGTAGCGCAATTATTAAGATGACAAATACGCAAGTACTTACAACCCAGCGCAATCATGGGGCCGGTACCAAAACCGAAACTCTCCGCCCCCAAAATAGCAGCCTTGATAACATCAAGACCGGTCTTGAGTCCGCCATCGGTTTGCAGTCTTACCTTTCCTCTTAAATTATTAGCGCGCAACACCTGGTGGGTTTCTGTTAAACCCAGCTCCCAGGGGCTGCCAGCATATTTCACTGATGTCAGTGGACTGGCGCCGGTACCACCGTCATAACCTGATATGGTGATCAAATCCGCATAGGCCTTGGCCACACCGGCGGCGATAGTCCCTACGCCTGGCTCCGATACCAGCTTGACCGATACCAGCGCATCAGGGTTGACCTGTTTCAAATCGAAAATCAGCTGGGCCAGATCTTCAATAGAATAAATATCATGGTGCGGGGGCGGTGAAATCAGGGCCACGCCGGGGTTGCTATAACGCAGTCTGGCAATAAGTTCGTTCACCTTGTCACCAGGTAGCTGACCACCTTCACCTGGTTTTGCGCCCTGGGCGATTTTTATTTGCAGCACTTCGGCATTAACCAGATAGTGTGGCGTGACGCCGAAGCGGCCCGAGGCCACTTGCTTAATTTTTGAACGTTTTTCCGTACCATAGCGCGCAGGGTCTTCACCACCTTCTCCGGAATTGGATCGGCCGCCAAGACGATTCATGGCGATGGCCAACGCCTCATGGGCTTCCGGTGACAGCGCCCCCAACGACATTGCTGCGGTATCAAATCGTGGTGTAATGGCCTCCACCGGCTCTACCTTATCGAGAGGCACGGGCTTAATGTCCTTTCGTGGTATTAGTAAGTCGCGCAACACAGCGACGGGCCGATTATTAACAATAGCGGCAAACTGCAGATATTTTTCATAGTCGCCTGTTTGCACGGCTGCCTGAAAGGTCTGAACCACATCAGGGTTATAGGCATGATATTCGCCGCCGTGGATATATTTTAAAACGCCGCCCTGCTTGATTGTCTTACGCTCACTCCAGGCAGTCCAGGCAATAGCCAGGCTTTCATCCTTAAGATCAGCAAAACCCGCCCCCTGCAGACGGCTGGTGGTCCCCTTAAAACACAAATCAACCACTTCTTTCTTGAGTCCGACAATCTCAAATAACTGGGCGCCGCGATAACTGGCGATTGCCGATATACCCATCTTTGAAATAATTTTGTACAGACCTTTATTGATGCCTTTACGGAAGTTCTCCAGCGACTTAACTGCTTTATCTTGAACACATTCGCCGGTACGTACCAGATCACACAAACAATCGTAGGCGAGATAAGGATAAATTGCGGTTGCGCCATAACCGATCAGGCAAGCGAAGTGGTGCGGATCTCTTGCTGTACCTGTTTCCACAACAATATTGGCATCACAACGCAGGCCCTCTCGTATCAGACTATGATGAACCGCGCCAGTTGCGAGCAGCGCATGCACAGGCACCTTACCCTTCTCTATATTCCGATCCGACAATACTAAAATGGTCTTGCCATCTTTAATTGCTGTAACTGCCTGGGCGCTAATGGATTTTACTGCCTGCTCCAGAGATAAATCTTCAGGATAGTTCAGATCAATAACATGGTGAGCACAAGGCTCGCCCATGGACAACAATTGGTGAAACTTGCTGGTGGATAACACGGGCGAATTGACGATGATACGAGCAGCGTGCTCTGGCGACTCATCAAAAAGATTCAGCTCTTTACCAAAGCAGGTCTCCAGTGACATCACGATTTGCTCGCGCAAGGGATCAATAGGTGGGTTAGTTACCTGAGCAAACTGCTGCCGGAAGTAATCATAAAGTGGACGTTCTTGAGTAGAAAGCACAGCAAACGGTGAATCGTCACCCATGGAGCCCACCGCCTCCTGACCTGCCTCAGCAAGCACACGCAGCACCTGATCTCTCTCCTCGAAAGTGACCAAAAACATCTTTTCGTATGCCTGAAGTTTGGCCTTATCCATGGCAACACTACATGACTCTTCTTCATGCAGTCTGGATTCGATCCTGACGGCGTGGGACTTCAGCCAGACCCGATAGGGCTGGCGTTTTTTCAGGGCATCATCAATATCACCAGGCAATAATAATTTGCCGGTCTGGGTATCAGCAGCGATCATTTGCCCCGGCTTCAATCTACCTTTGATAACGACATCTTCCGGCTGATAATTGTAAACGCCGATTTCCGACGCCAAAGTAATATGGCGATCTTTAGTAATCACATATCGCGCGGGACGCAAACCGTTGCGATCCATAACGCAAGCGGCGTAACGACCATCAGTTAACACAATACCCGCGGGGCCATCCCAGGGCTCCATATGCATGGAGTGATATTCATAAAAAGCCTTTAACTCGGAGTCCATAGACTCCACGTTTTGCCAAGCCGGCGGAATCAACAAACGCATGGCACGGAAAATATCCATGCCGCCGGCCAACAAGCCCTCAAGCATGTTATCCAAACTACTGGAATCAGAACCTTCCATAGACACCAAAGGACGAACATCATCCATATTAGGTATCAGGGGGGTCTTGAATTTATGTGCCCTGGCAACAGACCAATTCCGGTTACCCTGAACAGTATTGATTTCTCCGTTATGCGCCAAAAAGCGAAACGGTTGCGCCAAACGCCATTGCGGCCATGTATTGGTGGAAAATCGCTGATGAAACACTGCTAATGACGTTTCCAGGCGATTATCATTAAGATCAGCATAAAATACCGGCATATAGGCCGGCATCACTAATCCCTTATAGGAAATTACGCGTTCCGACAGGCTGGCGACATAAAATACTTGATCATCAGCTTCCAGTTTTTTCTCACTTTGGCGACGTGCGATATATAAACGACGCTCAAATACTTCTGAGCTCATGTCTGCTGGTGCATTCACGAATATCTGCGCTATGGCAGGCAGGGTCTTCTTGGCCTCCTCTCCCAATGCCGAGGCATCTATGGGAACAGCGCGCCACCCCAGGGGGTGTAGCCCTTGTTGCCCTAGCGCATCTTCCAGAACTGTCTTGGCAGTATCAGAACTCTTGTTGTCCTGATTCAAAAAAACCATGCCCACCGCATACAAAGGCGCCAGCTCCCAACCATTTTCCTTGGCAAGCTCCCGGAAAAAACGATCCGGTTTTTTTAATAATACCCCGCAGCCGTCACCGGTCTTGCCATCAGCAGCGATGGCGCCACGATGCGTCAGACGGGCCAGGGCATGAATAGCGGTTTCGATTACCCAGTGGCTGGCCTTTCCGTCCATCTGGGCAATGAGACCAAAACCACAGTTATCCTTTTCAAAGGAAGGGTGGTAAAGACCTCCTGTTATTGAGTCTTGAGCAGTCACTGTTATTCCTGATTTATATGTCCGCGAATCCTGATCCCCATTATTTCCAGGCCTTTACCGACCTGCAGCCGGCAAAGGGCGCAAAAGTATACAGTTGCAGCGTGGGCGGTTCAATGGATCGGGAAAAGAATTCGGAAAAAAATCCGCTTACTTTCAGAGAGATACGATCAGGCGTTGAAATCAGGTGGGTGTTGAGGGGGAAAAAAGGCGTTCATGCTCGCCAATAGCATAGCGATCTGTCATACCAGCGATGTAGTCTGCAGTCACCCTAGCGACCTGCCCGGACTGGGCGGGACCGCCATTGGCATCAATTTTTTGCTGGTACTGTGGGGGCATTAATCCATGATCCTCGGTAAAGGCCCGGAATAACTGCTCGATAATTCGAGCAGACTTAACTGTCATCCGACGCACCCGGTAATGGTGATACAGATGTTTTCTCAAAAACTGTTTAAGCTCCAGCGTGCTTGTTCTCATCGCTTCGCTATAGGCAACCAGTGCTGATTTTTGATCCCTGACATCATCAATTTTCATGACGTTGGCGTCAGCAATATTTTTTTGACTGGTTTCGATAAGATCAACCACCATAACGTTTATCATACGGCGTATAGTTTCGTGAACACATCGGCGTTGATCAAGATTTGAATATTGCCTGCTTACTATTTCGTACTGGCGAGCAAATAAATCTATCTGTTGCAACTGGGTAATTTCTATTAAACCATAGCGCAGGCCATCGTCCACATCATGGTTGTTATAGGCAATTTCGTCCGCCAGATTGGCTAGCTGTGCTTCCAGGCTCGGCTGTTTCTTTTGCAAAAAGCGCTGACCCAGCTCACCCATATCTCTGGCATTCTTGTGCGAACAATGCTTCAGTATGCCCTCGCGGGTCTCGAACGTCAGATTCAGGCCGGGAAACTCTGCATACCGTTCTTCCAATAAATCCACAACCCGCAAGGACTGGAGGTTGTGCTCAAAACCACCAAACTCGCTCATACATTTGTTCAACGCGTCCTGCCCGGCATGACCAAACGGCGTGTGACCCAGGTCATGCGCCAGGGCGATTGCCTCCACCAGATCTTCATTAAGCTTAAGAGCGCGCGCGATAGACCGGCCAATCTGTGCGACTTCTATAGAATGCGTCAGGCGCGTACGAAACAGGTCGCCCTCGTGATTCACAAATACCTGGGTTTTATATTCCAGGCGACGGAAAGCAGCGCTATGAATAATTCGATCCCGATCACGCTGGTATTGACTACGGTAGGAAGGATCCGGTTCCCCGTGCAAGCGACCGCGGGATGTTTTATCACAGGCAGCACAGGGAAGCAGCTCCATCATTATTCCCGCATTGCTTCCAGCGTCGCCGACAGGTCAGCATCCGAAAACTTGCTGGTCACGACTGCCTTACCGAGGGCTTCCAGCAAAACCAGATTTATCTTGCCGGCAGTTGCCTTTTTGTCCACTGACATCAGCTCTCTCATTTGCATACCGGACAATTTCTTGGGGGCGCGAACAGGTAACCTCGCCTTCTTGATTAGTGTCTCAATTCTCCAGCAATCGTTGTCAGACAGAAACCCCATACGCCTGGACAGATCCGCCGCCATCACCATGCCCGTAGCCACCGCTTCGCCATGCAACCACACGCCATAACCCATGCCGGTTTCAATGGCATGACCAAAAGTGTGACCCAGATTCAACAAGGCTCTGGCACCGGTCTCTCTTTCATCCTCAGCCACTACCTCGGCTTTGTGTTTACACGACTGGTAAATTGCCTCCGTAACAATACTGCTGTCGCGCGCCAACAACCCTTCCATATTTGTTTCCAGCCAAGCGAAAAAATCACTGTCGCGAATTAAACCGTATTTAACAACTTCTGCAATGCCGGCAGAAAGCTCTCTGTCGGGCAAAGTTTTTAGTGTATTTGTATCGATCAATACACATTGGGGCTGATAAAACGCACCGATCATATTTTTTCCCAGCGGATGGTTAACGCCTGTTTTTCCCCCGACTGAAGAGTCTACCTGCGCCAGTAAGGTAGTTGGAATCTGTATGAAAGGCACACCGCGCATATAACATGCCGCAGCGAATCCGGTCATATCGCCGATTACCCCGCCACCCAATGCGATAAGCGTGGTTTGTCTATCACAGCGAGCACCGAGAAGATCACTAAATATGTGATTAAGGTATTCCAGATTCTTGTATTTTTCCCCATCGGGTAAAATTATGGAGAGCGGGTTATGTTTATTGAGCAACCTTAACACTGCATCCAAATACAATGGTGCTATTGTATCATTGGTAACAACAGCTACACGCGATCCTTTTATGTGCGCAGTTAATAATTCACTGTTTTGTAATATTCCGGCACCTATGTGTATGGGATAACTGCGTAATCCGAGATCCAGGTTCAGAGTCTTCATAATGTATCCAGCGCCTCTACCTTGTTTATTATTTCTTTTGCTACTGTAGCGGGAGCACGGTTATCGGTGTCAACAATAAGATCCGCCTCATCAGTATAAATCGGCCCACGAACAGCCAACAGATCTTCAATGGTCTGCCTCTTATCTCCATTCTGTAGCAATGGACGTTTTCTGTCATTCCGGGTTCTTTCAACCAGCGTATCAATACTTGCACGCAAATAGACAACGAAGCCCCTGGTACGAAGGATCTTCCTGTTTGCTTCCGAAAGGATAGCGCCTCCCCCTGTAGCCAATACAATATTGTTCTTCTGTGTCAGCTCATCCAACAGCTCGGATTCTCTTTTTCGGAACCCGGGCTCTCCCTCAATTTCAAATATTATAGAAATGCTGACACCGGTTCGTTTTTCCAGCTCATGGTCCAAATCGATAAACTCTTTTTTGAACTGAGAGGCTAATTGACGCCCGATAGTGGATTTACCCACACCCATGGGACCGATTAAATAGATATTTTCTGGGCTATTCATGGAAAAGATATGCCAGTATCCCGGCAATAAATCAAGCCGGGATACTGGTACACGGAAAGAATCTCTCTAGTGTCGCCGTTATTTTGCGCTGGCGAGCTCGGATAATATGCGGGGTGTCAGGAAAATGAGCAATTCAGTTTTGGAGTCCACCGCTACCTTGTTTTTAAATAAGTGTCCCAACAAGGGCACATCGCCAAAAAATGGAACTTTTGTTTCTGTCTGGCTCTTATCCAATTCATAGATACCGCCAATCACCACTGTCTCGCCATTATCTAGCAACACCTGGGTCTCTATTTGTTTAATATTCAGAATACCTTCCAGGGCATCAGCAAAGTTATCCTTGGATACCTTTACGTCCATTATAACCCGGTCGTCAGGCGTAATGCGCGGTTCAACCTCAAGCTTCAGTACCGCCTTTTTGGTTACCACTGTCCCCACACCCAGTACGCTGGTAGTAAATACCCGCTCCTGACCCTGTTCAATTTTTGCGGCCTGGCCATTAGCAGTAACAATTCTTGGGCTGGATATAATCTTACCTTTTCCTTCCTGCTCCAATGCGGATAGCTCAAGGGATAACAGCGAACCGGTGCCCAACTTGGCAATAGTTAAAGCCAGGCTTCCGGCCTGAGAAGCACCAATACCGGCGGTCGGTAAATTCACATTGAGGCCATCGGAGCTAATAATGTTCCCATCAAAACCCAACGTTGTTCCCTGGGTGATCTGTTGACTCGCGCCTATGTTGGTACCCTTGACCCCAAACTTGGCGCCCAACTGCTTACTAAAATTATCCGTCGCCTCCACCAGGCGGCTCTCGATTAAAACCTGGCGAACCGGCTGGTCCAGCTTTGCAATGAGCTTGCGCAACTCCCCTATCTTGCCTGGTGTGTCCTGAATCAGGATCGAGTTGGTGCGATCGTCCGTGGTCACCTGACCCCTTGGCGATAGCAGTGAATTAGACTCGGTGCTTTCCTTAGTCACCGCCACACCACTGCTAAATACCGGGTGTTCACTGGTTCCTGTAGTAATCGCCTTAATGGATTTTAGTAGTTTTGCGATGTCACTCGCAGCCGCATAATTGATCTGTATTAACTCCGAAACAAGGGGCTCTAACTCCACCGCTACTTTTGCGGCCTCAAATGCTGCTTTTTCCTTAGCCGCCACTTCATCAGAAGGAGCCACCGTAATTACATTGCCTTTTCTGCGCATAGCAAGATTTTTGGCATCAAGAATCAGGTCCAGTGCCTGATCCCAGGGCACATCCTTTAGCCGCAGAGTAAGATCACCTCTTACAGTATCACTCACAACAAAATTCAAACCGGTAAAATCTGCCAACACCTGCAGCGCAGCGCGTGCCTCAATGTTCTGGAAGTTTAGCGACAACTTTTCGCCACTGTACCCAAACTCATCTTTCTCTTTCTCGCCTTCCTTTTCGATTACCGGTTTGACATTTAACGTAAACACATTTCCGGCCTGGTAAGCCAGATGCTCGTATTTGCCGGTTGGCGCAATAATCATTCTTGTATTCTTGCCGTGGCTAAAGATGTCTATCGTTTGTACGGGCGTAGCAAAATCAACCACATCCAGACGGCGCTCCAACTCCCGCGCCAAAGACGTATCCAGAAAATCTAGAATGATGTCTCCCGCCTGCTCTTTAATATCAATGCCAACCGCTGGATCCGAGAGCGTTACAATTAACTTGGCTCCACCGTGCTCGTCACGCCGGAAATCGACGTTGCTTACTCCGTGCTTCCCGACACCTGTGCTGCTGGTAAAACTGGTCTGCGTTTTGTCTTCGGCAGCACTGATAGCAGTCACTGGGCTATCCAGTGTAAACACTAGCGTGTTATCAACAACAGCGGTTTTGTAACCCACCGGTTTTACAAGATTCAATACAACCCGGGTTCTGTCCTCAGATTGAATAGCACGTACACTCAACAAGGCCCCCACGCCAACTTTCAACATACTTTCTTCTGCCTTGAGACCGGTATTGGCAAAATCCAGCGCAATGCGCGCAGGATTACTTATGGTAAATGCTTTGGGGGCTGCTGGTGGTTTGGACATTTTAAGACGTAGCTGCACTCGCCCACCAGGCAAGGTAGTGTAATTTAACTCTTCAATTTCGTTATCCAGCTTTCTTTGATTATCGGAATCTGCCGCTACCGGAGCTTGACTGGCAGCCGCACCCTCAACCTTGGCCGAAATCAGGTATCCATAGGGCGTCTGTTCCACCTCAAGGTCCCCTGAACCTGAGGCCAGAATATCAACATTTACCGTATTCCCTCCTTCAGCCAGATATGGGAAGACCCCCTTAATATCACCCCTGCCGCTTAACTCCTGTACATCGGCCCCTATCGTGCTTTTACGAAACTCAACCCGGAGACGTTTGCCGTCTTCTAGCTTCTTTGTTTTGTATCTGGCTTTACCATCGACATAGATTTGTATGCTGTTCGCCTTATCCGGATCCCAGCCAATCTTGGTGATCTCTCCAGCTTGCACTACCCCAGTAATCAAAAATGAGGCAAGCAAAACAAGAGCTCCTATTTGTGATTTGGTCGTGTGGTACCGAAAGTTTGTTAATATTTTCATCGGCTTGATCTCTCATTCAACGACGCTAATACTGGCGTCTCGTTTTATCCAGTCGCCCAACGGATCCTGAATAGTTTCAATAAGTTCTATTTTGTCTTCACTAATACTCACCAATTTACCAAAATTCTGGCCCAGGTAGTTTCCCACTTGCGCTTTATGGACTGTGCCATCAGGCGCCTGAATGATTACCCATGATTCACTTTTTCGACTAAGCGTGCCAACCATCTTCAGCGCATCAAGTGGATATTCTTCTAACGGTTCCTTGCGGCGCCTCAGATCGGGCCCACTCTTATTCGCAGCTTTTGTTCCACGCGGTCTAAGATTAAATTCCCCAAAAGGGTCCGTACCTTCAGCAGAACCATAGGCAAAGACCTCGTGGGTTTTGACCTCGGGTATCGGATCTACCTTTGGCTTGGTATCTTTGTGAGCGTTTTCTACAAACTCCCTTAAGTCATTCATACCGTCATCAGAACACCCAAATAGCAACACCGACATCCCAGCCAATAGAAGAATTTTCAGCAATCGGGCCGCCACAATCATCGCCGCCTTCCCTTGGCCGGCTTACTAGCCTCGTTAGCCTGCTGGATTTCCTTGGCAGTGAGATAGCGGTATGTCTTGGCCTTGGCCGACATCTTCAGTTTATCGCCTTTGCCAGAGAGTATTTTTATATCATCAAAAGTTACTATGCGAGGCAACGCAGCAACGTCACTCACAAAGAGTCCCAGTTCATGATAATTTCCTGTCACTTCAATGCTGATTGGCAACTCGGCGTAAAATTCTACTGGTCTTTCCGGCTCCGGTTTGAATAAGACAAACTCCAGCCCCCTCCCTAAACCCGCCTGGGTAATATCGATTAATAAATCAGGCACCTCAGCAGAATCCGGCAACTGTCTCAGCAGGCTGCCAAAAGTTAATTGCATTTCCTCCATCTGTTGCTTATATGCAGGCAGATTTATGGCTAAGGCTTTTTTGTTTAAAAAAGTTGAACGCAGTTCCTGTTCCTGTTTTTCAATCAGTTCCAGCTCGTCAAGCTCTCCTTGTATTATGAAATACCAGCCAGCAAACAAAATGCCGACTGCCACAATAGCAATACCCACCAATTTGATGGGCAGCGGCCAAGCCGAAATATTATTTGGGTCTAGGTTTTGTAAATCCTGTAAATTCATTTACCTGATCCTGCTTTAGCGGAACCACTAGATTTGTTGGATTTCGTCTTGGCGCTCTTATCCGTCTGGGTGACCGTTAAATCAAATTGGCTTACCTTCTCGGTAGTCTTTTTAGTCTGTTTCACATTAATTACCTTGAGCTTGGGTTCGGTCAACCAATTGGACTCTTCCAGATTTCTCATCAGCGCGGAAACACGTGCGTTTGACTGTGCGACACCTTTTATTGTGAGATTTTTTCCCTTTTGATCCAGAGAACTAAAATAAATACCCTCCGGCAAACGCTTTACTAGCTCGTCAAATAAATGAACCACCTGGGTTCTATCTCCCTGCAAGCGATAGATGATTTCCATGCGAGAGATCAAGGCGGCGCGCCGTTTCTTAAGGTCCTTTATTTCCTCGATTTGCTTATCGACTTTCGCTATTTCCTGATTCAAAAAATTATTACGTGCATTCTGGTTGTCGATTAAACCGCTTACATGCAGATGTGCATAAAACACCGCCAGGCCCATCAATACACACACGAAAATCATCAGACTAAGCAGTTGCTTGTCCTGCTCCTTGCGGCGTATCTCGCGCCAGGGTAATAGATTAAGTCTGGTCATGGTTTAATCATCAAAGCTACGCATGGCCAGGCCGCATGCAATCATTAAAGAGGGCGCATCATTGCTTAATGCTTGTGCCTTTACTCGTGACGCCAGGGACATATTGGTAAATGGATTAGCGATCATGGCGGGCACACCAACCCTCGCAGCCACCAACTCGTCGATCCCCGGTATCTGCGAGCAACCTCCGGCCAGTAAAATTTGATCCACGCTGTTAAATGGGCTCGATGAATAGAAAAACTGCAACGCGCGCATGATTTCCTGACACATCGCCTCCATAAATGGGCGCAATACATCGGTCTGGTAATTATCCGGCAAGCCTCCCTGTTTTTTTGCTAATCCCGCTTCTTCATAAGAAAGCCCATAACGCCGCTGAATCTCTTCAGTAAGCTGGCGACCACCAAAGGTGTGGTCACGCGTATAAACCGAACGCGCATCATGAATAACATTAATGTTGGTCGCGGTGGACCCTACATCCAGAATAGCTATGGTTTTATCCGATCCACCGCCAGGCATGTGTTCGGCAATAAAACTAAACGCATTTTCCATGGCATAGGTTTCGATGTCGATAACCTTGGGAACCAGACCCGCCGTCTCTATCACAGCGATATAGTCATCGACTATCTCCTTGCGACAGGCAGCCAACAACAAATTGTTCTCTTCCGGATTTTCTTCGGAAGGCCCAAGCACCTGGTAATCCATGTTGACCTCATCCAGCGGATAAGGAATATAGTGATCGGCCTCCATTTCAATCTGGGCTTGTAACTCCTGCTCACCCAACGTACCCGGCATTTTGATGGATTTGGTAATGACATGACTGCCAGCTACTGCCATAGCGACATGTTTATATTTGGTGCCGGATTTTTTCACCGCACGTCCCACCGCCTCGGCCACCTGATCCACCTCAGTAATCGCGTGTTCCGCCACAGCATTCTGCGGTAACGGCTCCACAGCGAAACGCTCCACCTTGTAGTGGCTACCGGACCTGCTCAGCTCCAACACCTTCACTGCTGATGAGCTGATATCAATCCCAATCAGAGGTTGACGTTTTTGCCCAAGAAAACTGTCTAAGG
>JAOUNW010000015.1 GCA_029880755.1 Gammaproteobacteria bacterium
CAGGTCATGAAGGCAGTGGGTTCTTTGGCGTACATGAGGTCGTAGGCTAAAGCGTTGTCGTTGAAGAGTGTGTCGGGCAATGGCGGTAGTTCACCTTGCAGACTGGCGGCGGTGCCATTGATGACGATATCAAAAGTTTGTTTGATATCGTCAAAGCCGCTGGCTGTGATGCTACCCAGTTCTGCGAAAACAGTCTTTAATTCTTCCGCTTTGCTGACCGTGCGGTTGGCGATGTGCAGCAATTTGGGTTGTTGCTCAAGAATGGGCCCAAGAATCCCGCGCACGGCGCCGCCGGCGCCGAGGAGTAAAATGCTTTTGTCTTTTAACGGTGTGTTCAGGTTTTGGGTAATATCGCGCACCAGACCGATACCATCGGTGTTTTCACCGAACAAGGTTTTGTTGTGATTGAACTTGATGGTGTTGACGGCCCCGGCCAGTTCAGCGCGTTTGCTGCGCCGGTCCACCAATTGCCAGGCCTCCAGCTTGTAGGGTACGGTCACATTCAGCCCCTTGCCGCCCTGTTGCTGGAAGTCTTTCACAGCGTCAGCAAAGGTGCCGGGCGCCACATCAATAGCGGTGTATTCAATATCCAGTCCACATTGTTCGGCAAACTGCTGATGGATTTGCGGTGATTTGCTGTGGCCGATAGGGTGGCCCATGACGGCGTATTTGTCTGGCATGGTTATCCTTCCGGAAAAGCGGTGGCCAGAAAGGAATCACGCTGGCAGATGTTTTCATACCAGGCAGCGGTTTTGGGGAAACGACCGCGCCAATCGTGCACCCAACGCAAATCGATATACGACAAGGCCGCACCCAGGGACATGTCCGCCAGGGTTAAGCGATTGGCTGCCAGGAACTCGCCGCGAATGCGGTCTTCGCTATACTGCATCGCACGTTCGACTTTCATTTCCTGTTTCTTGATATTGTCCGCCACCTGGCATTCCGGCGTGCGCCGTCCTTCGAGCATACGCGCCACCACAGCATCTGAAATGCCATTGCCCAGTTCGTGCCAGTTTAAGACAACCCAGCGGCTGTCGTCGGCGGGAATGAATTTTTCACCCGGCAGGCTGTCGATATATTCCACATGCAGGCCGGAATCAATAAGCAGCTCACCGCTATCCAGCACCAGCGCCGGGACCTTGCCCAGGGGATTGGCTGCCGCCAGTTCAGTGTTATCCATGGCGGGCGGGCTGACAATAAATTCATGCTGGATGTTTTTTTCCGCCAACAGAATACGCACCTTGCGCACGTAGGGGGACGTTAGTGAACCGTAAAGTTTCAAGACAAACCTCCTGCAAAAACTATTTGAGTTATAACGTTAATCTTAAAGAACAGAGACACCACCCAACCGTGACAGGGTTTATCAATAGGGTGTTCCATCCTTATGCAAAAAAGACCACGATCCGTCGGCGTTAAACTGAGCGCGTAAATCGTGCCCAGGATAATCGACCTGGTCACCGCCAGCTCGGTCACCGATTTCAAGATAAGCGACCGGTTCGCTTGAGCGGTTAACCAGCTGATGGCCGATTCCCTCCCCCTTTTTAAAACCGAAACAATCGCCAGGCTGCATGACATATTCCTCGTCACCCAACACCAGGGTCGGCGTCCCGCTTACGACATAAATAAATTCATCCTGCGTTAGATGGTGGTGCTGTAACGCTGACATGGCGCCGGGCGCCAGCTCGGTGAAATTCACACCGAAGTTGGACAGGCCAAAATGATCTCCCAACTTTCTCCTGGTGCGCCCCTGTATCATGGAAGCAAACGGCTCCGGGTAGAGAGACTTTAATTTTGTGGCTTCAATCTTTTTTGCGGAAAGTGGTTTCACGGTCCCCTGCTACTGAATATTGAATGAATAATGCACCAACAAGCCGGCAAAGACTGACAGGCCGAACCAGTTGTTATTAAGAAATGCCTGAAAACATTTTTCAGGCCGGCGCTTGCGAATCAAGGTTTGCTGATAGGCCGCCAGCGCAGCTGCTATTACAAGGCCGGCATAATACCAGAGACCCAGGCGCAGCAGTGTACCCACTACCGCCAGCAGACTCAGGGTAATGATATGACTGAACAAAATCATGATGCGGTCGAAACGGCCAAACAGAATAGCGGTGGATTTCACACCCACTTTTATATCGTCTTCCCGGTCTACCATGGCGTAGGCGGTGTCATAGGCCACGGACCAAAACATGTTGGCGGCGAACAACAGCCAGGCAATGGCGGGCACACTATTGGTTTGGGCGGCAAAGGCCATGGGGATACTCCAGCCGAAGGCCATCCCCAGATATACCTGGGGCAGATGGGTGTAGCGTTTCATAAACGGGTAACTGGCGGCCAGGAATGCACCGGCAAATGACAATGCAATGGTGAGCGGATTCATTAACAACACCAATCCAAATGCTACCAGGCACAAAGCCGCAAACAGGATCAGGCCTTCTTTAGGTGACACGCGCCCGGCGGCAATGGGCCGCTCACGCGTGCGCGCCACATGAGGGTCAAAATTCCGGTCGGCATAATCGTTGATGACACAACCGGCGGAACGCATGAGTACAACACCTGTAACAAACACAAACAACACCAAAAGATCGGGCCTGCCCTCACCGGCAATCCACAACCCCCAAAGCGTGGGCCACAGCAACAAAAGTATGCCAATGGGCCGGTTCAGGCGCATGAGTACGGCATAGTCACGCAGTTTGTTTTTTGGCATTACAGCGGACATTTCTGCACCGGCGGCAAGAAGATTTCTGTCACAAGCAGGGGTTTGTTACTGAGACGAAACACGGAACGCCGGCCCCAAATGACTTCCGGCGCTGCCTCGCTTGCGCGTGTAGCCAAATTAAACAGTTTGTCCTGTGCTGTCAGGCAGGCAATCTGCACTTCGTCGCGCTGCATACTCGGATCGGCAAACAGCATGGCGCCCAAAGAACGCGACTTTAGATTGGCCAGCCGCCGCTGCGGACCGGTCAGGGTATCCGGTGGCAGGATAGTACGCGCATACACCCAGGGCGTGTCGCCACAGTAGAGATATACCTGGCGCACCAACGCATGATTGCCCTGTTTGAGTTGCAATAACCTGGCCTCGTTGCGCATGGGTCGCTGCCATTTCTGATTAATCACCTGGACGCGAAAGCCCTGATCACAGTAATAGACAATACGCTGGGTCAGGGAGGCAGTATCCACCAACCAGTGCCAGAGCGATGCCGGCACAGTGCGTGGCCGTACCCGCGACTGCGGTTGCCACACGGGTTCTCGGCGCATTGACTGTTTGCTGGTAATAATCGGAATCCTGGTTGACGGTTCTGTGGTGGTTGGATTCTAACGTTAGACGCTGCCGTAGTCTTGTTCGCGCTGGACCCAACGCCGGATTAACGGGGCAATGTGCTCCGGATATTTTGTCTGCAACAGGCCGGCGGTTTTTTGGACCGCGGGCAACAGGGCCTGGTCGCGCATCAGATCCGCAATATGGAATTGGGGCATACCGGTCTGGCGGATGCCCAGCAACTCACCGGGGCCACGCAGCTCCAGATCCTGACGCGCCACCTCGAAACCGTCGTTGGTTTCACGCATGACCGCCAGACGCTTGCGCGCCAGTTCCGACAGGGTTTGGTACATGAGCACGCACACACTGTCTTCGTGGCCCCGGCCCACGCGACCACGCAATTGATGCAACTGGGACAAGCCCAGGCGTTCGGCGTTTTCGATAATCATCAGGGTGGCATTGGGCACGTCCACGCCCACCTCAATCACCGTGGTGGCAACCAGCAGGTCCAACTCGCCCCGCTTGAATCGGGCCATGGCCTTTTCCTTGTCCGCCGCCTTCATGCGCCCGTGCACCAGACCGATATTCAGCTGGGGCAGGGCCTCTTTAAGTGCTGCCTCGGTATCCGTTGCAGTTTGCAGTTGCAGGGTTTCCGATTCTTCAATTAAGGGACACACCCAATAGGCCTGACGTCCCTGCTGACAGGCATGTTCGACACGTTGCACGACTTCTGCGCGCCGGTTATCGCCGATGACTACCGTGGTGACGGGCTTTCGTCCCGGCGGCAACTCATCGACAACAGAAACATTGAGATCCGCATAAATAGTCTGCGCCAGTGTACGCGGAATAGGAGTAGCGGTCATGACCAATTGGTGTGGGTAGGTGTTATCGCCACCGCCCTTTTCACGCAATGCCAACCGCTGATTGACACCAAAACGATGTTGCTCATCCACAATCATTAATCCCAGTTTATGGAACACCACGTCTTCCTGGAAAAGGGCATGGGTGCCAATAATCAATTTACGTTCTCCACTAGCAATAACATCCAGCACCGATTGACGAAATTTTTTTGCCTGGCTGCCCGTAAGCAACACCACATCAATACCCAGCGGCTTGAACCAGCGCTGAAAATTCTGCGCGTGCTGCTCTACCAATAGTTCCGTCGGCGCCATCACCGCCACCTGATAACCGGCTTCGATGGCCTGGGCCGCGGCAGCTGCCGCGATTAAGGTTTTGCCCGAGCCCACATCACCCTGCACCAGGCGCTGCATGGGAAAGGCATGGGTCAAATCCTGTTGCACTTCTTCAATAACGCGCTGTTGCGCGCCTGTTAAGGAAAAAGGTAAATGTGCTAACAGTTTTTTGTGGAGCCTGCCCGGCGCTGTTAAATCGGGCGCGCGGTGTTGTTGGTTTTGTGCGCGCTTTTGCTGCATGCTCAACTGGTGTGCCAGTAACTCTTCGAAGGCCAGACGTTGCTGTGAAGGATGTTGGCCCTGTTGCAACAACGTCGCATCCCGGCTGGACAATGGCCGGTGTACGCCATGTACGGCATCTTTTAGCGGGGGCAAATTGATTTCCGCCAAGACCTCGGGCGGCAACCACTCATGTATCTTTTCCAGGTAATGATCAAGCGCCTGTTGCGCCAGTTTGCGAATACCGATTTGATGCACGCCCTCGGTAGTGGGATACACCGGTGTCAGTTCCTCTTCCGCCTTGATCTCCACCTCACCTTCGTAGACCTCGTATTCCGGATGCACCATTTCCAGACCGGCCTGGCCTTTACGCACCTCGCCGTAACACTGCAAGGTATTGCCTCGCTGCAAACGCGTTTGCTGCGCTACGGAAAAATGAAAGAAACGGAGTGTGATAAAACCGGTGCCATCGCTGACGCGGCAGACCAGATTGCGTTTGCGCCGGAACACGACATCAGCCACCTCGATCTTGCCTACTATCACCGCCTGGTCTCCCGGCTGCAAAGCGCCGATGGCCTGAATGCGCGTTCGGTCCTGATAACGAAACGGTAAATGAAATAACACATCCTGCACCGTGTGCAGGTTCATTTTTTTTAATTTATCGGCAACACGCGGTCCGACACCTTTAAGCACTGTCAGAGGCTGACTTTGAATGTCCATAAGCAATCAGCGGCACGCCCTGAAGTAATTCGAGAGAATCTTGTCAGACGCCCAGCACCAATACAGCATCCATTTCCACGGCCGCATCCTTGGGCAAAGCCGCCACACCGATGGCCGCCCTTGCCGGATAGGGTTCGGAGAAGTATTGCGCCATGACCTCATTAACCAGTGGAAAGTGTGACAGGTCGGTGAGAAACACATTGAGCTTGACCACGTCCTTCAGCGAACCGCCTGCCGCCTGCGCTACCGCACTTAAATTATCAAACACCCGGGTGATCTGGGCGCGCATGTCGCCGGTTACCAGTTCCATGGTATCGGGAACTAATGGTATCTGTCCGGACAAATAAACCGTGTTGTCCACTTTTACTGCCTGGGAATACGTGCCGATGGCCTTGGGTGCCTTATCGGTGGAAATAATTTTTCGCGTCACAACAAACCTCGCTTGTGGCTATTTAACAGAATGGATCAGGAAAGGGTAAGAGCTTACCCTTTTTTACGAATCAGGCGAATTACCGACTCCACGTTGCGCAGACTGCGCATAATTGACGCCAGGTGGGCACGATCGCGCACCTCCACCGTGAAATCCATAGTTGTTGTCTGGCCGTCCTTGTCTTCGAATTTCACGGCATCAATATTAGAGTCCATATCGGAAATGGCCGATGCCACCGAAGCCAGTACACCCCGCTGGTTTCTTACTTCCAACCGCAGGTTAACCGGGAACACGGCTTTAATATCCGGCTCCCACTGGATGTCCACCCACTTCTCGGGATGTTTCCGAAATTCTGAAATGTTGGGGCAGTCTTCCGTGTGCACGACGATGCCACGGCCCGAGGACAAATAACCTAATATGGGATCACCAGGGATAGGCCGGCAACAACGGGCGTAACTGACCACCACGCCCTCGGTACCGTGAATCACCAGGCCATCGGTCTTGGTTGGCTCTGCGGCCGCAACAGCAGTCGTCTTTTCCGGTACCAGCTGGCGCGCCACCATGGGCGCCAGGCGTTTACCTAAACCGATTTCCTCCAACAAGTCGTCCCAGGATTTAATCTTGAGCGATTGCAATAAGGTATCGCAGTCTTCAATACTGATATCATCCAGCGCCCCATCCAGCTCGCTCATGGCCTTGTCCAGCAGGCGCTCACCCAGCGCCACCGATTCGCCGCGTTGCTGCGTTTTTAAATATGCCCGGATATGGGCACGCGCTCGACTGGTCATTGCGTAGTTCAGCCAGGCCGGGCTCGGGCGACCCCATTCTGACGTCAGAATTTCCACGTGATCGCCATTACGCAAGTGCGTGCGCAAGGGAACCATTTGATGATTCACTTTGGCGCCGATAGTTTTGTTACCGATATCCGTGTGCACATCGTAGGCGAAGTCAATGACCGTGGCGCCGCGCGGTAACTTCTTGATTTCACCGTTGGGAGTGAACACATAAATCTCATCGGGGAACAAATCGATTTTAAGATGTTCCAGAAACTCTCTGGGGTTACCGGCCTTCTGTTGAATGTCGAGCAGATTCTTGAGCCATTGAAGCGCCCTTTGTTGCGCCTGCTGGGTATCTTTTTCACCAGACTTGTACAGCCAGTGCGCAGCCACACCCACTTCAGCTACGTTATGCATGTCCTGGGTGCGGATCTGCACCTCACTGGACAATCCGAACGGACCAAACACGACAGTGTGCAATGATTGATAGCCGTTGGCCTTGGGGATGGCAATGTAATCCTTAAAACGCCCCGGGATAGGTTTGTATAAATTATGGATGATACCCAAGGTTCGGTAGCAAGTATCCACCTTGTCCACTGTAATACGGAAGGCATAAACATCATAGACCTGGTCAAATGGCAGGGTCTTCTCCTTCATTTTTTTGTAAGTGCTGTAAAGATGCTTTTCCCTGCCGGTGACCGTGGCGCTGATACCTTCCTGCTGAAGCTGGTTGATAATGGCTTGTTTGATTTTCTCCACCACCGCCTTGCGATTGCCGTGGCGTTTTCGCATGACTTCTTGCAGCACCCTGTGGCGCATGGGGTACAGTGTTTTGAACCCCAGCTCTTCCAGTTCATAGGCCCATTGGCGCACACCCAGACGATTGGCGATAGGGCCATAAATATCGAGGGTCTCACGGGCAATACGCCGTTGTTTCTCCCGGGGCAGCGCCATGACGGTACGCATATTGTGCAGGCGATCCGCGAGCTTAATCAAAATAACCCGGATATCCCGGGCCATTGCCAGCAACATCTTGCGGAAGTTTTCCGCCTGCTCTTCTTCCTTGGATGAAAACTCGATCTGGTTGATTTTACTGACGCCATCTACCAGTTCGGCGACGTCTTGCCCGAACTCAGTGGCCAGTTGCTCCTTGGCGGTTTCCGTATCTTCGATAACATCGTGCAGAATGGCAGCCATAATACTTTGACCATCCATGCGCATGCCCGCGAGAATACGGGCCACTTCCAGGGGATGATAGATGTAAGGTTCACCGCTGCGTCGAACCTGGCCTTCGTGGGCCTCGGCACCAAAGAGATAGGCACGATAGACATGTGCTATCGTGTCTCGATCCAGGTAGGCTTCAAGATAATCGCACAGCTCGCTGATAAGCAGCCGGCGATCATCCTGTTCTGTATCAGCTTGCTTCGGGAGCGGCTCCTGTGTCTGCGGCACTGATAACGTCGCCTCCAACTGACTCTGGGGTTTCATCTGCTGCTTCATCTTCTTCGGCACTGGTCTCTACTACCGTGTCTTT
Organism: Gammaproteobacteria bacterium; assembly: GCA_029880755.1. Taxonomy (GTDB): domain Bacteria; phylum Pseudomonadota; class Gammaproteobacteria; order Acidiferrobacterales; family SZUA-150; genus JAOUNW01. The sequence continues at coordinate 8,129 of JAOUNW010000015.1, forward strand.
AAGAATATCACTGGTAACATGACCGTCGGCAATTTCCCGTAGGGCAACAACAGTTGCCTTGTCATTTTCCAGGGCCACATGGGGTGCGGCGCCAAACATAAGCTGGCGGGCGCGCTTGGCTGCTACCAACACCAACTGAAACCGGTTATCAACATTTTCCAAACAATCTTCAACTGTAACGCGAGCCATTCTTTACCTCTTTCATTTTGCAACTGGCAGTTTAGTCCGGGCCGCCCCGTGAGAGAGGGCCGCAAAGGAACCTTAGACAATACCTAAATACGGGGGAAAAGTCAGCGGAAAAGTAACAAAAAGAAGGGGATACACCCCTAGTTTGCCAGTAAATCTTCAATATCGAGGGTTATGCGCCGGGCCTGTTCGGGATACCCCTCAATGATGGCCATAAGATCCGCCAGGGCTGAGTCAAAAACGTCATTTACTACCAGAAAATCAAACTCATGGCAGTGGTTCATTTCAGACACGGCATCGCGCATACGCCGGGCGATAATCTCCTCCGAGTCCTGGCCCCGGCCCCGAAGCCGTTGTTCCAGCGCCTCCTTTGACGGTGGCAGGATAAAGATGCTGATGGCATCAGCCCACTGGGCCTTGATTTCTCGCATCCCCTGCCAATCGATATCCAGCAGCACATGTTTACCCTGGGCCAGCTCGGTTTCCACCGCCGCCCGCGAGGTGCCGTAGTAGTTGTCAAATACCTTGGCATACTCCAGAAAATCTCCCGCCTGGACCATGGTCTGGAATGCTTCAGGAGTGACAAAGTGGTAATCCACGCCATCCACCTCCCCGGGCCGGGGGGCACGGGTGGTATGCGACACGGAAACACTGATGTTGGCATTAGCCTCGCGCAAAGCCTTCGCCAGACTGCTTTTGCCTCCGCCCGAAGGGGCTGACAAAATAATGAGGGAGCCCCTGCTACTCAATGTTCTGTACCTGCTCACGCATTTGCTCAATCAGCACCTTCAGGTCCACCGAGGCATTGGTCAACCGGATATCCGTGGCCTTGGAGCCCAGGGTGTTGGCTTCCCGGTTCAGTTCCTGCATCAGAAAATCCAGACGCCGGCCAATGGGCCCTTTTTTGTTAATCACCCGGGTCACCTCCTGCAGATGGGTCTCAAGCCGATCCAGCTCTTCATCCACATCGGTCTTCTGGGCAAACAGGGCGATCTCCTGCTCCAGCCGCTCTGGGTCCAACTGTTGCTTGATTTCCTCCAGCCGCGACTTTATGCGTGAACGGAAGTTTTCCATGATCTCGGGCAGGGCCTGCTTTACCTGGGCCACGATATCAGCCATGGCGCTCAGGCGCTGCTCAATGATCTGTTTCAGACGTCCACCTTCCCGCCCCCGGGTATCAATAAGCTCATCCAGAGCCTGGTCCAGTAGGCCCAGGGCCTGCTCCTGCAAGGTATCCAGATCGATGGCCGGAGTCTTCAACACCCCCTGCCAACGTAACAGATCCATAGCCGACAGCGGCGCAGTCGGTGCAATGGCCGAAATCTTGGCAGCGGCCCCAAGAAGCCTGGCGAGCATGTCTTCATCCACTTCGAATTCGTCTGATTTGTTGTTAACTGTTTGAAAACGAAGTCCTAAATCCACTTTTCCACGGCCAAGACGCTTGCTTACCTGCTCCCGCACCTTAGGCTCAATGCGGCGCAGCTCTTCCGGCAGACGCAGCGCCAGCTCCAGGTAGCGATGGTTAACGGAGCGTAATTCCCAAATGAGTTCTCCCCAGGGGGTGTCTGCCTCGCGGCGGGCGAAAGCGGTCATACTTAACGGCATATCTGCACCTATACTGTAATGAGGACGTGAAAACTACCCTGTAAAAAAGAAGCGCAACCATACCGAAAAATGGGCTACTTTTATAATGTCAGAAGGAAACAAGTAACCCGGCCCCCGGTTTAGAGACTTAACATACTGTATTATATGACTTATTTTCGAGAACACGTTGCTGACACCTGGCCGAAGGCGATACCCATTTTTGCTGGCAGGTGGTTACGATAGTGAAAATCATGAGAATAAAACGCGCGCTGCCAAAAGGAGTTGAGCTGGAAAACTACACCATAGAGAAAACACTCGGTGGTGGCGGTTTCAGTATCGTGTATCTGGCAACCGACAGGGACAACGGCGAGAAAGTGGTGATCAAGGAATACATGCCCATGAATCACGCCAAACGCAGCAAGGACCACAGCGTTGGTTGCGGCTCCGAAGAAAGTCTTCGGTCATTCAAGATCGGGTTCAAGCGCTTTATCGAAGAAGCAGGCGCCCTGGCAAAACTCAACCACCCCAATATCGTACGTGTTACCAATTTTTTCCGGGCCAACAACACCGTATACATGGTCATGACCTATGAAAAAGGAAAGGACCTTCGCTACTACATCAAGCAATACGAAGGCGGCCTGACAGAAAAATTTATTCGCACCGTGTTTCCTGAGTTATTGCTGGGACTACAGGAATTGCACAACAACAATTTATTACATCTCGACATTAAACCGGCCAATATTTTTTTGCGGCCCGGTGGCAAGCCCTTGTTACTGGATTTTGGCGCTGCACGGGAAGCAGCCATCGACAACCGGCCCAATGGCCCGCACACACTCACCAAAGGTTTTGCGCCTATCGAACAACACCAGCACAAGAGCGTGGGCCCCTGGTCCGACTTTTATGCCCTGGGTGCATCCATGTATGCCTGCCTGACAGGCAAGGCACCACCACCATCTACCTCACGTATCAAAAAAGATACCTTGAAGCCGGTGGCCTGCACTAGCTTCGATCGCGACTATTCGCCAAGACTGCTTGAAACCATCGATTGGTGTCTTGAGTTACACCATGCTGACCGCCCGCAAAGTGCCGAAGAGTTATTGCAAATGTTCCAGCAAGACGTTGATACCGATGAGAGCCAGCCCTGGTACCTGGCACCCATAAAACTCCCCTGGAGCAAATAAGCGACCAATACCATGAAATACGAAATCGGCTTTCATTCACTGCAAGGCGCCCGATCCAGCAACCAGGATCGAGTCGCCTATGCGGAACGTGATAACGCGGTGTTTATGGTTTTAGCCGATGGTCTGGGCGGCCATGCCGGCGGCTCTATTGCAGCAGAGATTGCAACCAAATGGTCCATCCAGACATTCAAGTCACTGAAACAGCCTGTAATCACCCAGCCATCAGCCTTTCTGGCCCTCACCATGATTCAGGCCCACGACCAGATTGTCAGCTACAGCAAGGTGAAATTTCCGAAAATGCATCCACGCACCACCTGTGTCTACTGTCTGGTGCAGGATGGTTACGCCTACTGGGCACACGTGGGTGACAGCCGCCTGTATCATTTCCGGGGCGACAAGTTACTGGAGCGCACCCACGACCACAGTACGGTGGAACAAATGTTTTTGCGGGGATTGATAACAGAAGAGGATATGCGCAGCCACCCGCAAAAGAACCACATCACCCGCTGCCTGGGTGGTAATCATAGGCCTGAGGTTGAACTTGGCAATGAGGTCAGACTGGAGAAAGACGACAGATTATTATTGTGCAGCGACGGAGTCTGGGAGGCCTTTGATATAGACACTATTATATCTTTTATGAAAAGACAGCCTTTGGACGAAGGCGTAGAGGAAATGCTGCACACAGCAGAAGACAAAATGAAACAGGTGTGCGACAACATCACAGCCATAGGCCTGAACTGGTATGACAAGGCAGCCACCAATCTGCCGCTGCAAAATCTCGGCAGCGCCGCCATTGATCAGAAAAATTTGCTGGATCCGGTCAAATCACCATCAACTAAAAAGAAGCCCGCAAACAAGCCTGCGGATACAACAGCAAAACCCACGCCCATCAAACAGACCTCGCCGAGCAACAAAAGAGAGGAAGTAAAACAGGAAATCGAAGAGCTGGAAAACTTTCTGGCGAATCAACAGAAAAAACCACTTTAGGTGTCGTCAACTTGGTCGGCCGCTATGCGGCCCGGACCGTGTGCCTTGTCTCTATTTTGGGGTATCATGCGCGCCCCGAAAAGAACATATGAGAAAGACGCATGAGACCCAGCGGACGAAAAAACGACGAAATACGAAATATCAAGATTACCCGCAACTATACCCGTCACGCCGAAGGCTCGGTTCTGGTGGAATTTGGCAATACCCAGGTACTGTGCAACGCCACAGTGGAAACAAAGGTACCCCATTTCCTTAAAGGGCAGAACCGAGGATGGATAACCGCTGAATACGGTATGTTGCCGCGTTCTACAGGGCAACGTATGCAACGCGAAGCCGCAAAAGGAAAACAGGGCGGACGTACGCTGGAGATACAGCGCCTTATAGGACGATCCCTTAGAGCAGCGGTTGATCTTGACATGTTAGGGGAACACACGCTGACGATCGATTGTGATGTCATTCAGGCCGACGGCGGCACCCGCACTGCCTCCATTACTGGCGGCTGTGTCGCCCTGGTTGATGCGTTGTCTTACATGAAAGAAAACAAACTGATCGCCAAGGACCCACTGAAACGGTTAGTGGCATCGGTATCGACAGGCGTCTACAACGGCGAAGTGATTCTGGACCTGGATTACGACGAAGACTCCAATGCTGAAACCGATATGAACTTTGTCATGGATGATAGTGGCCGCTTTATTGAAATACAGGGTACTGCTGAAGCAGAGCCTTTCACCAAAGATGAAATGAACGCCATGACAGATTTTGCCCAAGCCGGTATCCAGACGTTGATGCAACATCAGCGCAGGGCGCTCGGACTATAATCGATCGACTTCAGCCATGACACAGAAAATAGTATTGGCCTCCGGCAATGTTGGTAAGGTTCGCGAAATTGGCGAGCTGCTAGCAGATACATCTCTGATTGTAGTGCCTCAGACTGAGTTCAATGTGGAAGAAGTAGACGAAACCGGCCTGACATTTGTGGAAAATGCCATCCTCAAGGCACGCAATGCCGCAATACATACAGGCCTGCCGGCAATTGCTGACGACTCTGGGCTGGAGGTGGACGCGCTCAACGGTGAACCGGGGATCTATTCAGCGCGTTACGCCGGAAAGGGCGCCAGCGACGCCGACAATCTGGAAAAGGTGCTTGATGCCTTAAAAGATGTACCGGAAGCAAAACGTAGCGCCCGCTTCCAGTGTGTCATGGTTTATTTCCGCCATGGAAGCGACCCCACGCCGCTGATATGCCAGGGCACATGGGAAGGACAGATTCTATTTAAGCCAGTTGGCGAAAATGGTTTTGGTTACGATCCGATTTTTTTTGTGCCCGGCGAAAATTGCTCAGCGGCACAGCTGGCACCGGAACAAAAAAATCGCCTAAGCCATCGCGGCCAGGCGCTCACCAAACTGGTAACGGCGCTTCACTCGTTGCGTTTTGAAAGGTAGTAGAACCCGGACTTTTCCGGCAAACCGTTAGAACATCTCGATGTCGTCATCCCTGGCCTTCGACTGACTTCGGTACTCTTCCGAAATCTTCAACGCCTCTTCTACTGTAGCGCCATTAATGATGGCTTCGAACATGGCCTTGTCCGCATCCAGTGTGTACTTGGATTTGATCATCTCCTGTAAACCCAGCCACTCATAAGGACTGTAGAGTTTTTCCGGATCATTAATAAGCGCGGCCAGGGACTCCAGACTGTAGCTTACGTGAGACAGGCGCTGGGCCAGGATATCGTAGAACTGAAAGGCGATAATGGCGGCCTGAACACGCTCTGTTACGGATTTGCAATGATCTTCAATGATATCTTTTTCTTTTGAACCGGACAGGCTATTGGCCGCCTGGGCAATAACTTTGGTGTTGCCTACGACCGAGGTGAAGGATTCCGCTAAAGCGGTCACCGAGTCATCGCCCCCACTCATGGATTTTTCAATCTGGGCTACAGACAGGTTTAACATCATGACCGTCTCACGCACCTGACTCCAGCCTAGATCCGGGTTAGCGGGGACAATAGGCTGAACATTGGATTCTTCGGATTTTTTGCTCATAGTAGGTGATTCCTGTGGTAGAAGGTCATGGATTACTCCGTATAAGGGAATGGCGCATTGGCTCCAAGGCGTTCCACCTGCCTTGCCCGATCACCCCGCCCCGATCCCGGAACACTCCTTTAACTATCGCACCAAATGGCGAATTTTCCAGTTGACCCGGGAGTTGATTCCCCTCTTATTTATACGTCCATTTGGCCCATACGCGGTCGATTAGACTTCCGTGCTATGATGCCAAACCCTGAAACATGCCTTAATTCAAAGTGTTTTCTTTCTCTCAACTGCCTCCGCTCGGCCTATACATTCACATCCCCTGGTGCGTCAGGAAATGTCCCTATTGTGACTTTAATTCTCACGAGGCACGTTTACCGCTGGATGAATCCGCCTATATCGATGCCCTGATTCGGGATTTGGAACAGGAGCTGCCGCAGACCTGGGGCCGCCGCGTGGTCTCCATCTATATCGGTGGTGGTACCCCTAGCCTGATTTCTCCGACACAAATCGGCCGACTGATCTCGCAAATCCGCGCCAGACTCAACTGCATCCCTGGAATCGAGATTTCCCTTGAGGCCAATCCCGGCACCATCAATCCGGCAACACTTAGCGGGCTTCGCGAGGCGGGCATTAATCGTTTGTCCATTGGCGTCCAGAGTTTTGACAACACCAGCCTGCAACAGCTTGGCCGGATTCATGATGAACAAGAAGCGCGCAACGCAGTGGACGCTGCCAGAGAGGCGGGTTTTAGCAATATGAACCTGGACTTAATGTTTGGACTGCCCCAGCAATCCATGGCAATGGCACTGGATGACCTGAGCAGCGCCATTGATCTGGCACCCACCCACCTGTCTTTGTATCAACTCACCATTGAACCTAATACCGTCTTCCATGTACATCCGCCGTCCCTTCCGGAAGAAGATATGATCTGGGAAATGCAACAAGCGCTGCACGACAAGCTCAAGGCCGGCGGCTATCTTCACTATGAGGTGTCGGCGTTTTCCCGACCAGGCTCCCCCTGTCAACACAACCAGAATTACTGGCAGTTTGGCGATTATATTGGGATCGGTGCCGGCGCCCACGGCAAGATTACAACACCCGATGAAGTCAGGCGCTATTGGAAATTGAAACAACCCAAGGCATATATGGATCATGCAGGTTCGGATAAAGCCATTGGTGGACAGCACACCCTAAATCGAAGTGATATGGTTTTTGAATTTATGTTGAATGCCATGCGCTTGAGACAGGGATTTTCACCGGCTTTATTTCAGGCCCATACAGGCCTGCCTGTAAGTGCTGCGGAACCGGCACTGCATCTGGCCGAAGAGAAGAAGCTGATTACCTGGACTCCGACACTGATACAACCGACAGAACTGGGTCACCGGTTTTTAAATGATTTGCTGCAGTTGTTTCTCCATTGCGAAGAGCCGGGCCAGAATATCCAGGTTGAACATTCGCGCTCATGACCACAAAAAAAATTGTTCTGGTGCTGGCGCTTTTGTCGGCAATCCATCTGGGGCTTTATATCGTCGTCCGGCAACTGGATAACCCACTTACCCATGCACCTAATGTTGAATTTACCTTTCTGGGTGGTACCAAAAAAAACATGGCTGATTTTAATTCCGGTCCAACGCTTGTGGTATTTTGGGCTACCAGCTGCAAGACCTGTGTCGCGGAAGTGCCTCACCTCATTGAACTATATAGGGAGATGCACTCGCAAGGACTGGAGATTATAGGAGTCGCTATGCCCTACGATCCACCGGCAAACGTGCTAACCTATGCCGAGCGTATGTCCATTCCATATCCTATATCACTCGACATAGACGCAAGCGTGACTCATGCCTTTGATCAGGTTGATGTAACACCAACGACTTTTCTGGTATCGGCAGCCGGTCGCATTGAAATGCATCACTTTGGTAAACTCGACATGAAAAAACTTCGGCAACAGATTGCCGGTTTAATTACGCAAAAAATAGACAACTAACACGGTAATCCCCCTATGCTCTGGATTAAATCATTACATATCATTTTTATGGTGACCTGGTTTGCAGGACTATTCTATCTTCCGCGCCTGTTTGTCTATCATGCCATGAGCGCAGACAGCATCAGCATTGAACGATTCAAGATTATGGAGCGAAAACTGTTTTTCGGCATCATGACCCCGGGGGCTGTGCTGACAATCGTATTTGGAGTCTGGCTATGGATGGGTTATGGATTCAATGGACTCTGGCTGCATATAAAGTTGGGGCTTGTGTTGGTATTGATACTTTATCACGCTTATTGCGGCAAACTGCTAATAGACTTCAAGCATGACCGCAATTCCCATGGACATGTATTTTACCGTTGGCTCAATGAAGTGCCGGTAATATTCCTAGCAGCAATCATTATTCTTGTTGAGTTACAACCGGTTTAATAATTACGTCTCCTCAACATCTAATATAAATCAATGGGGTCGCGATCCAGACTCCAACGCGCGCGCTTACCCAGTTTTGATTGCTCCAGCAGCGGTAGCCACAACTGGAGAAACTGGTGCATGGTTTTTCTTTGGCTTGTCTGTATCAGCACCTGGACCCGATAACGCCCAGCCCGGCGCTCCATGGGTGACGGCATGGGGTCCGTAATTTGCACGCCTTTCACGACCGCATGTTTCCGGGCAAGCATGACCGCCTCTTCCGCAAAATGCTGTGCCTGTGATTGTTGCGGGGTTTCCACCCTAAGCAGGGATAAATAGGTAAACGGTGGGAATTCACCAGCCTTTCTCTCCTCCAGCATGCTGTTAGCAAATTCAAGATAGTCGTGACGCTTCAGGGCACGAAACAAAGCATGATCCGGGTGATAGGTTTGCACCAGCACCTGTCCGGGTTTATCGCCTCGCCCGGCCCGGCCACTTACCTGCATCACCTGCTGAAACATATACTCCGGCGCCCGAAAATCCAGACTGTATAACCCCTGATCCACATTCAAGATTCCCACCAGCGTTACCTGGGGAAAATCATGGCCCTTGGACAGCATCTGGGTGCCTACCATGATGTCCGCCTCCCCCTGGTTAACCTGATTCAGTATCTGTTCCAGCGCACCTTTCTTGCGAGTGCTGTCACGGTCAATGCGCACAACACGCGCCTGAGGAAAATATTTTTTTAATGTCGTTTCAATGCGTTCGGTGCCTTCACCGAGCGGTTTCATGTCAGTTGATTCACATTTGGGGCAAACAGTAATGGTCGGAACATCGGCACCACAATGATGGCAGCGCAAACGCTGTCTGTTCTTGTGATATGTCAATCTGGCATCACAACGACGACAGGAGGCGACCCAGCCACAGCTATGACACAGATATGCCGGTGAAAAGCCGCGCCGGTTAAGGAACAAGAGCACTTGTTCCATTTTTGCCAGACGATCTTTGATTCCGTCCAGCAAGGCCGGTGACAAACCATTGGTAGCCACCATACGCCTCAGGTCCAAACAATGAATATCAGGAAATTTTGCTGACCCGGTGCGCTCGGGCAATGCCAACAATTCGTAATGACCCTTTTCAGCATTATTAACACTTTCCAGAGAAGGGGTCGCTGAACCCAGCACTATGGGGACACCAGTATTTCTTGCACGCATTACAGCAATATCACGGGCATGATACCGAAACCCGTCCTGTTGCTTATAAGAGGCATCATGCTCTTCATCGACAATAATCAGCCCCAAATCCGGGATAGGTACCATGACTGCAGAACGTGTGCCCAAAATCACTCGTGCTTTGCCATTTTTACTGTATAGCCAGGCCTGCATACGCTGTTCCGGACTCAAGCCTGAATGAATTACGGTTACCGGCGCAGATAATCGGGTCTGAAAACGTTGCACCAGTTGCGGCGTCAGGGAAATCTCCGGCACCATGACCAATACCTGTCGGGAATTGTTTACGGCCTCCTCAATCAAATGCAAATACACCTCGGTCTTGCCGCTGCCTGTGACACCGTAAAGGAGAAAACATTGGTAAGCCGATAACGCGCTCTTTACTGCCTCAACGGCCCGTTGCTGGTCCGGGTTCAACACAGGACCTGTCGAGGGATTGTTATTGCCTTCTGGCCCGGCAGGCTCAAGGTCACACTGCTCAACCCAGCCGTGTTCCTGGAGGCGTGTAATGGCCTTGCGCCAGCTGGTAGACAACTCAGCCAGTCCTTTTGCACTCATACCAGCCGGCAGCCTGGAAAGCGCAGACAGTATTTTCCGCTGTACCGGCGAGCGCCTCAGTAACGCGCTATCAGCCCCGGCGCCCGTGCTTGTAATGCGCCAGACACTGACCGGTTCCAGCCTTGCCGGGCGCGCCTGACGCAAAAATACAGGCAAGGCGCTATGCAATACTTCGCCGACAGGGTGTTGATAATAATCCGCTGCCCACAACAAAAGCTGGAGTATATCTGCGGAAAACGCGGGATCAGTATCCAGCACCTCAGCAACTGACTTTAACTTACCTATTGGCACATCGCTGGTATCTGCAACAGCCAGCAACACGCCTGTTACCAGACGCCCAGCGAAGGGCACCCGCAATCGCGTCCCTGGCCCGGGCACATCTGTTTTTGTATCGGCCAAATAGTCAAAAACGCGTCGCACAGGCACTGGAACGGCGACACGGAAAATAATGGAAACGGGCATGGGGCAAACTTTATCACAGCACTCTGCGCAACATCGCTAACCAAAATTTTTTTGGGTTTATTGTGAAACCTAAACGTTCCACACTCACAAAAAACTCAACAAAGCGAGGTAAGCCACTGTTAATTTTAAAGATCGTAAGTTACTCACAGAAGCTGTGGATAACTTTGTTAATTATTAACCTCCGCCATCCCAAATGCGGCCTATTTATTTAACTTTTGTTACATTGCTGAAAATTTAGGCGAGTGATATTTTTGTTAAAAATCGGTAGGTTACATATAAATTCCAATACGAATCGCAGGTGCCCCGAACCCAAGTAAGGGATTGTTCCGACATGTGCCGTATTTGTGCATAACTTGCGGGAGCAGCAAATTTGTCTCCGGCTGTCAACACCTCTTTATGTATTTTTAGAATAGACATAGTTTGGGATTTGCACTGATCATTTCTTTTTTTCAGTGATTTAAAAAAGGGGGTGTTTACACATTTTATGAGTGTTTGCGATAACAAAAACTATCGACAATTACAAAACAAAGGGGTACATCTTCGATTGTCCCAACTGCGCTGCATACAAATAGGCAATTGGATGGTTTCCCAGTGAGTCCTTAACTAATGGTATTAGGAGCTACTTATGAACCTACTCTGCACTCTCGCCAAGCAATTTGGACCCTTGATGGGCCGTATCTTGCTGGCTGTTATTTTTGTTCTGGCGGGCTTTAACAAGATTACTGGATTTGCCGGTACTGCCGGCTACATGGCCAGCAAGGGGCTGCCCATGGCCGACGTCCTGCTGGTTCTGACAATTATTATTGAGCTCGGGGGAGGATTGTTGATCATTGTGGGTTGGCAGGCACGCTGGGCTGCCGCCGCGCTATTTTTGTTTATGATCCCCGTGACACTGGTCTTTCATAACTTCTGGGCCGTAGAAGCCGCGCAACAAACCCTGGAGCGAATCATGTTTATGAAGAATCTGGCGATCATGGGCGGCATGCTCTACATCGTCGCCCACGGTTCAGGACCCTATAGCATGGGAAAAGACAAATGCTAATCTGGCGCCTGAACACATCATCCGGCAGTTGCAGATATTTAAACATAAACACCGGATTCGCCAAGACTAGCGTAATAACCACTTACCAAGATAACAATGCCAAACTGGCCTGATCTCGAAAATGAGATAAGCGCCCACACTGGTATCGATTTTTCCGGGAGTCGGCAACGACCCCTGGGTGGCGGCTGCATTAACGATACCTACGAAATCAGCAACGACAGACACCACTTTTTTATAAAACTCAGCACGCGGGATCAGTCGGATATGTTTTCCGCCGAAGCAGCCGGCCTCAATGAAATACTCGAGTCTTCATCGGTGCGCGCACCCAAGCCGATCTGCTGGGGAAATAACAGCACAAACTCTTATATTGTGATGGAGTACATAGATCTGGGATCAGGCACAGCTGATACCCCGGTCACACTGGGACACCAGCTTGCCAAAATGCATCGAACAACGTCTGCACAGTTCGGCTGGTACCGAAACAATACCATTGGCTCCACTCCCCAACCCAATGACTGGACACAAAGCTGGATCGAGTTTTACCGCAAACATCGATTAGGCTTTCAATTTTCGTTGGCCGAGCACTCAGGTTGCGGAAGTAGCCTGCTAAA
>JAOUNW010000140.1 GCA_029880755.1 Gammaproteobacteria bacterium
AACGGATGCGGAACCTTACGTTCAATCACAACTGTAATACTCTTGTTCATCTTGTTGCTGACAACACGACCGCTAACCGAGCGGGCAGCTTTATTCTGCTCACTCATGCAGCTCCACCTTTTGTCTTTTCATTCATCACTGTCTTGATCCGCGCTATGTCTCTACGTACCTTCTTGAACTGGGCATGATTACTCAACTGCCCGGTTGCCCTCTGCATACGCAAGTTAAACTGTTCTTTAAGCAAGCCTTCCAGTTCTTTTGTCATCGCCGCAACATCCTTTGCCCTGATATCTTTAACTTTCATTTATTGCCCTACCTGACGACTTACAAAAGTGGTTCTTACCGGCAATTTTGACGCACCCAACCGAAATGCCTCGCGCGCAACTTCTTCACTCACGCCTTCCATCTCATACAACATGGAACCAGGCTGTACCAACGATACCCAGTACTCAGGGTTTCCCTTGCCCTTACCCATGCGCACTTCCAGTGGTTTCTTGGAAATCGGCTTGTCTGGAAATATACGGATCCAGACACGACCACCGCGTTTGATAAAACGTGTAATAGCACGGCGTGCCGCCTCAATTTGCCTGGCAGTAATACGGCCACGGGTCGTCGCCTTTAATCCGTATTCGCCAAAGCTGACCTTGCTGCCACGAACAGCAATACCGCGGTTACGGCCTTTATGCTGTTTACGAAATTTTGTTCTCTTCGGTTGTAACATGACTCTCGCTCCCGGATTTAGGCAGTCGCTGCCTTAGCAGCCTCTGTACCGGCTTCGACTTTTTCGTCTTGATCAAATATATCGCCTTTATAAATCCACACCTTAACGCCAATTATTCCGTACGTGGTATGGGCCTCAGCGACGCCATAATCTATATCAGCGCGTAGCGTATGCAATGGCACACGACCTTCACGGTACCACTCGGAACGGGCAATTTCGGCTCCATTCAGGCGACCGCCAACCATAACCTTCACTCCTTCCGCACGCAGACGCATGGCATTGGTAACCGCCCGCTTCATGGCACGGCGAAACATAATGCGTTTCTCGAGCTGCTGAGCAATACTTTCTGCGACCAACTGGGCATCCAGTTCAGGCTTACGTACTTCCTCAACCGCCAAATGAACCGGCTGGCCAGCAAACTGGCTGAGTTCCAGGCGCAGTTTATCGATATCTTCACCCTTCTTGCCAATCACGATACCCGGACGCGCGGTATGCACCGTTACGTTAATATTCTGGGCCGGGCGATCTATTACGATCTTACTTATGGCTGCATGTTTTAACTTTGACTTTATATAATCACGCAGCTTTAAATCTGTAATCAGATTGGTCGAAAACGTGTTGCCGCCAGCATACCACTTGGCAGTCCAGTCACGTATAACGCCAAGGCGAATACCAATCGGGCTAACTTTACGACCCATTATTTACCCCCTTTGCTATCGCCAACCGTCACCCTGATATGACTGGTTCGCTTTAGAATTCTAACACCGCGGCCCTTTGCGCGGGCGTGCCAACGCTTAAGTGTTGGACCGCCATCAATGGTGATCGCTTCAATGCGCAGTTCATCCACATCTGCACCTTCATTGTGCTCGGCATTGGCAATAGCGGACTCCAGCACTTTGCGGATTGGAAGAGCCGCTCTTTTATCACTGAACTGTAACAGCTCTAACGCCCGCTCCACCGGCATGCCACGCACCTGGTCGGCAACCAGCCGGCCTTTCTGCGGAGACAAACGAGCATATTTCAATATGGCAGTTGCTTGCATAGTTTTACGCCTTCTTATCTGCTGCGTGACCTTTGAAGGTACGAGTCGGTACAAACTCACCCAGCTTATGTCCAACCATGTTTTCCGAAATCAAAATAGGCACGTGCTGACGGCCATTGTGCACAGCCAGAGTCAACCCAATAAACTCAGGAAGCACTGTAGACCGGCGCGACCAGGTTTTAATAGGCTTTCTACTGCCTTCAGCCTGGGCTGTTTCCACCTTCTTCATAAGGTGATGATCGATAAAAGGACCTTTTCTAATTGAACGTGGCACGACCTAATCCTCTACTTTTTCTTCCGACGGACAATCATGCCATCGGTACGTTTATTCGCACGGGTCTTGTAACCCTTGGTTGGTGTACCCCAAGGTGACACCGGATGACGCCCGCCTGAGGTACGGCCTTCACCACCACCATGCGGATGATCTACCGGATTCATGGCAACACCACGAACAGTGGGACGAATACCACGCCAGCGCTTGGCGCCCGCTTTACCGAGCTTACGCAAGGAGTGTTCTGAATTACCTGCTTCACCAATCGTTGCGCGGCAATCCACATGAACCTTGCGTACTTCGCCGGAACGTAGACGAAGCTGCGCATAACTACCTTCACGTGCAACCAGCTGTACGGCGGCACCTGCGGAACGAGCCAACTGGGCACCCTTGCCCGGCTTCATTTCGATGCAATGAATGGTCGTTCCAACCGGAATATTCCGAATAGGCAAAGAACAACCTGGCTTGATAGGTGCTTCAGCACCGGACATCACCTGATCACCCTGCTCCACACCCTTCGGTGCAATAATGTAACGACGCTCGCCATCTGTGTATAAAACCAGAGCGATGTGCGCACTACGGTTCGGGTCATATTCAAGCCGTTCAATCTTGCCGGAAATACCATCTTTATCGCGCTTGAAATCAATAATACGATAATGACGCTTGTGTGCACCGCCACGATGGCGAACGGTAACGCGGCCAGCATTATTGCGTCCATCGGTTTTGGTTTTGGTATCCAGCAAAGGGGCATAAGGCGCACCCTTGTGCAAATCGGGGTTCACTACCCTGACAGTACCGCGACGTCCCGGTGATGTTGGTTTTAATTTAACAAGTGCCATTTTCCTGTTCCTTTATCCAGCCCGATTAGGCTCCGATAAAATCAATCTCTTGTCCGCTTTGTAGTTTTACAAACGCCTTTTTCCAGTTCCGGCGCTTACCCGGGTGCTTGCCATACTTCATTTTGCCTCTGACATTCTGCACCTGTATGGAATCCACCTTGACCTCAAACATTTTTTCCACAGCCTTTTTGATCATTGGCTTGGTGGCAGTGTCTGCAACGCGAAACACATACTGCGCATGTTTGTCAGCGGCCTGGGTCGACTTCTCTGAAATATGAGGAGCCAGTATTACCTGATACAATTGTTCGTCTTTCATGCCAGCAACTCCTCACAGCGCTTGATTGCCGCCGTGGTCATAATCACTTTTTCATGGCCGATCAAGCTAACAGGGTCCATGACGTTAATATGGCAAACGCTTACCTTCGGCAGGTTACGCGCCGATAACATCAGGTTCATCTCCTCGTTGTCAGTGACAATTAACACATCATCACTCGAATTTAACTTCTTCAATTTTTCAACAAGACCCTTGGTCTTTGGGGCATCCATAGTGAAATCCTCAATTGCCACCAAGCGATCCTGGCGCAGCAATTCGGCAAGAATGGAACGCATGCCTGCCCGACGCATCTTTTTGTTCAGCTTCTGGGCGAAGTTCTCGTTTGCCGATGAAGGAAAAACCTTTCCGCCGCCGCGCCACAATGGACTGCGGATGGTTCCCGCACGTGCTCGGCCGGTACCCTTTTGACGGAATGGTTTGGAGCCGCCGCCGCTGACTGCACTACGATTCTTTTGTGCACGGGTACCCTGACGGCCACCAGCCTGGTAAGCCACGACCAACTGGTGAACCAGAGACTCGCTAAACTTCGCCGAGAATATGTCATCAGACACATCCAGCTGTTTGGCGCTAGCACCGGAATCATTGATTACATTAAGTTTCATCGCCAATACCTTAACTCTTTGCGTTCCTGGACTTGACTGCCGGCTTCACAACTACGTCTGCGCCGCGGGGCCCAGGAATAGACCCTTTAACCAACAATAAATTCTTTTCATTATCAACGCGCATAACTTCCAGATTCTGCTGCGTACGTTTTACATTACCCAGATGGCCTGCCATTTTCTTGCCCGGAAACACGCGGCCTGGATCCTGGTTTTGACCTGTCGAACCACCAACACGATGACTCAGCGAACAACCATGAGTCGCACGACCACCGCCAAAGTGGTGACGTTTAATCACGCCGGCGAAACCTTTACCGATACTAATGCCCTGAACATCCACTTTCTGACCCACAGTAAAGATGTCCACATTAACCTGGCCGCCGGCCGCAAGATCTTCGCCTTCACCATCTTCCAGACGAATTTCATCAACACGCCGACCGGCTTCAACACCGGCCTTGGCGAAATGACCTGCCATAGCTTTGGTAACACGACTGGGACGACGACTGCCTATGGTTACCTGCACGGCTCGATAGCCGTCTTTGGCAGCATCCTTTACCTGAACAATTCGGTTAGGCGTTACTTCCAGCACAGTCACCGGCACAGCACTACCGTCCTCACCGTAAAGGCGAGTCATACCTACTTTGCGACCGATTACACTTAATGCCATTTTCTTGTACCTTAAAACCTATCAGTTTAATTTGATCTCAACATCAACACCGGCTGCCAGATCCAGTTTCATCAGGGCATCAACGGTCTTTTCTGTCGGTTCGACGATATCCATGATTCGCTTATGAGTGCGAATCTCAAACTGGTCTCGCGCCGATTTGTTCACATGCGGCGAACGTAATATGGTGAAACGTTCAATCCGGGTCGGCAACGGAATAGGGCCTTTTACAATCGCACCTGTACGCTTGGCAGTATTCACAATCTCACTGGCAGAGCGATCGATCAAGCGGTGATCGTAGGCCTTCAGCCGAATACGGATTTTCTGATTTGTCATAATTTTTTACTCAATCACCTTCGATACCACCCCGGCACCCACGGTACGGCCACCTTCGCGAATAGCGAAGCGCAGACCTTCTTCCATGGCGATGGGAGCGATCAGTTTGACGGTCAACTTGATGTTGTCACCGGGCATGACCATTTCCGTGCCTTCCGGCAGGGAGACGGCACCG
>JAOUNW010000067.1 GCA_029880755.1 Gammaproteobacteria bacterium
TGCGCACCGTGCGCCAGTTATTACCGGTTTCCAGTATCCGGATGCCTGTGAACCAATAGGGTGGGAATAGTTTTATGTCTCGCCCTTTGTTTTTAATAAAAAAATGAAACATATCTTTAATATTCATAAATTATTCCGGCGATGGTTATGTTAAAAATTAATATGGCACGGTACAGTTAGATTCCAGGCATATTACAGAGTTCAGCAACGTGATAAAGGAAAGGAGAGATAAATACCATGACTAATAATAACCTTCCCGCTGATAGGCAGCCAGTTATCCGAGTGGTGCCTTATCCACAGGACACTAATCCGGCCGGCGACATATTTGGGGGCTGGATTATATCTCAGGTTGATGTTGCAGGAAGCATTGTTGCATCGCGACGCGCACAAGGCAGAGTCGCCACCGTGGCGGTGAATGCAGTCCAGTTTAAAAAACCGGTTTTCGTGGGCGACCTAATCAGTTGTTATGCCAGCATAGTTAAGGTCGGCAATACTTCCGTTACCGTGGATGTTGAAGTCTTTGCTGAAAGAGGGTGGACATCTGGAAATGAGATGGGGGAGTGTATCCGAGTTACGGAAGCGACGCTAACCTATGTAGCGATTGGCAAGGATCGGCGAGCGCGGACAGTTCCCAGGACCTAAAAAAAGCCCCCGGCCGACAAACTGCATCGACCGGGGGCTACGGGGGCCGGTGAATTTAGCCCTTGGGAGGAGTGTTAAATCGTTGTCTGAGAGGTCCTTGATCGGTAATCATCGATTGCTGCTTTAATTGCATCCTCTGCCAATACCGAGCAATGTACTTTTACCGGCGGAAGCGCCAGCTCTTCTGCGATATCGGTATTCTTTATCAGTGTCGCCTCGTCCAAAGTTTTTCCCTTCACCCATTCCGTCAGTAATGAGCTGGAAGCGATGGCAGAGCCACAGCCATAGGTTTTGAAACGAGCGTCTTCAATTACGCCTTGGGCGTTCACTTTGATTTGCAGGCGCATGACATCGCCGCAAGCTGGCGCGCCGACCATACCGGTACCTACGTTGTCGTCATCTTTGGAGAAGGACCCGACATTGCGAGGGTTCTCGTAGTGATCCAAAACTTTTTCACTGTACGCCATAAATTGCTCTCCTCGTTAGGCCGCATATTCCGCAGGTCGTACCAGAGCTGTTTCAGACTGAACGCGTCTGGTTTTGGTGCGGTACCTGGCCACGCAATCGGCCAGAGTAACGCTATTCATAAAACGATAAAGATCACGGCTAAAATCATTCCACATGGCATGAATCGGACTGCGATCCGAGTGGTAAAGTGTGGCAATTGAGTCCGGATTGGTTATAGGGGCATTTTCCTCTATGGCAGTGACAATGTCTGCTATAGTAATTTCGCTGGCAGGGCGCGCCAGGCAGTAACCGCCACCTGGACCTCGAACACCACCAACTAGCCCTTTGCTTCGTAAATTGGCAAATATCTGCTCCAAGTAAGACAGGGAAATACCCTGGTCGTGGGTCAACTCAGTCAATGTCATTGGCCCTTTGCTATGGTTTAGAGCCAGGTTCATCATTGCAGTTACGGCAAAGCGGCCTTTTCGGGATAGTCTCATGCGTGCACCTTCCTTAAATCGGTTGCTAAATGTTGCAGGACTCGGGTTCGATCCGGGTTATACTTGACTAATTAAGTCAACATTTTAGAAGGTTGAGCAAATTAGTCAAGTATTGCTTTCAAGAAATTTTACCGTTAGATTTATCACTAATTTTACTATAATATTCATATAGTTATAACTAACCTGTTTGTTACCGCTACTATCCTTATGTTATTCGTAATAGGAATTACCGTTTTTTTGATGTTGCTGATTTTTGGTCCCCAGTGGTGGGTACAAAGGGTATTGTCGCGCCACAGCCAATTTCAGGATCACTTTCCTGGAACCGGCGGTGAGTTGGCCCGGCACCTGCTAGACAGATTTGGCTTGAGCGAGGTAACGGTCGAGGCAACTGATCAGGGTGATCACTATGACCCGGCGAAAAAGGCCGTGAGACTCAGCCCTGACAAAATAGATGCAAAATCTCTCACAGCTATTGCTGTTGCTGCCCACGAAGTCGGCCATGCGTTACAACATAGGGAAAATTATGTGCCCCTGGCATTGAGGACAAAACTGGCGAGCTTGGTGAGTGGGGCGGAAAAACTTGGTTCAGCGCTGATGTTAGTATTGCCTGTATTGGCCATTGTTTCCCGAAGTCCGGTTGTGGGAGCATTGTTGTTAGTTGCCGGCATCGGCAGTTTGGCATTGAGCGTATTAGTACATTGTCTGACACTGCCTGTTGAATGGGATGCCAGTTTCAGGCGCGCTTTACCTATTTTAGAGCAAGGGTATATTTCCAAGAGAGAACAGAGGCAGGCTAGAACTATTTTGACCGC
Organism: Gammaproteobacteria bacterium; assembly: GCA_029880755.1. GTDB lineage: Bacteria > Pseudomonadota > Gammaproteobacteria > Acidiferrobacterales > SZUA-150 > JAOUNW01. The sequence goes on from JAOUNW010000067.1 coordinate 2,402, forward strand.
TGCGGCCTTGACCTATGTGGCAGGATCGTTGGCAGGGCTGCTCAATCTTTGGCGTTGGCTTGCCATCCTGCGCCGATAATCTTTAAACCTGGGTATTTAATATGCGTAGCGATCTTCCCAAAACGATTTATCTTAAGGACTACAGGGAACCGGATTACTGGATAGAGTCCGTAGATTTACACTTCGATCTCGGAGAGAAATTTACTGTTGTTACTTCGCGCCTGTTTTGCAAGGCCAACAACGCGAAGCAGAGGCCTCTGGTGCTTAATGGTGAGCAGCTTGAACTGTTGAATGTCAGTCTTAACGGCAAATTGCTGAAAAAGGGGCAATATGAACTGGATGCGGAATCGTTGACAATACTTTCTCCCCCGGAGTCGTTTAATCTGGAAATCACTACAAGAATAAAACCCCAGGAGAACACCTCGCTGGATGGTCTTTATGTATCCAGCGGCATGTTCTGTACCCAGTGTGAGGCAGAAGGGTTTCGAAAGATAACCTACTATCTCGACAGGCCTGATGTTATGGCGTCTTTTACTACTACTATCATTGCCGATAAGAATAAATATCCGGTGTTGCTATCCAATGGCAATCTGATTGAAAAGGGTGAGGCTGATGATTGTCGTCACTGGGCCCGATGGCGGGACCCCTATAAAAAACCAGCCTATCTTTTTGCGCTGATTGCGGGGAATCTTGAGTGCTTGTCTGATCAATATATTACCGTGTCAGGCAGAAAGGTTGATCTAAAGCTGTATGTCGAGCCAGGAAACCTGGACAAGACTCATCATGCAATGGCATCTCTGAAAAAAGCCATGCAATGGGACGAACAAGTATTCGGCCTGGAATACGATCTGGATATCTACATGATCGTGGCGGTGGGCGACTTTAATATGGGCGCCATGGAAAACAAGGGACTGAATGTATTTAATACAGCCTATGTATTGGCGAAGCCTGAGACCGCAACCGACAGCGACTATGAAGGCATTGAAGGTGTAATTGCCCATGAGTACTTTCATAACTGGACAGGTAATCGTGTTACCTGTCGAGACTGGTTTCAGTTAAGTCTCAAGGAAGGCTTGACAGTGTTTCGTGACCAGGAATTTTCGGCGGATATGACCTCCCGGGCAGTTAAAAGAATTGATGATGTACGCATGTTGCGGGCACGACAGTTCTCGGAAGATGCGGGACCCATGGCGCACCCGGTAAGACCGGATTCCTACGTTGAGATTAATAACTTCTATACTGTAACTGTGTATGAGAAGGGTGCCGAGGTGGTGCGCATGTACCACACTCTCCTGGGAAAAGAAGGATTTCGTAAGGGCATGGACCTGTATTTTCAGCGCCACGACGGCTTCGCCGTCACCACGGATGATTTTTGCCAGGCAATGGCCGATGCAAATCGTCGGGACCTGACCCAGTTTAAACGTTGGTACAGTCAGGCTGGAACCCCGGTGCTTGGTGCGACAAGCCATTACGATAGGCAGTCAAGGCGTTATCGGTTAACGCTTAGTCAATCCTGCCCGGCCACGCCCGGACAAAAGAAAAAAGAACCGTTTCATATTCCAGTGACTTTGGGTTTGCTGGATCCGTCCGGCAAAGAGATTCCTTTGCAGATGGAAGGCGAGGCGCAGGCCGGGCTGGGTTCCCGCGTATTGGAGCTGACACAGCCGAGACAGGAGTTCGTGTTTATTAATGTTGATCAGGCGCCAGTGCCATCTTTGCTGCGTAATTTTTCAGCACCAGTCAAACTCGATATCGATTACTCTAATAATGAGCTGGCATTTTTGATGGCGCACGACAGTGATCCCTTTAATCGTTGGGACGCAGGTCAACAGTATGCCATACGAATCATGCAGCACCTGATCGGCGAGATCCAGGCCAGCAGACCTCCAGTGCTGGATGACAAGTTTATCGAAGCGATGGCCAAGATCCTGAAGGATGAGCGCCTAGATTCAGCGCTCATTGCCCAAACTCTGATCTTGCCATCGGAGATCTACTTGGCAGAGTTATCGGAAGTGGCAGATCCCGTAGCGATTCATGAAGCCAGGGAATTTGTTCGCAAAACTCTGGCCAGAAAACTAAAAGAATCGTTCTTGCTTTTATATCAGAAAAACAAATCCAGTGGGCCCTATGAATACAATGCCGAGTCGGCAGGACAGAGAAGCTTAAAAAATCAGTGCCTGAACTACCTAATGGCATTGGCTAGCGATGATGCAACAGACCTTTGTATCACTCAATATGACAATGCTGATAATATGACAGATGCTATGTCGGCACTTTCACTTATTGCCAACAGTAATTATCTGCAGCGAGATAACATTTTGACGGACTTTTATCACAAGTGGCAGAACGATCCGCTGGTTGTAAACAAGTGGTTTGCTGTGCAGGCAACTTCTTCTCTGCCAAATATCCTGTCAACGGTAAAGATGCTTATGGCCCATGAGGCATTTGATATTAAAAATCCCAACAGAGTGCGGGCATTGATTGGCGCGTTTGGCCACAACAACCCTCTCCATTTTCATGATACCTCCGGCGAGGGTTACCGGTTTGTGGCAGAACAGGTATTGAAACTGGACCGGCTGAATCCGCAAGTTGCCTCGCGTATGGTGAGCGCGTTCAATCGATGGAGAAAGTATGACCTGGGACGACAGAAACTGATGCGGGCGCAGCTCGAAAAAATACTCAAAACAGACGGTTTGTCCAAGGATGTGCACGAGGTAGTCGCCAAGAGTCTGGCTTAGACTAGCCAAGCCGGCTAATCAATTCCGGAATTCGGCCTTTGAGTAAAACAATCGTGTTACACCATCTTCCTGCTTATCCAGCCAAGCCATATGTAGATTGCCATTATTATCCAGTGCAATAACCGGATTGGTTTGGTCGCCAGGACCGCAGGCTGGGGCCGAGGTAACATCCTCGCTCCAATTACTGTTGCTGGACTTCCAAGATAGCCAGATATCTGAACTGTCATCACGGTTATCGTCCCAGGCGATTACCACTGTGCCGTTTGGCCCTCCGGCAATAGCCGGGTTCCACTGAGCGATGTCGTTACCGAATTCATCCTGAACCTTCTGATTCTTGCCCCAGCTTTTACCGCCGTTATCGCTAAAGGCGGCATATATATCGTAGCCTGCTAAAGTTCCTCGTTTGTCCATCCAGGTTGCGGCAACGCGGTTATTTCCGAGCAACACAAGCGCTGTTCTTGTAACGCCACTGCCTTTGCCATATTTCTCTGATTTTTTCACTATTTCATTCAAAAGTTTTGGTTTGCTAAACGAAGCAAGATTCTTTGCGTAACTGGAAAACAAGGCGGTATGACCGCGTCGGCGATCTTCCCAGGTAATCGCTATCGTATTATCTGTTAGTGCCAGAGAGGGGTATTGCTGGTGTACTGCTGGAGGTTGTGTATCCACCGTGCGAGGTGTCCCTGCCTCAATGCCTATTGCTGTTTGTTCTAATTCACTGGCAACAATCTGACGGTATTTCTCTTGTTTCTGGACCCAGGCTGCTACAACGCGGTGATTGTTCGCTGCAATAGACACCTGTGTGGAGGGTGCCACGCTTAGCTTAACTGGAGTGCTAGCTGAGTCTGGCTGAATTTTTCTTGCCCAAATTTCTCCCTCCTGTTCCCAGGCGGCAATAAATCCGCCAACAACGCCAACTACGGTGGGCTCGAAGGCACTGTTTCCAGTACTGAGTTTCTCTGGCTTTGAGAAATTATTACTACTAGGTGTTTTGAACGCGGCATAGATCTGGGGGGAGCCGCTATGGTTGTCTTCCCATACGACCACAACTACAGAATCATTGACCGCAATGTTTTTTCTCCCTGATGACTCGAGATGGTGGAAAATACCGGTTCCATTGTTTAATGAGATCGGGACTTTTTCATCAAAAATCCATTCACCCGCAGATAGCAAAGCAGGGAAAAGAAAGAAAAGAATAAATGCCGCGAGAGACTTCAATTTTTCTTCTCCAGAAACTGATTGAAGGTTTTTGTCTTGTAATGCTCGCCTTCAACATAAGCATGCAGATTGAGTAAGTCTCTTTCAGATTGAAATCCTGGCACTTTGACGATCTCCTTGCCGGACGGTTCCAGAAAAATAAAAACCGGTGTTACTAGTGCCTTGATTCTCGGCCCAAACTGCATTTCTGTGATGACCTCGCCATTTGGCAGGGTTATGCGATTACCGCCTTCAGCATCGATGTAAACCAGGTTGTAGTGATTAAGATAGACTTGTTTTACTTTAGCCTGGCTGAAAGATTCTTTATTGGTTTTGTCGCAATATCCACAGCCTTCCCGGCCGTAATAGATAAAAATATATTTGTTATTCTGTTTGGCGGCCGCCAATCCGTTATCATAGTTGTTAAAAGGATAGTCAGCTGGTGGGCCGGAGATTGCTGCATCGGAAAACAATAATGTCCACAACAACAAGAGTGACGTGAAAATAAAGCGCTGGAAGCTCAGTACCATGTTCTTAATCTCTTAATGTTGAATAGTTCCGCACTGTTTTAGGACAGAACCAATATTTCGTACCACATTTTACCTGCAGCCGCCGTAATTAATACAGCAAGAATTCGCCTTAAAACCACTCTCGGTGTTTTCTGGCTCAAGGTGCTGCCCAATTGGGCACCGAGTACAACTCCCAGCACCAGCACCAGAGACATAATGTAAGGGATCTGATGTGTACCCAGTCGGCCCAATAAAACAAAAATGGAAGAGGCTATGCCAATGGCTAATGCTGAGCCAATAGCAATCCGAGTAGGTATGCGCAATATATAAAGCATGGCCGGGATAAATAAGAATGCGCCACCCTGGCCAATAATGCCGGATAAGGTTCCTATTACCAAGCCCACAATTGTTGCGAGCAATTTGTTAAATACCACCTCATCTCTGTCGATTGTGTCGCCTGTTTTTGGAGCCGGAATAAACATCATCACTGCCGCGACGATGGCCATGCCGGCAAATACCATCAGCATGAATCTTGAACTGATTTGGACTGAAGCCAGAGACCCGGCAAAAGACGCGATAGCCATGCTTCCACCCATGGTAAGCGCCAGTGGCAGATTGATCCGTTTATGTCTATTGTGGCCGATAGCGCCGGAAACCGCGCCCACAAAACTTTGTACTGAGGTGATACCGGCGACGGTCTTCATTGAAAGGGCAGCGAAACCCAGCGCTGGCGGTGTATAGAGCAATAGCGGCACCATGATGATGCCGCCACCGATGCCCAGCAATCCGGAAACAAAGCCGCCAAATAAACCCAAGGCAAACAGGGTGCTCAGGAATCCTGGTTCCACGGTACCGCTATCTTTTGGTTAGGCGGTTATCGAAACAGCAGATCTCTCCTGGAATACAACTGGAGCCTCTGCGCCAATATTAGGGATTGCTTTGCCGATTACGGCAGCATCCACATCAAACAATGTTTTCAGATTGCTGATGACAAAATCGACATACACCGGGTCTACTGCTACCAGCAGTCCACCATTGGTTTGAGGATCAGTGAATATAAGTTGGTGGTCAATGTTCCATTCGTCATCAAATCGAATGGAATCGCCGTAGCTGTGCATATTGCGATAAGCCCCGCTGGGAACGATACCTTCTTCCACATGATTCCAGGCCTCTTCAATTACCGGTACCGCTTGGGCGTTGATTAGCATGCGTGTACGGGAACCCTTGGCCATTTCCAATAAATGGCCTGCCAGACCAAAGCCGGTAATGTCGGTCATAGCATGTATTCCGGCCTGTTTGCCTAACCAGGATCCTGCCTTGTTGAGCATGGTGATGTAATGAATGAATTTGCGGTAACCTTCATCACTTATGGCATCCATTTTAAAAGCACTCGCCAGAATACCAATGCCCAGGGGTTTGGTCAGCAGCAATACGTCACCGGCCTTGGTACCGGAATTTGTTTTGACGAGATCCGGCCGGATAATCCCAACTGCGGCCAAACCAAAAATCGGCTGAGGGTTATCAATGCTGTGGCCGCCTGCCAGAGGAACGTTTGCGTCGGCGCAGACGTCAACTCCACCGCGCATAATTTCCTGCATGGTGTCCACTGATAATTTATCGACAGGAAAACCGACTATGGCGTTAGCCAGTATCGGATCACCCCCCATGGCATAAATGTCACTCAGGGAGTTGGCCGCTGCAATGCGGCCATAGATGTAGGGATCGTCGACGGTGGCTGTGAAAAAGTCGTTGGTGAATACCAGGGCCTGCTGTTCGTTTATCTGGTAAATCGCCGCGTCATCGCTGTTTTCGATGCCGACCAGAAGGCGTGGGTCAGTAGACTGTTTGGGTACTTTTGCCAGAATATCATGCAGCGCGGCCGGTTCAATTTTACATCCGCAGCCGCCGCCCCTGGAAAGACTGGTTAGTCTGACGGTTTCCATAATGCGATCCTCCGAAGTTGATGACATGCTGTTCAAGGCAGTAGCTCGATATCCCGGCAAGGGTTGGAACATAATCCGCTCCCATATCTTGTGGTGATAAATTTTTTTGACCACTACCCACAGTGCTTGATAGCCAAAACCATGTAATTCTTATTTATATAATCACTGAGAACAATGATTCTTTTCAGTTAGTTAAACGGCTTTTATCAAGCAATGGCTGAAGATAGTAAAGAGAATTGGGAATTATGCAAGCGCAAAATTGTTATGGCTGCCGGTCAATGTGCCGACATTGGCAGGAACAAAAAAATTGAAAAGTCAGTGGGTTTTGTAGGATCCGGCCGGGTAGTCCATGGTCAGCCGCCGTAGGCCTTCCATGCCCCAAGGTGACTCGTGTAGCCAGCGAGTGAAATTGTCGGCAGAAAGTGGACTGCTGATGTAATAACCCTGTGCGGTTTCGCAACCGAGTGCTGCCAGCTGATTGAGAGTCTTTTCGTTCTCTACGCCTTCGGCAACAACATGAAGCTTCAGGTTGTGGGCCAGGTCGATAGTTGATTGCACGATGACAACATCGTCGTTATCCACTGTCATATTTTTTACAAAGGATTTGTCAATTTTCAGGCAACTGACAGGCAAGCGTTTCAGGTAGGTTAAAGAGGAGAAGCCTGTGCCAAAATCATCAATCGCGAGACTGATACCCATTTTCTCCAGACCAGTTAACACTTTCATTGCCCGTTCAGGATCCGCCATCATGGCGCTTTCAGTGATCTCCAGTTCCAGGCTGGAAGGCGGAATATTCCATTCACAAAGACGAGAACGCAGGGTTTCAATCAGCGCAGGATCAGTCAGATTCCAGGCAGATATGTTCACTGATAGGCTCAGGTTAATGTTATTTTTTCGCCAGGAGGCCAGTTGGCTGAGGGATTTTTCCAGGACCCAGCTAAGGAGTGGTTTGATCAAGCCGGTTTGCTCGGCAATTGGAATGGCCTCTGATGGTGGAATTTCACCCTGAGTAGGATGCATCCAGCGCAACAGTGCTTCAACGCCTACAACCGATCCGGTGCCCAGATCCACCTTCGGTTGGTAATGAAGCGTAAGCCGGTCATTATCAATGGCATCATGCAAATCCTTTTCCAGCGCCAGGCGGCGAAGACTGTGAGGGTCTTCTTCAATATTGTAAATCGTGTAACCGCGATTGGCCCTTTTTGCGACATACATGGCAACATCAGCGTGCCGGATCAATGTTTCCACATTGCGACCATGATTTGGAAACAAGGCTATTCCCAGGCTGCTGCCTACATACATATGGTGGTGACCGAGATCAAAGACCTTATTGAATGCCAGCAGAATTTTTTCAGCAACGTGCTTTGCATAAATCTCATCACCAACAGGCAACAATACCGCGAATTCATCACCACCAAGCCGTACAACAATATCAGATTTGCGTAATATCCGTTGCAACCGTTCCGCAGCTTGTCTTAGAACCTGGTCGCCCACCTGATGTCCCAGAGTGTCATTAATCTCCTTGAATCTATCCAGATCCATGATAATTAGCGCAAGTTTGCCATTATCGGTTTTAGCCCGTTTAACTGCGTTTTGCAGGCGTTCCATCAAAAGTGAACGATTGGGCAGGCCGGTCAGCGCATCATGCAGGGCCTGGTATTTAATTTTGGCCTCCTGATGTTTTCGATGGGTTACATCGCTTACTGATCCGGATATTCGTACAGCCTTGCCGTCCATATCTCTTTGTGCCCGGGCACGCATAAGCACCCAGATATATATGCCATCGTGTTTTCTGATACGGTGCTCGGAGACAAACAAATCGTTTTTGCCATTCTTTAAATAGAGTTTTAGTCTGGCAATCACATGATCCCGATCGTCTGGATGAAGGCGCTGCTTCAGAATAGTGATGGGATTATCGATAGACTGAGTTTCGTTGGTGATGCCAAGCATGTTGTTAAATCGTGGGGAGAAATAAGTTTTATTATTGGTTATATCCCAGTCCCAAATACCATCATTGCTACCGGTTACCGCCAACTCAAAGCGTTCTTCGCTTAGGTGACGTTTTTTCTCAATGCGTCGTACGTGCCATAATAAGATAGAGACGACAGCTGTTGCTATTACCAGAACAATCGCCAGAGTACTGATGAGTTTTAACATG
>JAOUNW010000141.1 GCA_029880755.1 Gammaproteobacteria bacterium
CATTGAGATCAAAGCGATCACCGGTTTTATTTGTTTCACGGCAATCGTCTGCTGCGGATAGAGTGGCTAGCGGCAACCACAAACACAACACCGGTAACAGTTTCCCCAACTGCCTGGTCAGCATAAAAAAGCATCCCTGCCGGTGACCACCGGCAGGGACTTTCAGGCGATGCATCACCTAGGGTGCCGGATATCCGGGGCCGCCGTAAACAGGAACCGCGCCATGCTGCTCGTCCTTACCCGGGGCAATGGCCACCCCCCGATGGGTGTAGGTGGCATAGGATTCCATGGCGATCATATCCTCGCTGTCATAAGCCAGGGGTTTGCCCTGCATTGGTACGGTGATACACCAGTTGATCATCTCCCGCAGCGTACCCACCTTGCCGAGATTGGTCTGATATTTCGGCCAGGTGTGAGGATTACTGGCCGAGCCGTCGGGATGACAATTTCCACAGGCCAGACCATTGGTGCCCAGACTACCGTCATGCCAAAGCGCATCGCCCTTGGCTACGGATTGTAGATAGGCCGCGGTTTCCTGCGCCATTTGTTGTTCCGTGCGAGGCGGTTTGGCAATGGCACTGCCGGCGACCATCGCCAGAATTGCCGCCAGTACAAATACAGACAGGCCGGTGGCGGTAACAGGTAATATGGTTTTTGTGTTTTTCATGGTTTTTTCTCCCCGGATTATAATTTTATGCCACGTTTGACGTTGGCCGGCAGCAGATCGGAAAACGCCCGGTAGTTCATAGTGCCGTCAAAACCGGCAGTGACATCCAGGGTATGCCCGCCCAATCCATCTTCGAAATCTCCGGGATCGACCCGGTTCATTCTGATATCCGGGTAAGGTAGATCCACCGGCGGATAGGGCCAGGGCCAGGAGGTTGAGAGTAAACCCGCGGATACGGTATTGCCCATTTTGTTATAAACCACCTGATGCACATGACCATGAATGGCGACTACTTTTTCGAACTTGCTCAGTATCGCCAGTATTTCCGGCGCATCATGGGTTTGAAAATTCCAACGGGGATAGTAGTTCCACAAGGGTGAGTGGGTCATGATGACCACCGGTGTGTCAGCACTCAGATTTTTCACATCTTTTTTTAACCATTCCAGTTGTTTGTCGCCGACACCCCATAAACCACAACGGTGACATTCCAATTCTTCCATGCGCCCCATTCGTTCCTTTGGCGTTAAACCTGCCATGGACCAGAAGTCCGGTACCAGGATGGAATTCATACCTATAATATGGGCGCCGTTATGATCGAATGACCAGTGCTCGTCACCGAACAGGCCGCGCCAGGCCTTGCCCATGTCCAGATAGTAGTCATGTTCTCCAGGAATGACTTTGTAGGGCATTTTCAACTTATCAAGAATTTTTTTGCCTTTGAGCAATTCGGCTTCCTTACCGGATTGGCCGATATCCCCAGCATAAAGCACCATATCGGGGCGAGGTTTGAGTTTGTTGATATCATCCACCGCCTTTTCCAGAAAACCATCAAATTTATGGTTCTTGATATCGTACAAGTGGGCGTCGGTGAGCACGGCAAAGGTAAATGGTTTAATCTTACGGGTGGCTGCTTCGGCGATCCCACCATAACCGAAAAAGCTGGTTGCAGTTGGCGCCAGTATGCCGGTGAACATGGTGGCGGCACCGGCTTTCATGGAATAGCCCATAAAGTCCCTTCTGGAAATCTTCTTCATATTTAACCCTCTCTATTTATCTTGGTATGACGGATTGCAGGAGCATTATTATGGTAATTTAGACTAAGCATAGATGTTAGAACTAATCTTAGAATTAGTCTTATGTAAGAATGGCCGACAAACACCAAGTAATCAAGTTGGACTTTATTAAAGTATTTTATGGTGAACTAACAACCGCTTAATAGTGCGGGCTATGGCTGGCGGGTACCGGGCTAGCGAGTGAATTCCCGGGGTTCGGTACAGTTTTTAAAAGTGTCGTGGTAAACATCTGTCCCAATGTTTGCCCGCCGCGTTATAGCAGCGGACATGAATACAAGAATGTGTTTTTTTACCCCAACACAGGCATTCGGTGCACTGTTGCTTCGTATGACAATCATAGTTACTCGATAAAAACAGACGGTTTCAAGACCATCAAAGAGTATCAACGTTTATGGTTCGCGTAACGAGCAAGCGCACATGCTGTATTGCTTGATATGTCTGAAATCCAAGGGTGGCCACGTCTGTGACTAACAAAATAAAATGACAATGAATCCGGGCAGCGAATCAATGTCAATCTTATTGTGCTGCCGATCTATTACGCGGTATGGATTGATGTTGACATGGTGCAACTTATACTACCGAGGTGACGCTTCCTGATGGTGTCACCTAAGTTATCATGATGACCCCGTGAGGGACTCCCTCAGGTCGCTATATTTTCAGCAATGTGTTCAGTGATGAAAGACGCCAAATGCGGCGATACCTCTATTAATACACAAACAAAGCCTTAGAGTTTCACAATATGGGATCCATAGCCTGAGTTTTTACCATGGCATCCATTGAGTTGCCCATTTACGCCATTGAATGATCTGCTCTTAAGTTTGACTTCAGGTACATTGACTACTTTGCGTGTTCCCGTATCGAATATTTCTCATGATGCTGCTTTTATCGCGCGCATGGCAAAGCTTGTTCCGCAATAGTTTCCACAAACTTTTTTGATTCGTTTAATTTGAGCCGCACTTTCTCCCACTGCAATATCTTATAGGTTTGAGCATTCTCTCGAACTGATTAAGTGATTGATAATTATCAGCTATGACTCTATTATTCCAACTGCCGACAGTTGACTGTTTCCTGCGGGATAGAAGCATGTTATTTGTTGCGAATTAATTCACGGATTTAATTTGTTTACAGTATTCATCGAGGACGAAACCTATGAGAAATATAGCGATACTAGTGGGTCTTACCATCGTTTTAACATCGACTGCCGCCATTGCCGGAATCAAAGATAAGAAATCTATGGGGGAAAGCGAAAAAACCATTGCTACCGCCACAGCTGATGCTAAAAAAGCTTGTGGCAATCCAACATTAGAATCAAAAATAGACTGGAGTAGCTGGGACAAGTATGACTACAAAAAATTAGGTAAGAATAAAGCGGATATTCTGCGTTTTACCGGCGGTTTGGCGAAAAGTGTGTTGGAGTCCCTGGCTGATTTATGCAAAGACGCGGACTATAAAGCCGAGGTTGCTAAAATCACTAAGCTGAGTTTTTCAGGAAAAGATGATCCCTCAGAACAGTATGTCGCATTTGCTCTGGATGGCAGTACGTTGAATATCAAGCTTAATGGTGATGGTGTTGGCAGCTGGAAAAATGCGGACTTATTAAAAGCCGTGTGGGAATAGCCGGTCTGCTATAACATGAAACGATTCATACTACTGATATTGATCAGTTATTCAGGCTGGTCTATTTCAGCAACGGAATATAAGCTGGAAGATCTCCAGGCGTTGGCCAATTCCGGGACTTGGGCGGAATTGGTCGACCATCTTCATGACGTACCGCCTTCGGAGAGAACCCAGGAATGGAACTCTCTTGCTCAGCAGGGATTGAGCGCGAGATTGAAACAGTTGCTTGGCTCCGGCGATACTGAAAGCGCTCAGTTATTCCTTAAAACCCATTTTCCTCGATTTCCTTTCCTGCGTGACGATACCGCTTTCATGCAACTGCGGCGTGATTTTGGCATGCGATACTATGAATATTGTTTCTCGTATAATGATGATACCTGTCATAAAGAACTTCTGGGGTTTGTCCAGGCGGATCCTGATGCATCACTGGCACTTGACGTGGCGCGTTTAGTACGGCTCCGGGCGTCGGATCTGCGGGCAATTGAATACTTTGAATTGGCATTAGCCAAGTCGTCAGCCAAGCCACAACAGGTTTCGGTTTGCGAAGACGAAAATCTCAGAATATCACTGGAAAACGCCCTGAAAGCACCGTCTGACAGCAATTATGCAAAGTCAGCTAAGAGTGTGGCATTTGGCCGGTGTTTCGAGCCTTTACAGGGAATCATAAAATCGGCAATTAAAGATAATACCAATGCCAAGAGTAATGCGTGTCAGCAGATGCTGGAAAAAAACGCACTTACCGGTATTGCCAAAAAGAAGTGCGAAGCTTTCTTGCGTGGCTAGCGATGCTGCGGATAACCGGAAAAGTTTGTAATTAACCTGGAATGATTTGTCGATGAATCGAAATATCCTCACATTCATGTTATCCGTGATAATGGTGAGCGCACCCTGTGCACAAGCTGCTGACATGCTCGGTTCGGCAAAATTGTACAAAACAGTCCATGGCGGCGGCCCGGAAGTGGAAGTGGTTCTGGTGGCAATGGGAGACGCCACGCAACGACGGATTCTGGCACAGTTTAAATCGCCGGATTCCAGTATTGACGGCCAATACAATGTCTATACGGGTGAGTGTGAAACCACGAAATGCGAGACGGTTTACTATAAAATTATCGGTGGAACGGCAAGAAATTTGATCAGCAGAAGCGGCTATTACGGTGATCATTTCGAATTGCTTCTACCTGAACGCAATACCGCCATACCGATTTATTATGATAAAAAACTGTCCGGAGAAATCAGCAGTGACGATATTTACTCGCGTTATCTTAAGGCGACCGGACGAAACTACGACGGTAATTTCAATGAAAATGAAGTCAATTCAGCTTTTGCCGACTCCCTTCAACTGTTTAACGGTTCCTGCAAGGCCGCGGCGAAGTTAGACAAGAACGTAAAAGCATTTCAAGAAGACAAGTTGATTCATGTGGTCGGTATGGGTTCCCATTTTTTACAGGAAATATCCCTGCGTTGCGCTGACCTGGACTATCGAGCCGAACTGTCAAAAATCAGCAGCATCAGCCTGTTTCCCACGCCGGTTCACAAGATGGCAACTTTGGCAAATGGGGAATTGAGAATCTTC
>JAOUNW010000068.1 GCA_029880755.1 Gammaproteobacteria bacterium
CTTCACTTCCTGTACCCCGAGGATATCCACCCCGTATTCCTCTCCGCCCAAGGAGAAGGTCAGGTATTGGGAGGAATGTTCGGACCCGGAGTCCTGCAATTCGTCTTTGCGTTGTGCTTGTGCCATAGTTGGTTACCTTCTCAGTTCGTTACCCATAGTTATTAGTGTAGACCAGTTTTTGTAGCCGGGCGGGTAATCTCCCACCCGGCCACCTGGGATTAAAAGTCTTCCCACTCCTGGCTGCCGTCGGTACCGGTCTTTTTGGCACGGGTCTTGGCCTTGTCTTCACGGATTTTTTGCAGGTGTTCGGTCGTACGCTCGCGCAAGGCGCTGGATGATGATTGTGGAGCACTCATGCGCCTTGCGGCCGGAACATCATGAATTGCCGGTGTTGCTGCCAAGGGCGCCCGACCCCGGTAACCGGAGTTATTATCCAGTTTGAAGAAGCCCATTAATTCCATTAAGCCATTGGCCTGATCCTGCATGGAACGGCTGGCCGCCGCAGATTCTTCCACCAGGGCGGCGTTCTGTTGGGTCATGTCGTCCATCTGGGCCACGGCATTGTTTACCTGGTCGATACCGGCGGATTGTTCCTGGGAGGCGGCATTGATCTCGGCGACAATGTCGGCCACTTTTTTGATGCCTTCCACAATACCGGTTAAGGTCTGACCGGATTGGTCTACCAGTTCGGTACCCGCTTTCACTTTATCCACGCTGTCTTCGATGAGGCCTTTGATTTCCTTGGCAGCATCAGCACTGCGTTGGGCCAGACTGCGCACTTCACTGGCAACCACGGCAAAACCACGACCCTGTTCCCCGGCGCGGGCCGCTTCCACAGCAGCATTCAATGCCAGTAAGTTAGTTTGAAAAGCGATGCCGTCGATGGTGCTGATAATGTCGGCGATGCGGGTACTGGACGCCGTGATGGCGCCCATAGCATCCACGGCCCGGGTCACCACCTGACCGCCCTTCTCCGCTTCGTTGCGCGCTGCACCGGCCAGTTGAGCGGCCTGTTGCGCCGAATCGGCATTTTGTTTCACGGTAGAGGTCATCTCTTCCATGGAGGCAGCGGTCTCTTCCAGCGAGGAGGCCTGCTCTTCGGTGCGCTGGGACAGATTGGCGTTGCCGGCAGTAATTTGTTCGGAACCTGACAAGATGGATTCGGCATTGGCGCGCACTTCTGACACGGTTTCACTTAACCTGTCGAGCATGGCGTTTAATGAAGAGCCAATCTCGCCCAACTCATCCGACGATGTCACAGCAATACGGCGGCCCAAATCACCGTTGGCCGCATGATGGGTTACATCCAGAATCGGTTTAACCGTGTTGGTGATCAGGTAGCGGCCGATGAAGACGCCGATAACCGAGCAGATGGCGATACAGGCGATGATAATACCAGAGACATTACGCTGAATTGGCAGTAACCAGGGTGCGGCCTCCTCTTCCGGTACTCGTACCAGAACGCTCCAGTTCATGCCAGGATAACCCAATGCTCCCTTTAAATGGCTATAACCGGCAGCCTGGGTAATTTTCTTGCGCGCATGAAACGCATACTCGTGACCTGTATTACCCTTTACCGCATCCATGGCGGCGGTCACACCTTTCTGTGCCAAATTAAAACGCATGAGCACGGTCATGTCATGAGTAACTTTCTCTGATCCTCTCTCGCGGGGATCATAATCCACAATAATATTTCCCTGGCTATCCAGCAGCGTCAGCTCAGCACCGGGATAACCCGCTTTTTTCAGCACACCGTAGGTTTGTTCAAAAATTTCTTCTACGAGCGAGAATTTGGCGCGGTTGGTCCAATAGGCAATGACCTGACCATTCTGGTAAACCGGCGCACTGAAACCCAGTGTCAGGCCGTCGTTACCCTGATACACCTGGCTGACATCACCGTCCACATGCAGGTCTTCAATGAAAGTGCCTGTTGAAATGTTATTTCCCGCCGCCGTAAAGGGCATGCTGGTAGTAAACTGGTTACGCGACAAGGCCTGAAACCAGGCGCTGTTGCTAAAATTTTTCTGGTACAAGGGGGCAGTATTAATTGCCTTGCCATCTGAGTCCTTGGAGTTAACGGCAATCAGTTTACCATTACGGTCCACCAGCATAGTCATATAATAAATGCCATAGGTCTGCACGTACTGGTTCATGGCTTCCACAATCTCGTTACCGGAGCCCTGTTGATACCAGTTTTCCTGGTTGTACAACACCCGGTTCAGGGCAAATGCCTGGACATCGCCATAACGCTCAAACAGATTGCGGTCAATTTTGTCAGCAATGGTAAGCGCTGTATCTTCAAAACGGACAGCCGCTTGCTCCTTGATATCGCCAAAACTGAAAAAGACGCTTGTGGCAACAATGGCGACCGGCACCAGTGCAAAGGCCAAAAGCAATGTGATGATTTTTGGCGTTAAACCCAGCCGCCGTTTGAAGGTTTGGTTCTGCATGGTAAGGCCCCTTTCGAGTGCTTAATTTGTTTGGTCAAAAGAGCGAGGATGTCATATGCTTACAGATAAACGATCGACCCCCCTACCCCCTATTTACTGTCATGCCATCGAGATAAAATTTTTTAATGTCATTTTATCGACACGATACGTTAGCTATAGACTATGTTTTATATGTTGACAAGAAAGGTAAGGCTTATTTTGGTGCTCATATCGAATTAAACGATTTGCTTTGCGCATTGAAAGAGCGTGAAAAAATTGTGGGTAGTATTTTGGATGATATTTTCGATGGGTTCGCCGCGCACTGATGCCAGACACTCGGCGACGTAACTGGCAAAGGCAGGTTCGTTGGTCTTGCCGCGATGGGGAACCGGAGCAAGATAAGGGCAATCGGTTTCCACCAACATGCGATCGGCGGGGACTTTGCGCGCCACGTCGCGCAGACTTTCAGCGCTCTTGAAGGTGACAATACCGGAAAAGGAGATATAAAAATTCAGATCCAGTGCCGCGCGCGCCGTTTCCCAATCCTCCGCAAAGCAATGCATGACCCCGGAAGCTTCGTGGGCTTTTTCCTGTTTCATAATGCGCAAGGTATCCTGGGCGGCATCGCGGGTATGAATAATAAGCGGTTTGTTCGAGGTTTTGGCGGCCCGAATGTGTTGCCGGAAACGTTCCTGTTGCCAACCAAGATCGCCTTCCGAACGATAATAATCCAGCCCGGTTTCACCGATGGCGACCACAGCGTCGTCCTGGGCCAACGCGACAAGCTCTTCCGCCTCCGGGTCCCGGCCTTCGCGCTCATTGGGATGCACACCGACCGAGGCAAAAATATTTTTGTGTGCCTGAGCAAGGGCTAAGACTTGCGGGTAGTCTTCCAGGTTGACGGACACACACAGAAAATACCCCACACCATGATCTTTGGCCCGGGAAAGCACCTGGGTGATTTCGTCCCCTAACGGTTCAAAGTTGAGGTGGCAATGAGAATCAACGAGAGTGGGCACAGCTACAGGGTGTGGGTGGGCTTTTCCGATTTCAGGGCGCCGCCCAGAATGGTTTCGATTTTATTGCGAGCCGCACCGGAATCCTTTTCACTGAACTGGATACCGATACCTGCGGTACGATTGGCCTGGGCACCCTTGGGCGTAATCCAGGCGACCCGACCGGCAACGGGAATCTTTTCTTTGCTGTCCATCAGCGTCAGTAGCATGAAGACTTCGTCCCCGAGTTTGTGAGGCTTTGAGCTGGGCACAAAAATACCGCCGCCTTTCAGAAAAGGCATATAGGCTGCGTAAAGCGCACTTCGGTCTTTAATGGTTAAGGATAATACCCCGGGGCGGACTGGCGGTTTGGGTGGCGGTTGTGACATAGGACTGCGTTTTCTCTGTCTGTATCCAGTACGTTGTTAGGATTGCCGCAACACTGCCAGCCGGTGCCATCGAATCAGCAGATCTTCCAGGAGTAGCTGCTCGTCGATGGGTCCGGACAATGCCCTGCGCGCTTCGTTAATGGTATCGAGAAACCCGTATAACTTTTTCAAGTTTAACTGCTTTACGAGCGCTTGCAACCGCTCAATTTTGTCGGCATTTCTCAGGTTCCCGATAGGCGAGCCCATTAGGTGTTTAATCAGGTCACCCACCATACTCTGCAGCCATTCCAGACAGGTTAAAGTGCCGGTTTTTTTCCAGCGCTCGGCGCAGGACGATACACCGACACTTCGTTGGGCCAACTGCTCCATATCAAGTAAAAGCTGTTCCCGCTGTTGAAGAAAACCATCTTGATCCAACAGCAAGGCATTGAGCGGTGCGCCAGCAGCCAGTTTCAACAAGGTATCCGGCTCTGACGTGACTGTCTGCTGGGTCAGCCAGGCCAGGGCTTGCGCTGGCGCCGGCAAATTAAATGATATCCGGGTACACCGACTACGCACCGTGGCGGATAACATGGACGGATTATGGCTCACTAATAAGATAAGACTACCCAGAGGCGGCTCCTCCAGTATCTTTAGCAAACTGTTGCCGGCATTCATGTTCATGGCCTCGGCCGGTGCTATCACCGTTACCTTACGCTGGGCGATGTGCGGCCGATAATAAAGAAATTCCGTTAGCGCTCGAATCTGGTCCACCACAATGGCCTTGCCGGCAGACTCCGGTTCTACCAACACCAGATCTGGATGGTTACCGGCGGCCAACAGCAGGCAACTCTTGCAACTGCCGCAGGCACCCGCATCCGTCGGAGCCTGACATAGCAATTGATAAGCAAGATGTTTGGCGAATGCGACTTTACCGGTACCCGGTACGCCATGCAGCAACAATCCATGGGGCAAACGCGTCAGTGCGGCATTCACCCGGGACCAGGTTTGCGCCTGCCAGGGATAATGATTAGGTTTTATACTGCTTAAGTTATCAATCGCCATGACCTGTTACTAACTCTTCAACAATCATTTCCAGCTGCAATTGTACCTGTTCAATAGACTTCGAGGCATCGATCACCTTTACTCGGTCCGGCTCCTTTTTTGCAATAGCAAGGTAGCCTGCTCGCACACGCTCGAAAAAGGCCTGCTGCTCACGTTCGAAGCGGTCAGGCTCGCTGCGCGAGTTGGCCCGCTTCAACCCCTGGGTCACAGGCAAATCAAATAACAATGTGACATCAGGACGGCGCGAGCCCTGCACCCATTGCTCTAACACCTTAATGCGATCTGCATCGATACCGCGACCTGCGCCCTGGTAGGCATAACTGGCATCAGTAAAACGGTCACACAAAACAACTTTTCCCTGCCCTAATGCCGGTTCAATACAGGTTTGCAGATGCTGGGCACGGGCGGCAAACATCAGCAATAATTCGGCATCAGGTACAATATGCAAATCGGTGGCATGCAATAATATTTCGCGCACCTTCTCGCCAAGAACGGTGCCACCTGGTTCACGGGTAAGCAGGACTTCATGGCCGTATTGCCGAAAACCATTTTCAAGAAAGGCGAGACTGGTGCTCTTTCCCGCGCCTTCCCCGCCCTCGAGTGTAATAAAAATACCCTTATGTCCAGTTACTGAGGTATTCATTTTTTAAGCGTCCGGAGTCGTAGACGTTGTGGGTCTGGGCCGGCCACCCAATTGATACTTAATTACCGCCTGATTGTGTTCCGACAATGTATCGGAAAATACATGACTGCCATCGCCTCGCGAAACGAAGTAAAGCGCCTTGGTATCTCTGGGATGAAGCGCTGCGTGAATAGCATCCTGACCCGGCATGGCAATAGGGGTCGGCGGCAAACCGCCTCTGGTGTAAGTATTGTAGGGCGTATCGGTTCTCAAATCCTTGAGACGAATATTGCCTCTATAGGAATCCCCCATCCCATAGATGACTGTTGGATCAGTTTGCAAACGCATTTGTTTGCGCAAACGATTAACAAATACACCGGCGATCATTGATCGCTCATCGGGTTGGCCGGTTTCTTTTTCAATAATTGAAGCCAGAATCAGGGCCTCGTAGGGATCTTTCACGGGCACTGACGGATCACGTGCCTCCCATTCAATCCATAATGCCTTTTCCATTTTTTTATAGGCGCGTTGGAGAATAGATATGTCAGTTGCGCCCGCAGAATAAAAATAGGTGTCCGGATAAAACCGGCCTTCCGGATGTATATTGGCATAACCCAGAAGCGCCATAATCTCACCCTCCTTCTTGCCGGTCAGTTCGTGAGTGAGTTTGGGTGCCGATTCCAGCGCCGCCAGCAACTGCTTGAACGTCCAACCTTCGATAAATTGTAGTGGGTACTCTACCACCTTGCCGGCCACAATCTGGTTAAGTAATTTCCACTGGCTGATACCGGCAGGAAAAAGATATTCCCCAACCTTGATTCTTCGGCTATCACCTCTGATATAGGCCAGAAATTTAAATGACCATGCGTTGGATAAAATATCCTCTTGCACGAGCTCACGGGATACGCCACCCAATGAAGTGCCCGGCTGAATGACAACAGTTTTATCTTCAGCTATTAACGACCGGCTCCATGACCAGCCAAGATACAGCCCTGCCAGCAACAGGGTTACAACGACCAGGCTAGCAGGTTTTCGGATTAAAGACATAATTAACAATAACTCTGTCGCAAATGTTCAGTAAGTCTTTCAGTAACGAGTCCTGGCGCATAAACGGTCTGCTGAAATTGCTTTACCGGCCATATACCGATGATACTGTTTGTCAAAAACACTTCGTGTGCTCTAATCAGATCGCCAGGTGTTAAAGTTGTAATTCTAACATCAATTCCCAGCTCCGGTGCACTCATCAAAATATGTTCACGCATAACACCCTGAACCCCGCAACCGGATAAATCAGGCGTCTGCAAGCGGTCACCGATCAGCGCAAATACATTAGTAGACACACCTTCGACAACATCACCTGCAGTATTCAGCATAAGGCCCTCTTCCTGCTCACCGGCCAGCTCTGCTTTGGCCAGGACCTGCTCCAAGCGATTCAAGTGTTTGACCCCGGCCAAAAAGGAACCCGAAGCCAGACGGGTCCGGCACAGCCTAAGGTGCGCACCTTGCGCCCGGCGCGCCTCGATATTTTCCGGCCAGGAAAATAAGTAGAGCACAAGATTGGGAAGCGCCTTCTTATCCAGCGCGTAACCGCGGCTGCTGTTACCGCGGGTCAATACCAGCTTAACGATCCCTTTATCGACACCCTGGCACAGGGACTTGATCTCTTCTGTCAATCTCTGTTCCTCAGGCGGCTGAATACCCAATAACCCGCAACCTCTCTGCAGTCTCGCCCAATGCAGTAGCCATAACAATGGCAGCTCTTCCCGAACAGCAATAGTTTCAAACAGGCCATCACCAAATTGAAGACCACGATCATAAATTGTAACGCTGTCAGCATCACGGTAGTTCACCCTGGTGCGCAAACAATTCATGACATTTCCTGCAACGCTGACAATAACCCTTTTGCCTTGGCACGGGTTTCGTCCAGCTCAAGATCAGGAACAGAGTCAGAAACAATACCACTGCCAGCACGCCAATGAACCGTATCGCCCTCTTTCGTCAGCGTTCGAATCAGGATATTAAGATCCATGTCACCATTGTGATTGATGTAACCCATGGCGCCTGTGTAAGCGCCCCGGGCAGTGTCTTCCAGTTCATTAATAATTTCCATACAACGCACCTTGGGGCAACCGGTAATAGTGCCACCGGGGAAAACGGCGCGAATAACGGCAGCCGGCGAAATGCCGGGGCCTAAGGTGCCATGAATCTCTGAAACAATATGATGCACGTGTCGATAGCTTTCCAGAATCATAAAATCTTTTACCGCCACGGAACCTGGCTGACAAATTCTTCCCAAATCATTTCGCTCAAGATCAATCAGCATAACGTGCTCCGCCCGCTCCTTAGGGTGCGCCAACAACTGGGCCGATAACAATTTATCTTCGGCTCCATCCTTCCCACGAGGATGAGTTCCCGCAATGGGCCGGGTCGATACTTTACCCTGAACCACGCTCACCAGTCGTTCTGGTGAAGAGCTGATAATCTGCGTCGTTGGCGTTAAAGTCATCAAACCGGCAAACGGCGCCGGATTGCTCCGGCGCAAGCGTCGGTATAATTGCACACCGTTAGAGTGCCCCGCCAGCCTTCCTCGCCATAGACGCGACAAATTGACCTGAAATACATCTCCCTCACGGATATAATTCTTAATCCTGTCCACGCCCTGCAAAAATCTTTCCGGTGTCTCTTCTGTCAGCCCGGTAATGTTCAATTCCTGATCACCGGAATATTTGGACAACGCTCTACTGTCAGCTTCAACGGCCGGTACGATGTCGTTCTGACGATTACTTTCACATACCAGATACGCCGTTTTCAACTTATGGTCCCGAATGATAGCTGCCGGGAATCGAGTCGCCATAGCGAGTGGAACGGCATCATCGGAGCGCTTTATCTTTAATTTCTTTTCAATTTGACCGACAAACTCATAGGCAAGAAAAATAAACCAGCCACCACGAAATGGCGGCTGTTCCTGATCTGCACTGTTCTCCACGTGCTCGACATCCTGCGGGTCACCCCAACGC
Source organism: Gammaproteobacteria bacterium (assembly GCA_029880755.1). Taxonomy (GTDB): domain Bacteria; phylum Pseudomonadota; class Gammaproteobacteria; order Acidiferrobacterales; family SZUA-150; genus JAOUNW01. Next base: position 8,497 of record JAOUNW010000068.1, read on the forward strand.
CGATCCAGCACTGCCAGAAAATCTGTGTCGTCTTGCTTTTCATCGTCCAGAAATAAGTGTTGTCTGGAGTCAAGCGCCAGATGTTGACCGGGGAAAGCAAAAAGAATGTCATAGCGAGCCTGGTCCGTACCATGCACGACGCTTTCAAGTAAATGAGGATAACGTTTCGGGTTGAGCTGATGGAACGCGAGTAAGTCGTCGCAGTTGCTTAAGGGTGTAATGACATAGCCCCGGCGGGAGACGCCGGACCTTCGTTCACTGACAATCACATGGGTTTACGCATTACCAGAGTGCCGTTAGTTCCACCGAAGCCAAACGAATTGGAGATAGCGACGTCGATCTTCATTTTTCTCGCTTCATGCGCAACATAATCCAGGTCACAACCTTCTCCCGGTGCATCCAGATTAATAGTCGGCGGTGCAATCTGATGATGAATGGCCAATGCCGTGTAAACCGCTTCCACACCACCGGCGGCACCCAGCAAGTGCCCGGTCATGGATTTTGTGGAACTGACTGCTAGTTTTTTTGCGTGAGCACCAAACGTTGTTTTAATTGCCTGAGTTTCCGCAATATCGCCTAGAGGCGTCGATGTACCATGAGCGTTGATGTAATCCACTTGTTCCGGATTGAGGCCTGCATGTCTCAATGCGTTCACCATGCAGCGCGAGGCTCCCTCACCATTCTCCGACGGACTGGTCATATGGTAGGCATCACCGCTTAAACCCATGCTACTCAACTCAGCATAAATCTTGGCTCCCCGCTTTTTGGCATGCTCCCATTCCTCCAGCATCATAACACCGGCGCCCTCACCCAAAACAAAACCATCGCGATCTTTATCCCACGGACGGCTTGCCTGTTCCGGCGCATCGTTGCGGCCGCTTAATGCCTTGGCATTACCAAAACCCGCCATACTGGTTGGTGTTACAGTTGCTTCGGCGCCGCCGGCGATCATGACATCCGCATCACCGTATTCAATCAAACGGCCGGCATCGCCAATACTATGCGTGGCCGTGGAGCATGCTGTCACAATTGCCAGGTTCGGGCCCTTGAGACCAAACATGACAGACAGATCTCCCGATATCATATTAATGATACTCATGGGAATGTAGAATGGAGAAACACGACGGGGGCCTTTTTCCAGAACCGTTCGAGTGGTGTTCTCAATGGAATGAATACCGCCGATGCCGGCCCCGATAAAAACACCGATACGCTCGGCGTTGGCTTCCGTGACTTCCAGCCCGGAATCCTGCAGCGCCTCAATACCTGCAGCCATGCCCAGCTGAATAAAGCGATCCATTTTTCGGGCTTCTTTGGCGGAAAAGTATTTCTCTACTTCAAAACCTTTTACTTCCCCTGCGATTTCAGACGGATAACCCGTCGCATCAAATTGCGTAATGCGAGTGATACCGGATTTCCCGGCAACAATACTGTCCCAGTTTTCCTTAACGCCAATACCTACAGGCGAGAGTATTCCAAGACCGGTAATTGCTACACGTCTTTTGCCCAAAAAATTCTCCTTAATTCCAACGGCCGAAGGTCCGAATACAGACCCGAATATTGAGATAAGAAAGACGAGGGAACATTCTTGCACAATGCAAGCAATGATCCCCCCTTATGACACCTGATTAGCGAAAACGAAATTAGCTAACGTGTGTGTTGACGTAATCAATAGCTTGCTGAACAGTTGTGATTTTCTCTGCTTCTTCATCAGGAATTTCACAATCGAACTCCTCTTCCAGCGCCATAACAAGCTCAACGGTATCCAGTGAATCCGCTCCCAAATCATCCACAAAAGAAGATGCTCCGGATACTTCGCTCTCGTTAACGCCTAACTGCTCAACAACAATTTTCTTAACGCGTTCGTCAATACTGCTCATGGTTTAGATTTCCTCCTTAACGGCTTGAACTAGCCCTCGCGGGCGCATTGTATTCGTAATTACCCGGGCCCGTCTAGCACCCCGGTCAATCAGAAATTTGACTATTAATTCATGAACATCCCGCCGTTTACGTGCAGCGTGAGTCCAGTTATATACGATGCCCGGGCAGATGCAAGAAAAACGACGGCCTCTGCGATATCCTCGGGAGTCCCCAGCCGGCCCAGCGGTACCTGGCCAATAATGGCATTCTTCTGATCCTCGGTGAGTGCGCGGGTCATGTCCGTATCAATAAAGCCCGGGGCCACAGCGTTGACGGTCACATTGCGCCCCGCAACCTCACGGGCCAGGGCCTTGGTAAAACCAATAACACCTGCTTTGGCTGCCGCGTAATTACACTGGCCCGGATTACCTGCCGCGCCCACCACCGAGCTGATACTGATAATACGTCCCTTTCTGGCCTTGGTCATGCCTCGCAGACAGGCTTTGCTCAGGCGAAACACGGACTTGAGATTGGTATCCATAATAGCGTCCCATTC
>JAOUNW010000142.1 GCA_029880755.1 Gammaproteobacteria bacterium
GGTCTGGATGCCGAAAACAGGAAAAAAATAACCGCCGGAGAAGGAAAATCGGCGATAATCGACACCGGAAAGTGCCAGGTAATGGAACGTGGTCAGGACATCCGTCTTTTGACTGGCGACTTCTCGAAAGTAATCGAGTTGGGATTCCGCCAGTGCTTTGATCACGCCTTCTCCCGGTGCCGGGTTATTAAGATTGAGGACAAACGAGCCGTGAAATAAATGTGCTTTGATGTCGGATGTGAAGGCCGTAACCGGTTCCACCGTGGGCGCCAGGTCAGATATCTTGGAGCCAAATGTGGTTTGGTGCTGATACAGGAATGGCTTGCCTCCCGACCGGAAAAGATAAGCGGGTATGCTAACGGGGGGCTCCATGCCGTATTTTCCCTTCCCCTTCGATCCATTGATGAGCTGAAAGACGCCAAAACGGCTATCCTCCCGGTAAATCATGGGTTTGGCGTAAAACAGCGTGCGTTCCCGGAACTGTTGCAGGCGGGTGAAACCCCGTTGCAGGTTAAGAAACCATTTTTCGATTTTGATCTGATCGCTCAGTATCTGCACCGGCGCAATGGAACCGGCCGCGGCAGACCCGCCAGTGGTCAGCCCGCACTCGGGAAAATCACGTCCGTAATCGAATGCCAGCGTCTCGTTGCCGTTAGCCGGCGACAGGGTAGATGTATCGCTGTGTGCCTGGTCTACCATCGTTATTTTATGAATGTCGATATTGTAGCTTTTGCCGTCAATCCCGTAAAAAAACGCCAGGTCGTCAACAAAGCGTACGGCCCAACCGGTAAAAAGCGGCTTGCTGGTGTCTTCGACATAGACATCGAGTAGCGCCCGGCGAGTCTCGTTCCCTTGTTGGATTTCCCGGAACGGGTTATTTACGGTGTTGTACACCAGAATGGTTGAGATTTGATCGCGTTCAAGGACGTGGTATTGCCCGGACGTTGTGATCAGACCGAGTATCGACTGGTCGGCATCGATTACGATCCCGGTTTCCACGGCGCAGGTTTTCAGGATGAGACGATAGACTTCCATGGCGTGCGCGGCGTGGCCTGCGCAGCATAGAGCGGTGAATAATATTAACTTCCTTATCAACATTTACGACATCTTCCAACGTAAACTCGTTTCTAATTGCAATCCAATTAGAAAATCCCTGTATGCACCACGCGGACTCTAGCTTAAGAATGTCGGCAAAGCAACACAAAATTCCGCAGTAAGCCTGTTGCCGGCTACGGTGTTAAGCGTGAGCCGTGGATGCGTAGGAATCGAGCACATACGATGAGGAAGCCGCATAAGTTATTAGAAATAGAAATTCATTTCCAGGACATTGGCGCGCGGTGGCCGAGATCGCTCTGAAGAGAATGGGGTTCATTAAAAATCATGCCGATAACCAAAGAAGGTGGAAAAACTCTGAATATTTACTCCGGCTACATCTTGATACCGAACATAATTGGCACCGATTATCATACGTACAGGTAAGTGGCCTCTGAGAGTAAAGGAAACATAAGGGCTTTTTCCGCTTTCATTGCCTACAGTCTGGCCCAGCGCGCGTGCGCGCATGGTCCAGTGCAAAAGCCCGGTACCCAGCTCAAATTGTGCTGATTGGTATGACCAAAACAGGTTGGCTCCGTGATAGAAACCATAGCCCTTCAAGTTGGTTTGTTTCCCTCGAATATTCTGAAACTTGAAAAAGTTATGGTGACCGACTGTCAAGCTGACAGGTAAATCAAATTGTGATCGTATGCGGGTCGGACCTCCGCAACCAATTGATTGAAATATGATTTGTCCCGAAAAAAGCCCCAAAAAACTGCTTAAAACCCCCATTTTGGCCCCATTTTCATGCCTTAGCTCTCTCGAAAATGATTGCTGGAATTCTGGAACGAAATTACCGTCATCAAGAAAATACCTTAAGAGTCAATGCAAAACCCTGCGATTTTGCAAACGCAACTTTGTTTGAAATCTATGTGAACACACTCTGGTGGGACGCGCGTCTATTGCCATGAATGGATTCACGGTGTTTTATCGGTCACCGCCGACAGTGAAATCTATCCCTGCTATCTGGGAAAGTTGAATGCCATCAAGATGATCCTTGATTGTTTTTGTTCGGGAAAAGACAAACCACCGGTATTTATCGGCCCTGTCGCCAGCGACAGAAGCGCCTGCATGCTAGCCTTCCTTACGCCACTGTAACGGTAGAATCAATTCGAAGGTGGCGCCCCTATCCGGATTGTTGGCCACCGTCAGGCTGGCATGAATTTGTTCGGCCAATTCATGACACAGCACCAAGCCGATGCCCGTGCTTTCCTCACCGCCGGTTGGCCTGTTGCCGATACCAGCGCCTTTCGTGAACAATCTGGGCAGCTCCTCCAGGGTAAAGCCGGGGCCCTGGTCGCTGATGGCTATCACCATGCAGTCGCCGTTTTTACCAATAGAGACCGTTGTGGTTGCTCCCGGGCCGCAGAATTTAATTGAATTGCCAATGAGATTTTCCAGGATCTGGGTGAGGCGAAATACATCTGTGGCGACTAATTCAGCCGCCGGTGGGGGTTGGTATTCCAGTTTGATGTTCTTGCTGGCGGCATACCCGAGATTGCGTTCTACGGATTGACCGACAATCCTGCTGATATCAACCGGTGCCAGCGAAAGTGAAGTGGTGCCCTGACGCGCCTGGTCCAGGAATCCCCGGACAACCGCCTGCATGGATGCAATGGTGCCCGAAGCCAGTTGTGCGCAGTCCAGTAAACTTGGATTGATGGTCTTGTCGGCGTTCATATCGTTGAGCATGCAACCGAGAATATCTTCCAGTAATAGTATCGGTTTCTTCAGGTCATGGCTGGCAAAGGCCAGAAAGTCTTCTTTCAAGCGCAGTAATTCGCTCAGTCGTAACTGGGTGCGAATGCGTGCATCAGCAATGTTGATATTAAGAGGTTTTACCAGATAATCGTTCGCGCCACTTTCCAGCGCGCCGACCACGCTCTGTTCCTGGTGATCCGCGGTCACGATGATGACTGGTAGTTTGAGCGGTCCGAATCCAGTACGTACCTGTGCCAGTACTTCGATGCCGTTCATGTGCGGCATATCCAAGTCCAGTAATATGAGATCGAATGAATCACGTTCAAGAATATGCAGCATCTGCTGGCCGCCCTCGACCTCGGTTACCTGGTACCCCAGACGCCTTAGTTGCAGCGCTATGAGTCCCCGTGTGAGTTCCTCATCGTCTACCAGCAGCAATCTGCCGATCTGTTTCATTTCGAGGTCCTCACGTGCGAACAGGTGCCGGTCATATTCGTAAATCCCATAACGATATACGTAAACAGTGCTGATTTTCCTTAAAGAGTCAAAGCTTTGATTCCGAAAAAGTCTTAGCTGCCTAGCATAGCGGCCGATGCTATGGATATTTCAACCACATGGTGAAACTTATATGAAGAAAGCCGGCTCGCTAGCGACCATGACCCTGGGTTTTGCCATTCTGATAGCCGTCATAGTGACTATTACTATCGTTTGGTACCGGTATTTGTATACAACCGGGGATCATCTGGAAATGATCGTAACCGAACAAAATGAACGGCAGTTGATATTTACTATGCGTGATGCAGCCTATAAGCGCGCCATTTCCCTGTTTCGCATGTCATTCATGGAGGATCCATTTGATCTGGATGAAGAACACCAGAAGTTCCGGGAAATGGCGGTGCAATTCATTATCGCGCGCGACCAGTTGCTCAGCGAAGAAGGTCTGATGGGGCAGGAACTTCTGTTGTGGGAAAAGGCCAGGCCCTTTGTGATCAAGGGCTCCAGACTTCAAAACCGGGCCGCCGAGCTGATTCAGGAGGGACGCATAGACGAAGCCCACGAACTGATTACCACGGAAGTTATTCCCACCCAGGAAACCGTCATGGAAGTGCTCACCGAAATGCTGGATTTTACCGGCGGCAACGCTGATAAGGCTGCGGAGCAGGCGTTTTTTGAGAATAATTCCACCCTAACCTTGACCACGATACTCAGTTTCGTGTCCATATTACTGGGCTTGTTGACTGCGCGTATTGTAGTAAAAAAGACCGCGGCGGCGGAAGCCTCGACTCTCGAGCGAACCCAACGCATCAAGGCGCTGTATGACGTGTCGACACTTCCAGGACTGACCCTGGATCAGGAGATTTCCGAAATGCTGAAACGCGGGTGTGAGCTGTTGGACTGTGACAGCGGCTGGGTTAACCGTGTGGAGCCGGAAATCAATCAAGTTCTGCGGTTGCATTGCTTTTCGCCGACTGGTGACGAGCCAAGCCAGCAGCAGATTTTGCCGTTAGACCAGGTGCTTTGCCAGGTAACCTTCAATCAGGATTCTACCTTTGCCCTGCCAGGAGACAACGATACGGTGCCGGCTGCAATAGATAGCGCCAGAAACTACGGTTTACTGTCATACATCGGCGCCAATATCTGGATCAGCGGTAAAAAGTTCGGTACGGTGGCCTTTGGCAGTAACCAGGAAAGATCCAAACCATTTGAGGATATCGACCGGGAATTCATCAAGATGATCGCCAGTTGGATGGGCACTGCACTCGAGCGTGCGGCAACCGAGAAGGATTTAACCATCGCTAAAGAGTTGGCAGAAAGTGCCAGCAAGGCTAAGAGTCTATTTGTAGCCAATATGAGTCACGAGATTCGCACGCCGTTAACTGCAATCCTGGGTTTTTCTGAAATTCTTCAGGAACAGGGTAAAGCAGGAAATTCTATGAATTCGGCCATTACCAGCATTATAAAAAATGGTAAACATCTCACTCAGATTATTAACGATGTGCTGGATATGTCAAAGATCGAAGCCGGTCAGATAGAAATTGAAAAGTTGGCGGTTTCTCCCATGCAAATAATGTCTGAGGTCGAATCGCTTATAGGAATGAACGCCCGGGAGGC
>JAOUNW010000143.1 GCA_029880755.1 Gammaproteobacteria bacterium
AAGCGGGTACCGAACTGGTAGACCAATCCGGTCAGACCTTAACCGGTATTGTGGAAGGCATCAAAAAAGTGGCCGACATTGTCGCCGAGATCAATGCCGCCTCCCAGGAACAATCCGCCGGTATCGATCAGGTAAACAATGCTGTGGCCCAGATGGACGACATGACTCAGCAGAACGCCGCCCTGGTGGAAGAATCCGCGGCTGCCAGCCGTTCCATGGAAGACCAGACAGGAATCCTGGTGGATGCGGTGAGCTTCTTTAAGCTTGGCGATAACAGAGGTTCCTATACCCAGCATCAACAAAGACACATGCCTTCAGGAGACCGGGCCTCACCCGCAGTACATGAATTACCGGCACGACAGGTTAGCGGAGGTGATCACTACGTCTATCAGGGTGTTCCCGCAAACCCGTTGAAAGCACGAACCGACAAACATCTGCAGAAGCTGCGCAATGAAAAAGAAAAAGCGGAAGGCGCCGCCAGAAAGACCGGCACCACAGACAGAAAAAATGAGTGGGAGGATTTTTAACACAGCGCAGATAGAATTGGTTGAGCATGCCGAGGAGGAGGTCACCTAGTCCAGGCATGCTCTAGGTTGGTGCAAGTGGTGTGGTTTCTGCCACACCTTTCTCAGAAAGCAAACCCTGGCGTTGGTAGTTGTGATAGTTGGCTATCACAGGTTTACCTTTAGAGATTGTGTGCTATTTTTTTGTGGGAAGTTGATTTTTGTCGTCTATAAATCTACCGGGAAACTTGTCATTTTCTGTAGATAGCAGTTCAAATCAAACAGAGGTAGCAGTATTCCATTGCTGCGCATAAGAGTTGCGGATAAGAGTCTAGCGAACGACATCGTCGACATAGAAAATAGAGAGGATATTGCACATGAAGATCGGAACCCGGATTAGTGGCGGTTTTTTAGTACTCAGCATATTGGCCCTGCTGTGCGGCCTGGCCGGTTACATGGGTGTGAATTCTTTGAGTAAGTCGCTGGAATTTATCAGTGGCGACGCCTGGGATACCGCGGATGGCTCTATGGAGGGCACCATTGGTGTGGAAATGCAAATGCTGGGAATTAATCGCCTGGTTTCGGGGCTGGGGTCTGCGGAGGATGCCAAGCGCCTCATCAGCGAAGGTCAGGAAACAGCAGACCCGGCACTGACCAGAATGCTGGGCACAGGTTTAATGGACGAGCGTGATGTTCAGAAAGTGAAGGCTATGCTGAACAGTTATGGGGACGCGCGCAACAGCCTCATGGATACCTTTGGCCAGTATAAACGTCTGGATCAGGCATTGACCGCCAATTTTTATGACTTGCAAAAAATCATGGAGCAAGCCGAGGAGCTAGGCGACGGTGCGGTGGAGGTGTTGCGCAATAATCCCAACAAGACCATTTCCTGGAATGGTGGCCTGAAAAACAAATGGAACGCGGCGGACGGTGCCATGGAAACCATGATCGGCTTATTGGAACGTATTTATTATTACAAAAGACTGACAGCCAACGAGAGTCAGAGTGACTCCCTTAAGGGTCTGGCAAATGCTCTGGAATTTACCGAAGGCGCAATGGGAGAGATTATTGACCACCCTGTGTTTAAATCGACCCGCATCAGCTCCGGCGCCCATTCAGGTAAAACTTTTTCTGATGCGCTTCGCTTCAAGCTGGAGCAGCATAAGAGTGATTTCCAGGCGGCGACGTCTGCCTATATTGCGTATCATGACTCACTGATCAAATATTCTGCTATTGCTGACGAAATGCTGGATATGTTGGAGCACATTGAGGCGGAAGGTGACGGCAAGGTAGAAAATGAGCAGGCTGCGATTGCTGCTACCATCAAGACCTCTTATTCGATGGTAATCATTACAGTGTTATTGAGTATTGGCGTCGCCGTTACAGCCGGTCCCTGGATTGTCAGTGGATTACTCCGGCCTATTCGTCAGGCGTTGGACGCCATGACAGATATGGCTGAGGGTGATGGTGATTTGACTCAACGCCTGACTTATAAAGGTAATGACGAAATCGGACAGTTGGCGAGCGCAGTCAATAAGTTTGTTTCCAAGATCGAAAGCGTTGTTGTTGATGTTGTAGACGGTGTACAGAATATGTTGAGCGGCTCGGAGCAGATTGCTGCCGGCAACGCCAATCTGTCCCAGCGCACGGAAGAGCAGGCCTCCTCACTGGAAGAGACCGCTGCCTCCATGGAAGAGATGACCTCTACCGTGAAACAAAATGCCGATTCGGCGCAACAGGCCGCCCAACTGGCCAATGCTGCACGTAATGATGCCGAGAAGGGTGGTCAGGTAGTGGATCGTGCCGTTAAGGCCATGAGCGAGATTAATTCATCCAGTACCCGCATCGCCGATATTATCAGCACCATCGACGGCATTGCCTTCCAGACTAATTTGTTAGCACTCAATGCTGCCGTGGAAGCGGCCCGTGCCGGGGAACAAGGCCGTGGCTTTGCTGTTGTGGCATCCGAAGTGCGCAGTCTGGCCCAACGCAGTGCTGACGCCGCCAAGGAAATAAAAGGCCTCATCGAAGACAGCGTGGAGAAAGTGAAAGCAGGTACTCAGTTAGTGGACGAGTCGGGCGCTACTTTGCAGGAGATTGTTGACGGCATCAAGAAGGTGGCAGAGATCGTTGCCGAAATCAATGCTGCCAGTCAGGAGCAGTCCGCCGGTATCAAGCAAGTGAACAATGCAATCAGCCAAATGGATGATATGACCCAACTCAACGCAGCGCTCGTGGAGGAATCCGCCGCTGCCAGTCGGTCTATGGAAGACCAGACAGAAAGACTGCTGAAAGTGATTTCATTTTTTAAGCTGGAAACAACTGGACAAATGGGTAATGGCGCTAGACTTAAACGGGCTAGCTCCAACGGCGTGCCAATAAAACAGTCTGTCGAAAAAAACAAGCGCATTACAGGGAACAGCCAGGCGCATCTCCAGAAAGTCCGAAAAGAGACGGCCGAGACCGATACCAAGAAGACCGGCACAGACGGCAGTCGGGGTTGGGAGGACTTTTGATTTGAGCGCCTGGGGCGCAATAAAAAAATTTATTGCGCCCTAACTGCTTTTTTCTATGCGGCAGACAGATTGACCGGGAAGGGCTAACCGTTAATGAATCCGCACTATTTTTTGGGACTCCTGACGCACTGAATATTAGGTAAGCTGAGAGGTCGTCGTAGTCGCCGTTACCCGCCGGCATTTTTTATAATACCTCGGAAATTCTACTAGTAACCAAGCGATAAACAGGGCTGCCGTAACTAGTAGAAATCAAAGTGATAAATTGCCAAGACTAGAAATCACTTACGACCATAACGATTAAATCGATTAGTATTTCCGAATTAACTCAATAGTTTACCTTTTTCCTCCGTTTATTATTTTGCCATCTCTGCTATTTATTTAAGTATTGTCAATAAAGTTCAATGACAGAAGGGTCTAAAGCTGAACAGAGATATTAGCGATCTGCAACAGCGATAAGGGATGAAGGACGAAGAGGATAATCAGAATAGACGATCGATATAAAAACCGAGGTAAAGCCATGAGCCTGTCAATAAAAATGAAACTTCTTGCATCCGGTGTCGCCAGTATTTCCGTGGCTGTCATTATTGGTGCTACCGGTTTTCTCGGCATCTCCCGCGTCGATACCGCTATGGATGAAATTGTTGTTGACTCATCCGGTCTGCGAAATCACATGAATGCCGACATGATGCACGATGCCTTGCGTTCCGATGTGTACGCTGCATTGGTGGCGGGTATGTCAGGCGATCTGAGTCAGCGCGCGGCAATCATGGGTGACCTGGAAGAGCATGCCGGCATATTCGAGACAGCGCTGGCAGATAACAACAAGCTGGATTTGGACTCAGAAGTGAAACGTGGCCTGGCCAAGGCCCGTCCTGCCCTGGAAAATTATTTGCAGACCACCCGGGAGATTATTGATCTCGCCTTTGCGGACTTACCTCAGGCTCAGGCGAAAATGAAAGTATTTAAAGAAGATTTCGATAGGCTGGCGGTGGAAATGGAGTCCTTGTCAGATCTTATTGAGAAAAAAACTGGCGACTCTCAATCCAGAGGAGATGCGGCGGTAGTCACCTCCAAGAATGTGATTGTGATTGTAGCAATAGTTTCCGCGGTTCTTTTAATAATTGCTTCGCTGATGCTGTCAGCCCGCATTACCGGTCCGTTGGATGTCGCTGTTGGCGTGGCGGAACGCATTGCCAGGGGAGAACTGGACAATCGTATTGATATCACCACGGATGACGAGACTGGAAAATTAATGATAGCGCTTAAGACGATGAATGATAGCCTGCGCGAGATTGTGCAGAATGTGATCAATGTTGCCAATGCCATTGCCGGTGGATCCCGCGAAATTACTGAAGGCAACGCCAACCTGTCCCAGCGCACCGAAGAGCAGGCCTCCTCACTGGAAGAGACCGCCGCCTCCATGGAAGAGATGACCTCTACCGTGAAACAAAATGCCGACTCGGCGCAACAGGCCGCACAGCTTGCCAGCTCTGCGCGCAACGAAGCGGAGAAGGGCGGTCAGGTGGTGACCCGGGCCGTGGATGCCATGGGTGCCATCACGGCGTCCAGTACCCGCATTGCCGACATTATCAGCACCATCGACGGCATTGCCTTCCAAACCAATTTATTGGCATTGAATGCCGCTGTGGAAGCGGCTCGTGCTGGCGAACAGGGTCGTGGTTTTGCCGTGGTTGCCAGTGAAGTGCGCAGCCTGGCCCAACGCAGTGCTGATGCCGCCAAGGAAATCAAAGGTCTCATCGAAGACAGCGTGGAGAAAGTGAAAGCGGGTACCGAACTGGTAGACCAATCCGGTCAGACCTTAACCGGTATTGTGGAAGGCATCAAAAAAGTGGCCGACATTGTCGCCGAGATC
>JAOUNW010000069.1 GCA_029880755.1 Gammaproteobacteria bacterium
CAGGCTGCGCGTTAGCAGCATCAGCCTCTCTCTAGATCTCGTCCGGCGTATAGGCCTTGATATTAAGGGCATGAATTTCTTTTTGCATCATATCCTGCAAGGCTGCATAGACCATCCTGTGCCGCTGGATCAGGTTCTTTCCATGAAATTGCTCCGCGACAATCGTGACAACAAAATGACCACCACCGCTTTTCGCGCCGGCATGCCCGGCATGCAGGTGGCTCTCGTCAAGGATATCCAGACTCTCGGGATTGAGTGATTGTTTCAGCTGTTGTTCGATTCTGCTTATGCGATCATTGGTCATCAGGGCAGCACTTTCTTGAAGGGTTTTACTATAACGTTTTTATAAACTCCAGCCGCTATATAGGGATCGGCATTGGCCCAGTTCTCAGCATCATGCAGTGAGTCGAATTCGGCAATTATCAGACTTCCGGTAAAACCGGCGGGACCGGGATCGGGGCTATCGACTGCGGGAAACGGTCCCGCTGTCAGTAGCCGTCCCTGTTGTTGCAGCTGATCCAGGCGTGCCAGATGGCTGGCACGAGTGGCCAGGCGTTTTTCCAGAGAATCTTTTATGTCAGTTCCAATAATGGCGTAATACATATCAGGAATCTTTATCTTTGGTGGAGTCTTCTGTCATATGTCGTGACATTAAAATCGCCTGAATAATAATGAATACCAGCGTTAATCCCATCAGACCGAAGACCTTGAAGTTGACCCAGATTTCCTGACGAGTCTCGGCATCCAGCTCCAGACCATAGTAAAAGGCAACATAAAGATTCAATACTCCCAATGCCGCAAAAAACAGGCCCCAGCCAAGATTCTGCTTTGACCAGACATGGGATGGCAGTGTGATCTGGGCACTAAGCAAGCGTTCCATGGCCGTTTTCTTTCCGAGCACCTGACTGCCAAGGATTAATGTCGCCAGCACCCAATACACAATAGTCGGTTTCCATTTAATAAATGTATCGTCATGAAGTATCAAGGTCATGCTGCCGAACACGGTAATGGCTCCCAGACTGACAAGATGCATGGTTTCAAACTTACGATTGCGTAGCCAATACCAGCCAACCTGAATAAATGAAGCCATCATGGCAACTGCCGTGGCTGCATAGATGCCGTAGAACTTAAAGGCACCGAAAAAAAGAATAAGAGGAAAAAAATCGTAAAGCAGTTTCATGGGAATAAATCAAACAATGTAATTAAAACGAAAGAGGTTAATGCATTCGGTGTCGGGTGAAGCGGTCAAAATAGCGCTGCATAATTTCACGTACCTGAGGTGGATAATTCAGCGCATCCATTTGTTGCATGCCTTCCGAAAAGAAACGGCTGGCCTCTTCCGGAAGATGGTGCACCAGTTCATCGAATACCTGTTCCATTAAAGCTGTGTTATGACTGCGAGTGGCCACGATGCTCCGGTTCAATAACAAAATGCGCCAGGACCAGGTGGGATCACCCGTTTCCTTGTCCAGTTTCAGGGCATCGGGAATGGCGCCAATAACATCATTCATGTATTGCGCCAGCAGGCCAAGTTCTTTCGGGCCGCGCAGGCTGTTTGCGACCGTGGCAATGGCATTCACAACGGGCTCCAGTGTTGACAATTCTGCATTCTCGCTGACAATCCACTTTGCCGTAGCCATAATGAAGTGTTCCAGTTGTTGCTGGGCCATATTTTGCCCCAGGTCCATGGCCCATTCACCCAGGTCAGACAACAGTGTCAGGGCATAGTCCCCCAGCCGGGTGATATCGTCTCGGGACAGACGTTCATGGCCGCCCTGTCGTTGTTCCAGGCGAGTGGCAACACCGATAAATTTTTCAATACCGTCTACCAACTCCTGGGGCGGGGTTTGGTCTGCCATTTGCACGTCGCTGGCGTTATAAGCAGCGATAATAGCTTTCGCTGCAGCGCGGAAGGTGTCCACTGCCTCTGTCAGGGTATTTGGCGGCAGCATTAATTCAATGGATGATTCTGGATTCATTCTGTTACCGGGTTTTTCCGTTATCCGTCTAAATGTGGTTATAATGGCGCTCGCTTTCAACACCTGACACCTGATTTATTATTTCATTGTCGCACATCAATTACGATCTCCATAGTCACACACTTTTTTCCGATGGCACGTTAACCCCTGGGGAGTTGGTGCGTCATGCGCTGTTGCAGGGCGTGCATGTATTGGCGCTGACTGACCACGATACCACAGACGGCCTGGCGGATGCCCAGGCAGCGGCGACAGGAAGCGCTCTTCGCCTTGTTTCTGGTGTGGAAATATCCGCCACCTGGAGTGGGCGCACTGTCCATATTGTCGGATTGAATATTGATGCCGGTAATGCCGTGTTGCAACGCGGACTGGCTCGGCTTCGTGAGTTGCGTAATATTCGGGCGGGAGAGATCACGGCAAGACTTGAGAGGAAAGGTATTACCGGTGTCGCCGAAGGAGTGAAGCAACTGGTGGCAGGACCGATACTCAGTCGTACCCATTTTGCCCGCTATCTGGTGCAAGCCGGAGCCGCTAGTGATACTGGCCAGGCGTTTAAAAAGTATTTGTCCAAAGGGGCTCCGGCCTATGTCTCCGGTGATTGGGCGCCCATGGATCAGGTGGTGCAATGGATTCACGCTGCGGGTGGGCAGGCGGTACTGGCTCACCCCGGCCGCTATAAATTGGGGTCGGGCAAACTCAAATCCTTGGCCCGGGAGTTCCGGGAATGCGGGGGTAACGCCCTGGAGATCTATTCCGGTAGCCAGCGCCCGGAAGATAGCTGGCGTCTGGTGCGTATTAGCCAGGAACTTGAATTATTGGCGTCTGTGGGCTCGGATTATCATGGTCCGGAGCAGCGATGGCTGCAATTGGGGCGCTTGCCCAAGCTGCCCGCAGAATGCACGCCCGTGTGGCAAGAATGGCGATGAAGGTCACAGATGTCCATAACAGAGATAATTCGGGGCAAAAACGGCTAAATTGATGTTACAATTCCGGATCAAGCTAAATGCCATGTCCGCACCAGGCTTTTCGCCGTTTTATTTTTTACCGTAATCGTATACCAGGAGCACTGATGATTATTGATAACAAAGCTGTTGTGTCTATTCACTATACCCTTACTGATGATCAAGGCACGCAGATTGATTCCTCTGCCGGCCAGGAACCCTTGGCCTACCTTCACGGTGCCGGCAATATTATTCCGGGGCTGGAAAACGCCTTGACGGGCAAAAGTGAGGGCGACAGCCTGCAAGTCGTGGTGCAGCCGGAAGAGGGTTACGGGTTGGTCACGGATGCATTAATCCA
Source organism: Gammaproteobacteria bacterium (assembly GCA_029880755.1). Classification (GTDB taxonomy): domain Bacteria; phylum Pseudomonadota; class Gammaproteobacteria; order Acidiferrobacterales; family SZUA-150; genus JAOUNW01. The sequence goes on from JAOUNW010000069.1 coordinate 3,276, forward strand.
GACAGTTCCTCGGGAAGCCTTTGAGGCTGATGATATTACTCCAGGCATGCAATTTCAGGCGCAGGACGACCAGGGCCACGTACAACAAATCGTTGTGCGCGAAGTCAGTGATGAGGGCGTGACCATCGACGGCAACCATCCACTGGCAGGCAAGGTATTGTATTTTGATATCGAGATCACTGAAGTGCGTGAGGCTACCCCGGAAGAACTGGATCATGGCCACGTGCATCATGAGGGTCACTCGCATTAGTTATTCGTAGGTCATTCCTGTAAAAACAGAGGTAGAGCGGATTAAGCGCCAGCGAATCCGCCGGATACGGTGCGTATGTTGATGAAAAACCTCCGGCGCAATAAAAAAGCCATTGCGCCCTACGTGAGTTGACGTGTTGAAGTAGAGCGGATTAAGCGCCAGCGAATCCGCCAGATGTATTGGCTATGTTCAGTATGGTCAAAGTATCTTTGTTGAGAGTTTTTTGTTTTAGAACGCCGGCTTCTCAGGTGCCTCCTCATAACGCTTGATGCCGTCCAGAATTTCCTGGCTTGCGGCATCAGCGTTATTCCAGCCTTCCACTTTCACCCATTTGTTGGGCTCCAGGTCTTTGTAGTGCTCAAAGAAATGGGCGATCTGCGCGAGCAGGTTTGGGGGAAGATCGTCCGGTCCCTTGGCATGACGGTACAGGACGCATAATTTTTCAATGGGTACCGCCAGGATTTTGGCGTCAGGTCCGGCCTCGTCAGTCATTTTCAAAATTCCGATGGGGCGGCAGCGAATCACTGATCCGGAAATCAACGGTACGGGTGTGATAACCAAGACATCCACCGGATCGCCGTCTTCTGACAAGGTGTGGGGTACGTAGCCATAATTGCACGGATAATGCATGGCTGTGTTCATAAAACGATCCACAAACATGGCACCGGTCTCCTTGTCGACTTCATACTTCACCGGATCACTGTGCGCCGGGATTTCGATAATGACGTTGACGTCGTGAGGGATGTTGTTACCTGGGCCGACCCGATCGAGATTCATAACTACCTGTCCTATCTACTTCAAAAAGATCGGCATTATAACGGTATAATCGCCGTACCGGTATGGGTGAAGGACATTTTCTGAGTATCATTGCCGAGGCCTCAGGAAAGACGTTATCGTAAGCATTATGAGCGACAAACCCAGTTATCCCGGCAATACTATTATGGTACGCCCCGCGGGCCCGTTGATTTGCGGGAGTGAAAAGGTCGTGGTCGTGCAGGATGAGCAAGGCAATGTGATTGAGCGGGCGCAGGAGCTGGCCTTGTGCCGTTGCGGTCGATCAAAAAACAAACCCTTTTGCGATGGTAGCCATAAACAAAGCGGCTTTGACGGCGAACAGGAATTTCGTGATGAAAGGGCAGAAAACATAAGTGGCCACACCGGCGAGCTCGTGATCACAGTGAAGCCCAATGCCATGCTTATGTTTACCGGTCCAGTGACGTTATTCAGTCGTAGTGGCAATTCCACTAGTACACGCCTGCGCGGCGCCTTGTGCCGTTGCGGAGGATCACAGAACAAACCCTTTTGCGATGGCAGTCACAAAGGTTGCGGGTTTCGGGGCTGAGACAGTTCTTCTACTTTATTGGAGCCTGCAATTGGCTTCTGACCTGCCAATGAATTTCTGCTAGACTCCTGCGCGCTTGAGCGGCACCGCCCCGGTGCATTGCTTCATCATCAGGAAAAAATGGCCCAGTATTTTGAAATCCATCCGCAAAATCCCCAGCTCCGGCTGATTCGTCAGGCGGTGGAGATTGTTCGTCATGGCGGCGTTATTGTTTATCCCACGGACTCCAGTTATGCCCTGGGTTGCTGCATAGGTGATAAGGGCGCCATGGAACGTATCCGACGTATCCGACGCGTAGATGAGAGCCATAATTTCACATTGGTATGTCGGGATCTTTCCGAGGTATCGGTGTATGCCAAAGTACACAATGCCGATTACCGCTTGTTGAAGGCCAATACGCCGGGACCTTACACCTTTATCTTATCGGCCTCACGGGAAGTGCCGCGTCGTTTACAGAATCTGAAACGAAAAACTATCGGCCTAAGGGTGCCCGACAATGCCATTGCACAAGCGCTATTGGAGGAACTCAATGAACCGCTTATGAGCTCCACCCTGATTATGCCCAATGAGACCCTGCCCCTGAGCGATCCCCATGATATTCGGGAACGCCTCGAGCGCGAGGTGGATTTGGTGATAGATGGCGGAAATTGCGGACTTGAACCCACCACGGTGGTGGTTTTGGAAGACGGCCAACCGGTTATTGCCCGCAAAGGAAAAGGGGATATCACCGTTTTGGGTGTCGAACTGCCCGAGCATGCCGACACCTGATATACTTCCGGCGAATGTCAAATCTTACTCTTCCCCAGCTTATTTCTGTTGCCTTGCTACCCGCTCTGTTTGCCATCACGGTTCACGAAGTGGCCCATGGCTGGGTAGCCAAACATCTGGGTGATCCCACGGCCGAGCGTTTGGGCCGACTGACCCTGAATCCTTTTAAGCACATCGATCCTATGGGAACGGTGGTTGTCCCCATTGTACTGATAGCCCTGACGGGATTTGCCATTGGTTGGGCCAAGCCTGTTCCCGTGACCTGGGAGAATCTGCGCCACCCGAAACGGGACATGGCATTGGTGGCCGCTGCTGGACCGGCGTCCAATTTGCTCATGGCAATTATTTGGGGCCTGCTGGCCAAGCTCAGTATTATGTTGCCGGCCTGGATGGCCTGGGTGACTCAGCCGCTTATATATATGGCTCAGTTCGGTATTATGATGAACGTGTTGTTAATGGTGTTTAATTTGTTGCCATTGCCGCCTCTTGACGGTGGCCGCGTGGCCGTCGGTTTGTTACCGGGGCCCTGGGCCTGGCGGTTAAGCCAGCTTGAGCCCTACGGATTTTTCATTATTATCGGCCTCATGGCCAGCGGACTGTTATGGTTTATGATTTCCCCCTTGTACCAGTTGGTACAGGGGCTAGTGAAGGTATTGGTGGGACTATAACGCCGTGAATAGTGTTGTCCCGCACCAACAGCGAGTACTTTCCGGCATGCGTCCTACGGGGCGTCTGCATCTGGGGCACTATCATGGAGTATTGAAAAACTGGCTCAAGTTGCAGCAGGAATACGAGTGTTTTTTCTTTGTCGCTGACTGGCATGCGCTCACCACCCATTACGAGTCTCCGCAGATAATCTCTGAAAGTGTTTGGGAAATGGTTATCGACTGGCTGGCCGCCGGAGTAGACCCACAGCATGCGACGATTTTTTTGCAATCGCGTGTGCCTCAGCATGCGGAATTACATGTGTTGCTGTCCATGATTACCCCCCTGTCCTGGTTGGAGCGGGTGCCCACTTACAAAGATCAGCAACTGAAGCTTAAGGACAAAGATCTTTCCACCTACGGGTTTCTCGGTTACCCGCTGTTACAAGCGGCGGATATCCTGATATACCGGGCCGGGATGGTGCCCGTGGGCGAGGACCAGGTGGTGCACGTGGAGTTGACCCGGGAAGTGGCCCGGCGCTTCAATCATCTTTATGGCCGGGAGCCCGATTACGAGGAGCGGGCTGAAGCGGCCATTAAAAAAATCGGCAAAAAGGCCGGCAAGATTTACCGGGATGCCCGCCGAGCTTACGTGGAGCAAGGCGATCAGGAGGCCCTGGAAAAGGCCCGCCAGTTGCTGGAAAATCAGCAGAATATTTCCCTGGGAGATAAGGAGCGTCTGTTTGGCTATCTGGAAGGTGGTGGCCGTATTATTTTGCCCGAGCCTCAGCCCATGTTGACCCCGGCAGCGAAAATGCCCGGGCTCGACGGCCAAAAGATGTCAAAATCCTACGATAATACGATCTCCCTGCGGGATGACCCTCAGGTGATAGAAAAGGCTTTGCGGCGAATGCCCACAGATCCAGCCCGGGTTCGGCGGGATGACCCCGGTAATCCAGAAAAATGTCCGGTTTGGGCCTTTCATCAGGTATATTCCCAGAATGAAACCCGGGAATGGGTCATGAAGGGTTGCCGGAGTGCCGGTATTGGGTGTATCGAGTGCAAACAGCCGGTGATTGATGCCGTGCTCTTGGAGTTAAAACCCGTTCAGGAGCGGGCCGTGGAATTTGCCAAGGATCCGACCCTGGTGCGTAATATCGTAATGGAAGGTTGCCAGCGGGCGCGGGATATTGCCGAAGAGACCATGACTACAGTGAGAGAGGCCATTGGCCTTGGGTATCGTTAACGAAAACACTATGACAACCACCACGCAAGAGAACGGCACGGCGATGCCAGAACAAAATGAGATGCCATATGCCCTGGTGCAGGGCGAGGCGATGACGCAGTTGCCTACGGATCTGTATATCCCACCGGATGCGCTGGAGGTGTTTCTTGAAACCTTTGAGGGGCCGCTGGACTTATTGCTCTATCTCATTCGTAAACAGAATCTGGACATTCTTGATATTCCTATTGCTGAAATCACGGCGCAGTACGTGAGTTACATTGAACTCATGGAAGAACTGCAGTTGGAGCTGGCGGCAGAATATTTGTTAATGGCGGCCATGCTGGCTGAAATTAAATCTCGCATGTTGCTGCCACGCCCACAAACGGAAGAAGAGGAGGAGATGGATCCTCGGGCAGAGCTGGTGCGACGTTTGCAGGAATACGAGCGTTATCGTAAGGCAGCCGAGCAGATTAATGAGTTACCGCGTGTAGGCCGTGATATTTATCTGGTGGAGGTTGTACATCAGGCGGAACCAGTAAAGGCTGCACCACCCAATGTAAACCTGGTGGATTTGCTTGATGCCTTCAAGAAAGTGATGGATCGCGCGGATATGAATAAACATCACCATGTGACACGTGAATTATTATCAGTGCGTGAGCGGATGACCCAGGTGCTGGCAAGGGTAACCAGCGACAAGTTTACAAGTTTTGAATCGTTGTTTGATATAAAGGAAGGCCGATTGGGATTGGTGGTGACATTTATGGCCATATTGGAGTTGCTTAAGGAGTCACTGCTGGTCGTTGTTCAACCTGAGCCCTATGCTCCTATTCATGTAAAGGCAGCTGCCTGATGTCGGAAAGTAATACTGAATTAAAAAATATCCTGGAAGCCGCATTATTGGTCGCCGGTCGACCGCTGACCGTCGATAATTTACTGGCCTTGTTCCCGGTGGATTCGCAGCCATCGCGGGAAGAAATCAAGGACGCCATCACCGGGCTGGTCGAGGATTATGATGACCGCGGTATTGAATTGAAGCAGATCGGCAAGGGCTGGCGTTTTCACAGCCGCGATAAGTATGCCGACTGGCTGGGACGCCTTACTCAGGAGAAACCGCCGCGTTATTCCCGAGCCGCTCTGGAAACGCTGGCCATTATTGCCTACCGTCAACCTGTGACGCGTGGTGATATTGAGGAGATTCGTGGTGTTACGGTTAGTACGGAAATTATTCGTACGCTTATGGAACGTGAGTGGATACGTCAGGTAGGTCAGCGTGATGTACCGGGTAAACCTGCGCTTTATGGTACCACCAATGATTTTCTAGAGTATTTTAATTTAAAGAGCCTCAATGAGTTGCCCACCCTGGATGAATTGCGTGATCTGGAAGAAATCAGTCGCGAGTTGAATCTGCCTCTGGAGTTTGGTGATTCGGCAGAACCTGTGGCTGAAACGACTGGACATACAGAAACAGAAGAGTCCGACGAAACAACTGCTACTGGACAAGATCAGGATGAAGATGACGATAGTTCCGGATCTTTACATGCCGCCATCAAGGCCGAGGCACTGGAAGAAGAGGAGCAGGCAGAAACCGCATTAAGTGCTGCCTCTTCCAGCGATCAGTCGAGCTGATCCGGTTCGCTCCCATGAGCGATTCTGCAAGTCACCCCAAAAGCGAAAAGCTGCAAAAGGTGCTGGCCCATGCCGGTCTCGGTTCCCGGCGGGAACTGGAGCAATGGATCAGTGATGGTCGCGTTTCCATCGATGGCAAAGTGGCGTTATTGGGTGCGCGTGTGGCGCCCCATCAGGTTATCCGTGTCGACGGCAAGATCATTTCCCAGAGCCGTCTGGCGCCCCGTCGCCGAGTGCTGATGTACTACAAGCCGGAAGGAGAGGTTTGTACTCGTTCTGACCCCGAAGGCCGCCCTACTGTGTTTGATCATTTACCGCCTTTGCGTAATGGCCGTTGGGTAGCGGTGGGTCGCCTGGATTTAAATACTTCCGGTCTGTTGTTGTTCACTACTGATGGTGAACTGGCTAATGAGCTGATGCATCCCAGCTCCCGAATCGAGCGTGAATACGCTGTGCGCGTGCTCGGTGAAGTCAAAGCGGAGACTCTGACGCAATTGCGAAAGGATGTAATGCTGGAAGATGGCCCCGCCCATTTTGATACCCTGGAACACACCGGCGGCGAAGGCGCAAATCAGTGGTACCGCGCGGTATTGCATGAAGGCCGTAATCGCGAAGTGCGTCGTTTATGGGAAGCCGTGGGTGTGACGGTGAGCCGTCTGACACGGACACGTTTCGGCGCTTTGACACTGCCTCGCGCACTGCGCCGGGGGAAATGGACAGAACTGGATGAATCGGCCATCGCGCTCCTTACGCAAAAAACACCATCATCTCCGGCGGGCAGAAAACGATCAGGTAAAAAGAAGACAGCAGGCCGTACCGGCGGTCAGCGTAAACAAGGTTATGGTCGCCGTCGTTCCTAAGCCCACCCTACAGACAGTTTTTGAATTATTGTTTCAGGCTTACGGTCCTCAGAACTGGTGGCCCGGTGATAGCCCGTTTGAGATTATGGTAGGTGCCGTGCTCACACAAAATACTTCCTGGACCAATGTGGAAAAAGCGATTGGCAATTTAAAACAGGCTCGATTGTTAACACCGCAAAAGATTATAGCCAGTCACCATAAATCATTGGCAACACATCTCAAGCCTTCCGGTTACTTCAATATTAAAACAAAACGACTAAAAAGTTTTTGTCAGTGGCTTTTAAATCAGGGAGGAGAGATGGCATTGGCGCGCCGGGAAACCGAAAAGTTGCGCATTGAGTTACTGTCGGTGCATGGTATTGGCCCCGAGACGGCCGACGATATTCTTTTGTATGCCCTGGATCGTCCGGTTTTCGTAATTGATGCCTATACCCGGCGCATTTTTCAGCGTCTTGGTTTGATTGGGGGGGATGAGCCCTACGAACAGTTGCGCAAAATGTTTGAGCAAGGCCTGGGAACCGATATAGCCTTATTTAACGAGTATCATGCTTTGATCGTACTGCATGGCAAGGACATATGCCGAAAGCAGCCGCGCTGTGAGCAGTGTTGTTTGCAGTCCTTTTGTTCTGTGTCAGCCGCTTAATGATTATTTCTTGCGGCGCGCACGACCAAGAAATGTGCCCAGGACAATAAGTCCGGAGCCCATTAACCAGACAGCGCCGGGAAGCGGTACAGCGCCAACTTCGCAAACACGCGGGAGGGGGTTAAATATTAATCGGTCATGGGCTATGTCGATATAGGGTGACCCTGTTTGACTCGCGGGCCTCGTCAGAGGATCAAATGGATTGTAGTGATCGAATAAGGGTGTTTG
>JAOUNW010000144.1 GCA_029880755.1 Gammaproteobacteria bacterium
CGAGAGGTGATCCTGGATCCCATGAAGATAAAAGAGCTTCAGGACCTGATTAAAAAAGGTACCCGTGCCGAGGGTATGCTCAGTTTTGATCAGTGCCTGCTGGAGCTGGTACGGGCCAACAGAATTGACGAAGAGACCGCTTTGCAATATTCCAGCAGTCCAACAGATCTGAAATTAAAATTGGAAGGTTTTTAAGGTATGCTCTAGTCTTCCGTCAGGTTTTATGTTGGCGGAGCGGCAGCCGTGCCTGGATTTCATAAAACGTTTAACGAGCATGGCGGCTTAATAACACTAAATCACCTAGGGGAAATATATGGCGGATCGGCGTCTTCAGGTTTTTCATACCGTAGCGCGATTGCTGAGTTTTACCAAAGCGGCGGAAACATTGCATATGACGCAACCCGCGGTTACGTTTCAGATTCGACAGCTGGAAGAGCACTTTAATACCAGGCTTTTTGACCGTACCCACAATCGCATTAGCCTGACAGCGGCGGGTGAGCGCGTATTTGATTATGCAGACAAGATTATCGCCCTGTATAACGAAATGGACAGCAAGGTGCGAGAGCTTACCGGCGATGTCAGCGGTATTTTGATTATTGGGGCCAGCACGACGATTGCAGAGTATGTGTTGCCAAATCTGATTGGCGAATTCAAGGAGCGCTGCCCCAGCGTCAATATTCGATTGAGTGTTTCCAATTCCCTGGGCGTGGTGCACATGGTAGAAAATAATACGGTTGATGTTGGGATTGTCGAATCACCTATTTCCAATAAAAATCTTATTACCGATGTTTGTTGGCATGACAAACTGGTGTGTATTTGTGCTCCCCAACATCCCATCGCCAAAAAGACATCCATTAGCGCGAAAGAGTTGACCGAGTTGCCCTATATTTCCCGTGAGGAAGGGTCGGGCACGCGTGATTTCATCCAAGCCTATTTATCGGAGAGCGGTGTGCATCCGCAGGACTTACACGTGAGTCTTGAGGTCGGCAGCCCGGAAGCGGCCAAAAGTGCTGTCGAGGCTGGGCTGGGTGTTGCCATTGTTTCTTCCGCCACGATCCGCAAAGAAGTCAAGTTGGGTACTCTTGTGGCAGTGCTTCTTGATCCCCCCCTGGAACGACCATTCTCAATTGTTTATCAACGACAGAAGTTCCGCTTGCGGGCCATGGAAGAGTTCATGGATTTTGCTCACGAGCATTGCGAAAAACGCGCGTCGGATAAATAAATTAGTAATTTGATAGCATAACAGGGCCGCATCGTGTCCGATGATCAAAAAAAGCGTTTAATTGAAATCTGGCAATCCCTGCCGGCTCAGCAGGCCAATCAGTTGCTGGAGTTTGCGGAGTTCCTGAGTCAGCGCCACACTGTGGTTGCCCGGGAGATGGCAGAGCCGCTGGATATTCCCCGGCCCGAAAATGAGTCAGTGCCTAAGGCCATCAAGCGTCTGGCGGAGACTTATCCTATGTTGAATCGCAAAATGCTATTGGACGAAACCGGCAAATATATGACCCAGCACGTGATGGAAGGCCGGCCGGCGAAGGATGTGATTGATGATCTGGAAATCATGTTCCGCAAGCACTACGAAAAGTTGCTCGAAGGCAGTCTATAATTTTATTTATTCTTACAAGATTTCATTGGCATGATCCGCCAGACGTGAACGTTCACCGCGCTGAAGCGTTACCTGGCCACTGTGCTCCCAATCCTTAAAGCGATCCACCACATAGGTTAAACCTGAGCTGGTTTCCGTCAGATAGGGTGTATCGATCTGGGCAATGTTGCCCAAACACGCTACCTTGGTGCCAGGACCGGCTCGAGTAACCAGGGTCTTCATCTGATGAGGACTGAGATTTTGGGCCTCATCAATAATAATAAACTTGCGCAGAAATGTGCGCCCACGCATGAAATTGAGCGATTTGATCTGGATGCGACTGCGCAGCAGATCCTGCGTAGCAGCCCGCCCCCAGGTGCCATGACCGTTTTTGTCGGTGTTATGCAGGACATCCAGGTTATCTTCCAGGGCGCCCATCCATGGCTCCATTTTCTCCTGTTCCGTTCCGGGCAGAAATCCAATGTCTTCGCCCACCGGTACTGTCATGCGTGTCATGATAATTTCGGTGTAACGTTTTTCTTCGAGGGTTTGTGTCAAGGCCGCCGCAAGCGTAAGCAGGGTTTTGCCGGTGCCGGCATGTCCCAGCAGGGTAACAAAATCAATCTCCGGATCCATCAACAAATTCAGGGCGAAATTCTGTTCCCGGTTTCGAGCGGTAATTCCCCAGACATTGTTTTTCTCATGCCGGTAGTCATGCACCACTTCCAGTGTGGTGGTATTGATATCCTTGTGTCTGACAATGGCTTCAAAGGGAGACTCACTCTCTGTATAAACGAATTGATTGGGAAACCATGATTCTTTATTGGTCCCCTTCAATTTATAAAACATCTTGCCCTGCTCCTCTTTCCAGGACTCCATGTCTTTCTCATAGGTTTCCCAGAAATTGTCAGGCAGTTTGGCCATGCCCCCATAAAGCAGGTTAGCGTCATCAAGCACCTTGTCGTTAGTGTAATCCTCGGCATTCAGGCCAATGGCATGGGCCTTGATGCGCAGGTTAATGTCCTTGCTTACCAGAGTGACTTCGTTATCAGGATGATGTTTATCCAGGTCATGTGTAATGCCCAGCAAGGCATTGTCCGGCAAATTAGTTTGCAGGCCATTGGGCAGCGGGCTTCTGACGGCCTCCATGTAAAAATACAAATGTCCCGGCTCGTGCCTGTCGCTTAGGGTAGGAAGCTCAATGCCTTCCGCGACATTTCCCTTCGTCTTAACCACCAGATCATCAAGATATCGGCTTACCTGTCGCACATTGCGCGAGACCTCGGAGAGACCGCGCTTGTGTTTATCCAGTTCTTCCAGCACTACAATCGGAATATAAATATCATGCTCGTCGAACCGGAATATCGCTGTCGGGTCATGCATTAATACGTTGGTATCGAGAACAAAAAGTTTTTTATTGGATGGCTTCATTGGTTGCGTTTTAATCCGGTTGACTCATTAGAGTGTTTTAATTGTCTCCAGGACTTCCACAACATGTCCCTTGACTTTTACCTTACGAAATTCCGCGCGTAACACGCCTTTTTTATCGATGATAAAGGTGCTGCGTTCAATACCCATGACCTTTTTACCGTACATGTTTTTTTCCTTGATGACGTCATATTTCTTGCACAGTTTTTCATCAGTATCGGAAATCAGGTCAAAAGGAAATTTATATTTGCCACGAAAGTTTTCGTGGGATGCCAGACTGTCCCGGGATACGCCCAGTATTACAGTATCTCTGCGTTTAAATTTTACATAGTTGTCACGGAAGTCTTCACCTTCAGTCGTACAGCCAGAGGTGTTGTCCTTGGGGTAAAAATAGAGCACAACATTTTTACCCTTAAGTGAGGAAAGTTTAAAAGACTGGTTTCCGGTTAACTGAACTTTGGCGTCGGGGGCAAGACTTCCAATTTTTGGTTTTGGCATGAAATTCCTGAAATTCCGGTTATCGACCTGACTATGAATAAGATTGCCGGTGCCCTGCCATTATAAATAAAGGGCGTCGCCTGTGCTAAGAAATTTCGTCGGGAGTTTTTGATGCCCTGCAAAGACAGGCCTATGCCGCAAAATCCTTCAAGTGTACGGGGCGGCGTCTCGCGCCCCAGGTTCCGGGATGAGGCTCAAATACACCCGCACAACTTGTACCACAATGGCGACACTGGCCTTTTTCATCAAGATTCCAGGAAGTCAGGACATACCAGTCTCTTCCTATGACCTTGTTACCGCAGTGGTGGCAATAGGTGCTGTCGGCTTCTTCATCATGGACATTTCCGACATATACGTAGCGCAGGCCGTTATTTTGGGCAATTCGCCGGGCCCGGCTTAGGGTGCTGTGAGGCGTGGCGGGGATATCCTGCATTTTCCAATCCGGATGGAAGGCGGAGAAATGCAGCGGCACATCCTTGCCAAGATTTTCCACGATCCATTGGGTCATGGCTTCGAGCTCTTTGTCGGAATCATTCTTTCCCGGAATCAGCAGGGTGGTGATCTCAAGCCACACACGGGTTTCCTGTTTGATGTATTTTAAGGTATCCAGTACTGGTGCCAGGTGAGCGCCGGTAAGTTTGAAATAAAAGTCGTCGGTAAAAGCCTTCAGATCCACGTTGGCGGCATCCATGTGCCGGTAAAATTCTGCTCTGGGTTCGGGGCATACATACCCAGCCGTGACAGCAACCGATTTGATGCCTTTATCATGGCAGGCCTGGGCCACGTCAATGGCATATTCGTGGAATATAGTGGGATCGTTATAGGTATAGGCGACACTGCGGCAACCCAATTGTTGTGCGGCGTTGGCAATGGTTTCCGGTGATGCCTCGTCAGCCAGGGTATCCATCTCCCGCGATTTGCTGATGTCCCAGTTTTGGCAGAATTTGCAGGCGAGATTGCAGCCGGCAGTGCCAAACGACAATACCGGTGTACCCGGTAAAAAATGATTGAGCGGTTTTTTCTCAATCGGGTCTACGCAAAAACCACTTGAGCGGCCGTACGTGGTCAGTACGATTTGGTTATTTTGATTGGCTCTGACAAAGCACAGACCCTGTTGGCCCTCATGGAGTTTGCAAGCGCGCGGACATACATCGCATTGGACGCGGCCATCCTCCAGCGCATGCCAATAATGGGTGGCGACAATATGAGAATCAATGGTCACTGGTTTCTCGTTATGCGGACAATCACAAATAGTTAAATGCGGCTGCTTAGAGGTAAATCAATGGTACTCTTCATCCGACCTTGAAAACCGGGAACGGGGGTTGCATTTACC
>JAOUNW010000070.1 GCA_029880755.1 Gammaproteobacteria bacterium
GAGCCACAGGAAATGGTTTTGTTAAAAGATGTTGAGGAGTTCAGATTGCGCTTTTACCAGCGCGACAAATCGCCGAACTGGCTGGATAGCTGGCCCGAACAAGTGGCGCAAAACAACCAGGCCAAACAAGACAAACTACCAGCCGGTATTGAAATGCAACTTAAGTTAAAAAATCAGGAAACTATTACTCGCTTATTTCATGTCGGCACTTAGTACAAATCCTGGCTTTCGTGATATTGGCCACACTCAGCGAGGCGTGGCATTAGTTATGGCCGTCCTTATCGTTGCCATCATTGTTACAGCCACCACCTTCCTGGCGTTTGAGCAACAATTGTGGATCAGGCAGTCCGAGAATATCGCCGACCACGCCCTCACCGAGTCGGTCAGGCGCGGCGCGCTGGAGGGAGCTCTTATTATTCTCAGTGAAGATGCCAAGGATAATATTACCGATGATCTGGAGGAAAGCTGGCACAGTGCCCCCTTGGGTGGCGAAGTGGGAAGTGGCATGTTTATTGGTCAGATTGATGATGCCCAGGGAAGATTTAACTTAAACAGCCTTGTTAAAAAAGACGGGCAACCGGACCCTAAATATCTAGCGGTGTTCCGCAGACTACTGTCATTAAATGATATCGACCCCAATCTAGCAGACGCGGTGGTCGATTGGATTGACGCCGATGGCCAGCAACGGCCCTATGGCGCCGAAGACATCTCGTATCTCGGCCAACAAATACCTTACCGGGCAGCCAATCAGTCATTTAGTAGCGTAGAGGAACTAGTACTGGTGCAGGGATTCGATGCCGAAATGTTAAACAAGTTACGAGACTACCTGACAGCACTGCCAGAGCCCACGCCAATTAATATCAACACCGCGTCTGCCATGATTCTGAAGGCCATGTTCATTTCCCCACCTGCCGATAATGTCATTCAGGAGATTATCGATAACAGGCGGCCCTTTAAGGATCCGAAGGAACTGCTGGCTGGATTGCCTGGACAGGCGCCACCCGAGGTCGATGATTACAGTGTGAAAACCGATTATTTTAATGTTAATGTAGCCGTCAAATTTGGCCGGTTAAATAGGTATAGTCAGGCGCTTGTGCATCGAAAAAACGACAAAACAGCTGAAATTGTCTGGCAAAACCAGCAGGTATTAATCCTAACCAACAAAAATGAAGAACCTGAAACAGACGCTTAGTTCGCTTTTGCCTGCCGGCCGGAAGGTAGCGACACAAGCCATTCCATCCCGGCGCCCAGGCGGCGACACGCTGGAGCTATTTTTGCCGGCCAGGGCCGAAGCTACTATATCCTGGTGTCGTCGTTCAGCGGGCAGTATCGTGGAACAGGGGCAAACCGAAGACCTGGCCTCACTGGCAGAGAAAAGAAAAGGTGCCCGCGTTATCGTATTAACATCGCCGGCGGATACCCTCCTCACCAAGGTCACTGTGCCGACGAAGAGTCGCAACAAGATATTGAGGGCACTCCCTTATGTTCTAGAGGATCAGTTGCTGGGTGAGCCGGACGCCCAGCATTACGTTTATCATACGATCAAGGGAACCGAATTAGCGGTCGCGGTAACGTTACGGGAAACCATGCAGAACACCATGCAGCGGCTCGCCAAGGCAGGTCTCCACCCTATTCTTATGTCGCCCGCGAATCTCGCTCTATCTGGTTCCGATAAATCATGGACTGTGTATTTTTCTGACAAGGATATCTGGATTCGCACGGGAAAGTTTTCGGGTATGATGATCTCAGGCGATTCAGCTGTCGCAAGCTCTATCCTGTCACTGGCATTAAATGAAGCAGAGAAGCGTAAACTCCTCCCCGATGAACTGGTGCTAATTAACAAACCCGATGAATTGCTTGAGCACGCTCTGACACAGAATCGCCAGCTGTCCATCATTACTAAAAATCTGTCTCTCTGGGAAGTGCTGGATTCCAGGTACTGTGAATTCAATTTATTGCAGGGTGAGTTTATACCGGCGAAAGAAGCCAACCCTGTGGTCACGCGCCTGAAGCCTGCGTTCATGCTACTGCTCGCCTGGATAGTGTTATCTGTTATCATGACCTCATGGGAATGGATTTCCCTGACAAGGGCTCAGAAACAGGTTCGGGCACAGATGCTAGCCTTGTACAAACAAACTTTCCCAAATGAGAACGTCACTGGCGATCCTATGCTTTTGATGCAAAGCAAGGTAAAGGAAATGCAGTCGGCAGGCGGCGGTTTCAGCGATAATGACTTTCTCGCGCTACTTTCTGCATCCACGCCAGCCCTACAAGCATCCGCCAGCAGTAAACTTCACGGAATAAAATACGATCAAAGCGGGCTTATATTTAATGTTAATCTGCCGGACTATCAGTCTATGGAATCGCTGAAGAACCGACTTACTTCCTCGGGACTTGCAGTTGAAGTCCTGTCTGCTAACAGCGGAAGCTCCGGTGTCGAAAGCAGGCTTCGTGTCAGTTCAACGGGGGAATAGCGCATGTCCGATAACTTTCAGGAAATACTAAAAACACGCTGGCTGGCACTGGAACCCAGAGAGCGCTCAATGTTAGCGCTTGGCGGTATATGTGTGGTTATTTTTATCTTTTATATCGGCATATGGTATCCGGTGCAAAAAAATTTGCATCGTATACAAACGTCATTACCGGAAGCCCAACGGCAGCTTGCCTGGATGAGGGTCAATGCTGCACAGGTTAAGCAGTTCCAGATGCGCCGGCCAGCTGGTGCCTCACAGGGGAATCTTTTAAGCCGCTTTGAGCAAGCGGCAGTCTCACGAGGTCTCCGTAAAAATATATCGAAAATGGAGCCTGATGGCGACACCGGAATTCGTTTGACGATTGAAGAAGTTAGTTTTAACAGCCTTGTTTCATTGTTATCCGATTTGCAAAAACAAAATGGCTTTAACGTAGAGTCCCTGATTATCGACGCCGCCACAGAACTGCCCGGGACTGTCAGCGCCCGACTCTCGCTCAGGAGCTCTCGCTAATGCGGCTGTCAATCAAATCGGTAAGACAATGGCTTCGCGCAGTAAAACCCCGTGGTTTGTTGCGCTCCTCGTTGCTGGTCTATGCCATACTGGGCCTCTGTTTATATGTTCTTTTTTTGGCTTCCTCTATTCCCGCTACATGGCTATCCTGGTCGATGACAAAATTTTCTCACGGATCAGTTGCCATTACCCAGGCGAGCGGGACTATCTGGGATGGCAAAGGTCATATAATAATAAATTATCCCAATTCCAAGCCTCATGATCTTGGGCTGACCCGGTGGGATATCTATCCATTATGGCTCTTAACAGGGCGCCTTCAGTTTACACTTGAAGGAATGGATAAAACAGCTCAGGGGAAGATAACTATTCGCCAGAGTTTGAACAAGACTGAATTAATAGATTCACGTATATCTATTCCAGCAGCTTTTATTTCAGAGCTCTACTCCCCCGCTGCACTGCTATCTCCAACGGGAAGAATTCTACTAACAGCTGATTCATTTATGTATGAGGAGAAAATGATCAAAGGCGATGTAACCGTTCAGTGGTTGGAAGCAGGCAGTACGCTATCGCCAGTGCGCCCTCTCGGCAATTACCGGTTAGCGCTCTCCGGCAAAGGTGATGCTTTGGATATCAAGCTGGAAACACTGGAAGGTGACCTGGAGTTGGCCGGTCAAGGTAAATGGAGTGCGTCAACGAATGGGGTGATCAGTTTTAATGGCACGGCACGGCCTCGTAACCGCGCCAGCGAGCTTGAGCCTCTATTGGCGCTCATGGGTCGCGATCTTGGCGGCGGCCGCCGTTTGCTAAACTTTAGTCAGCGCATTTCGGCTGGCCCATTCCGCGCTGTCTCACCGAAGCCCTAAATAAGCGCTTTTACCGGACCGAAGCTTCGCCGGTGTATGGGGCTGGGACCATACTTTATTAACAATTCTTTATGAATCGCTGTGGGATAACCTTTGTGTTTGGCTAACATGTACTCTGGGTACTGCCGGTCAAGCTCCAACATCTCCGCGTCTCTCGCCACTTTTGCTAGAATTGAGGCGGCTGATATCTCGGGAATGGTGGCATCGCCACCAATAACCGTTTCCACCTTACACACAAGATCAGGTGCCTTGTTGCCATCAATGCGCGCTAGATCAGGAACAATATCCAGCAACTCAACAGCGCGTTTCATCGCCAATAAACTCGCATGCAATATGTTGATTTGATCAATCTCTTCCACCTCGGCTCGGCCCAGAGCATAGCACAAGGCATTGGTTTTTATTCTCTCCGCTAATTGTTCCCTCTGCCGCGCTGTCAGTTTTTTTGAGTCGGCAAGCCCCTCGATGATTGGCTTGCTTTTATCAAAAATAACTGCGGCGGCGATGACAGGTCCCGCCAAAGGCCCACGACCAGCCTCGTCAACTCCAGCGATTAAAATGGTAGTCACTAGGCCGTTTGCTCCAGTTTGTCTTGCTGCTGAGACAGAATATTTATTATTACTTCCGCAGCCCCATGGCTTGCGCCTTTCTTTAGCATGTCGTGGATCTTTCCCAATTCCGATTCGGTGGTTTGTCGTAGATCGTTATCCATTAATAGTTTTTCTATAGCGATACCGAGATTCTCCACTGTCGCTTTCTCCTGAATAAATTCCGGAACCAGCTCTTTTCCAGCCAGGTTGTTAGGCAATGAAAACAGCTTTACATGAAGAAAGCGCCGGACCAACCAGGCGGTGATCGCGGAGACCTTATAAGTCACTACCATGGCACGAGAAAGCAGGGCCGCCTCCAGTGCAGCCGTGCCGGACGCAAGTAACACCACGTCTGCAGCGGCCATTGCATCGTGAGACTTTCCGTCAATTTCAAGTAAAGATATCCCATGCCTATCCAGTCCGGATCCCGCAAGGTGAAATATCTCTTTCAGTCGGTCATTTACAAAAGGAACAATAAAATAATACTCTGGATGCCGTTGGTTAATCCAAAGGGCGGTTTCCCAGAATAATCTTGAATGCCGGGCCAACTCACCCGCCCGACTTCCCGGTAGCAATGCTACAACCATCGCATCACTGTCGATACCCAGTTTACGGCGATATGCGCGCTTATCCGGGTTACGCTCTATTTTCTCCGCCATCGGATGGCCAACGAAAGTAACGGGGATATTGTGCTGCTGATAAAATACAGCCTCGAAAGGAAATAGCGTTAATACATGATCCACGGCATCACGTATCCTCCTGACCCGGTACCCTCTCCAGGCCCACACGCTTGGGCTTACATAGTGAACAGCGGAAACTCCAAAGGACTTGAGTTTCTTTTCAACAGGCAAATTGAAATCCGGCGCATCGACACCGATAAAGATATCAGGCGGGTTATTTTTAAAATATCTGAGTAGTTTTTTTCGTATACCTATTATTTCTATCAGCCGGGTAATGACTTCGGTGAACCCCATTACCGAAAGTCGCTCCATAGGAAACAAACTATTGCAGCCCTGCGCCTTCATCAAGGGACCGCCAATCCCGACAAATCTGGCATTCGGGATGCTTTCCTTAATGGCTCCCATGAGTCCTGCACCAAGTATATCGCCGGATGTCTCACCTGCGACAATACCAATACATACATCCTTCAAGCAGGACTTCTCATCGCACAATGCCCCGGTCGGAACTTGCAATAAATTCGCGGAATTCTTCCACTTCCGGGCAACTCTTGCCCATCTCCGCCAGTACAGGCATCGCCTCCTCAAGGCGCAATCCCGAGCGATACAATATTTTGTATGCCTTGCGCAATATTGAAATCGTATTGTCTGAGAAATTGTTGCGTTGAAGACCTCGAACATTGAGTCCACGGGGTCTGGCTGTATTGCCGGCAGTCATTACAAAAGGAGGAATATCCTTAAAACTAATTGTAGCAATTGCAGTCATGGCATAGGGCCCGATCTGACAGAATTGATGAATTCCGGTAAACCCTCCAAGCACGGCATGATCTCCGACTTTGACATGGCCGGCCAGACTGGCGCAATTGGCGAAAATCGTGTGATTGCCGACAATGCAGTCATGTGCGATATGCACATACGCCATAATAAAGTTGTCACTTCCAACAATGGTGACACCTTTATCGATCATTGTCCCGCGGTTAATCGTGCAATATTCACGAATAATATTACGATCACCAATAGTTAATCGGGTAATTTCCTCGCCATGCTTTTTGTGTTGCGGAATCTCGCCAATAGAGCAAAACTGATATATCTTATTCTCTTTACCGATAACCGTGGGGCCATTTATAACAACGTGCGGACCAACCCAGGTGTTATCACCGATTTCCACACCCTCACCGATAATAGAAAAGGCGCCAATCTCCACATTAGCGCCAATTTTGGCATCCTTATGTATAATCGCCTGCGGATGAATCACTGCTAAACATCCTTATAAGTACACATAATGTCAACACTGCAACACTGTTCGCCATCGACAGTGGCCTCAGCACTGAACTTCCAGATACCTTTTAAGCGACGAAGCACTGTGGATTTCAATAATACCTGATCTCCTGGAACTATAGGCCGCTTAAAACGGGCGTTGTCAAATCCTACCAGCAAATAAATACCATTTTCCCCAAGCGACTTCTTCAATATCAATGCCGACAGGAGCCCACACGACTGAGCCAACGCTTCTAGAATCAATACACCAGGCATTACCGGCTGGATGGGAAAATGGCCTTCAAAATGAGGTTCGTTGGACGTGACATTTTTTAGAGCCACAATGGTTTCCTTTTCTTCGTCAAATTCCAGTACGCGATCCACAAGTAAAAATGGATAGCGATGTGGCAGCATTTTCTTTATTTGGTTTACGTCAATGATCTTTTCCAAGTTATCTATTCCTTTTTAAGTGCCTTAAGTTCATTTTCCAATACCTTGATACGTTTGGCCATTTCATCCAACTGATACAGCCTCGCAGCATTCTTCTGCCACTTCTCCAGTGAGTCTACCCGAATTCCAGATGAATAGACCCCGGCTTTCTTAATCGACTTTGTTACCATTGAGCGGGCGGCTATCTCTACATCGTCAGTAATTTCCAAATGGCCAAATATGCCGCATTGGCCGCCAAAGGCGCAACGCTTTCCTATGCGAGCACTCCCGGCGACACCTGCGCCAGCAGCAATAATAGTATCCTCCCCAAGTAATACATTGTGTCCGATTTGCACGAGATTATCGATCTTAACCCGATCGCCAATCCTGGTATCGTCGAGAGCACCCCGATCAACAGTGGTGTTTGTGCCGATCTCTACCTCATCGCCCAATATTACCTTCCCGAGTTGTGGCACTTTTATCCAGCGCGTCCCCTGCTTGGCATAACCGAAACCATCACCTCCTATGACACAACCGGTATGGAGAATACAGCGCGCACCAACAACACAGGTGTGGTGTACTGTGACTCCGGGATATAACCTGCTCCCTTGCCCAATTGATGCATTTTTTCCAACATAGCAACCGGCGCCGATGATGGCACCATCGGCCACCGTTACACCGGATTTTATAACAACATTTTCACCTATAGAAACGTTATTGCCAATTACCGCCGATTCATCAATTACCGCCCCAGGGCCCACACCCGGATAATGCAGGTCATCATCAACAAAAAGTTCAGCAATGCGGGCAAAAGCGACATGGGGGTTATCGACAGCAATGCTATTACCGGAAAACGTTTCTGAATATTGCTTGTTAACGAGCACTGCCCCTGCGCGTGTCTCGCCCAGGAGCTCCGCATATTTTTTGCTGACAACGAACGTTATATCCGAGGGGCCGGCAGTTTCCAGGGAGGCTATACCTGTAATAGATACAGCAGGATCACCTTTCAGCACACCGCCAACTTGCTCAGCTAATTCACCCAGTGTAAAGCGCATTGGTGATTATTATTTTCCTAATTTTCGCAAGACCTTATCAGTGATATCCACTTTACTGCTGGCGTACATGGCCCCTTCATGCACTACCAGATCATAATTCTCCGCTTTAGCAATTTCTGTAATGACTTTTGCGATGAGTTTCTGCAGCGATGCCAGTTCTTCATTTCTTCTTAAATTGTAATCCTCCCTAAATTCCTGGGTAGCGCGTCGAAGGTTTCGCTTCATCGTTAGAAGCTCCCGCTCGATATCTCTTCTTTCCGACGCCTTCATTACCAGGGCGTCTTTTTCTAGCTTGTCTTCCGATGCCTTGATTTGGTTTTGCAGGTCCACCAGTTCCTTATCCCTGGGTTTAAACTCAGCCTCCAGTTTTTTAAGCGCCGCCTTGGACTGGGGAGCATCCTCTATAACCTTGACGGTATTGACATAGGCTATTTTCACGCTCGCCGCATAACCTGGCACCTGAACAACCAAAAGAGCCCATACCACTATCACTATCTTCTTCAGCATACTCTACTTATTCCTGTTTATACTGGTTGCCAATCTATACAATAACATCATCTGAAAGGCACGCCGATAGTAAACTGAAATCGTTCCAGTTCATCAAACGGCTCCGGGTTTATAGGTTTGGCATAGCTCAGGGCTAACGGTCCGATGGGTGAAAACCAGTTAAAGGCCAAGCCCCCGGAATACCTGACTATATCCAAATCAACGTCCTCAGTTTCTCCATAAACCATACCGCCATCGACGAATAAGCTCAAGCGCATGGAATTATTCTCTGATTTCGTTCCCGGGAACGGGAAAAACAGTTCCAAATTGCCCAGGATCCTCCGGTTTCCGCCAATCGGATCCAGGGTAAGAGGGTCTATCGGTCCAAGAGAGCGGGACTGATATCCCCTAATAGAGCGGCTACCACCAGCGAAAAAGTTCTTATAGAAAGGGAGGTTCTCGGTGTCACCATGCCCGGAACCATAATCCAGCTCCAACTTACTACGGAAGCTCGACGTCCGATAGAGAGGAAAATAAATGGCAGCTTCATAGGTGGTTTTGATGTACTCAACGTCGCTTCCAGGAACAGCCGCTTCAACGGTAATTCGCTGCAATCCGCCTTCCGTGGGAAATAACGCGCTATTTAATGAATCAAAACCCCAGCCGAGAGTTGTCTTGAAATTCGAATTCTCGTTTCCATATCTTGCAACGAAATCCTGGGCTACCTGGGCACCAAAAGCCGACACAGTAATATCCGTGGTTTCGTAGGCGACCCCGGCCCTAAGAGACTGGTTTTCTGTAATAGGAAACCCATAAGTCACGCCGGCACCGGAAGTTGACAGAAGATACGCAGCCGTATCAGCCCTGGCCGAATCCACTTCCGTCGAATAGAGACTGAATGCCCGGCTGACACCGGATTTGGTGTAATAGGGATTTACATAACTTAAATTCAGTTGCTTGCTGGATGAGCTGTTATCAAAACTAAACGACAGGCTTTTCCCGGCTCCAAACAGGTTGGACTCTGTAATACTTCCGTTTATCAAGGCACCATCAACATCAGAATAACCAATACCAAATAACAGATTACCCGTTGGTCTCTCTTTAACCGTTATATTGACATCTACCTGGTCTGACGTACCCGGTACCTGCGGGGTCTCTACATTGATGTCCTCAAAATACCCAAGGCGCTGCAATCGTACACGCGATCGCTTTACTTTCTCCGGCGAATACCAGGAACTCTCCAGTTGCCTCATTTCCCTTCTCAACACTTCATCCCTTGTTACTGTATTACCGGAAAAATTAATTCGTCTTACGTAAACCCGTTTTCCTGGATCAATGAAAAAGGTGAAAGAAACTTCTGCCTTCTCCTTGTCTACTTCCGGTATGGGATTCACATTTGCAAACGCGTACCCTTTATCACCCAGCGCCTCGGTTATTCTTTGAGTAATATCCGTTATTGCCTTCCGAGAAAACCTGTCACCAGGTTTGATATCTATCATCTTCCGTATTTCTTCCTCGGGTAAAATCAGATTTCCTGATAGTTTGTATTCCTTTACTTTATAAATTTCACCCTCTGTAATACTGATCGAAATATAAATGCTCTCTTTGTCCGGACTCACAGTTACTTGAGTTGACTCGATGGCAAACTCCAGATAACCGTTATCCTGATATAAGTTTCTTAATTTTTCTGTGTCACCGATCAGCTTTTCTTTTGAATATTTGTCATTACCGGTAAAGATTGTGGAGAAACCAGGCTCTGTCAGAGATATCTCCTTGGCAATTTTCTTGTCAGAGTAACTCTTGTTACCTATAATATTAATGCCTTGTATTTTCGCGACCTTTCCTTCCCGAATTTCGATATTAATATCGACACGATTTCGCTCCAATTCCTTTACTTTTGTTTCGATCTGGACGGAGTATCTACCTCGACTGAAATACTGTCTCTTTAATTCTGCTTCAATATTGTCTAACAGAGACCGATTAAAAATACGGCCTTCCGATAAACCGACATCCTTCAAGCTCTTCTTGAGATCATCCTTGCTGATATCTTTCGATCCATCAATCTCTATTTGATCGATCGATGGACGCTCAATAACAACTACCGTCAATATATTACCGTCACGCTTGATACGAATATCATTAAAGAATCCTGTCTTGAATAATTCCTTGGTAGCATTCTGAACAGCCTTAGTGGACAGAACATCGCCAACCTTGATGGGAAGATAGTTAAACACTGTTCCGGCGGAAATACGGCTAAGCCCTTCAACACGAATATCCTTGACGATCACGTCTTCAGCTACTATCTGAATTGGCAAAAACAGCAGGACGACTGCTATCAAATGGAGAACAACTTTCATTGTAATTATTATGTCTCGTTTAAATTAATGCATCTCTGTTATTCTAATAAAAGATCCTGCTTATATCATTATACAG
>JAOUNW010000016.1 GCA_029880755.1 Gammaproteobacteria bacterium
TTGCCAGTTCCGGGTAACGAAAAGGATTGCCCAGATAGCGTCTCGCTATATGCCACAGAGTATCCCCTTTTACTACTACGTGAACGTATTCTTCCAATATCCGGGGATCAGCAGGGGCGGTGGTTTTTTTTGCTGGCAATGATTTCTCTGCAGTTGCAGCAGACGTATCAGGGCGGGACTCAACAGGTGATTCACCTGAATTTACATCAGATAGGGATTGTTTAGGCCGCTCAACTGTAATGGTGTATTCGCCTGCAATGATCTCGACAGGGTTTCTTTCGGTATTGTTGCGTAAGGGTTGGTCGACATTATTGCCGGTTGTTGTTTTTGTCGTACTTGTAGCCCCTAAGGAGTCTTTGCTCTCATAGGAATTATTGTATTGAACCGGGGATTCGTTTGTCTCTATCGATTGATAACGGTTTTCATTCTCATAATGTTTAACCTCTGGTTTTAGCGCGTTCCCTGTTTCATGTGCGCTGGTGCGGGAAGGCCGGTATTGGGAATCCGGCCAGAGCCACCAGGAGACAAGCGTAGCAATTGTCAGAAATGCCATAACAGCTATTACCCAACTTCTTTTGCTACCAGTTTCATTATCGCTATCAGATGTGTTGCCATAAATAGAGTTTCTCTGTTCCAAGTAGTTATGCCTGTCGTAGTAGTTGCTGGCAGGGCGATGATCTGCGGTATTGTAGTAAGAATCCGAGGCCCCGTTCACAACAGATGAGCGATAGTTCTGTTCTACGCTTCCCCTGCCATGGCCTGAATATTGACGTTGTCCGTCAGCGTTTGTTGAACGCCTGTTCGTATAAGCGGGCTGATATCTGTTTGCTGTAGATCCTGGGCCTGGCTTGCCATTTTTTGTTATGCCAGTCTTTTTATGGAGTCGAGTAAAATCGATATGGGGCGCCGGTGTAACATGGGGACTGGCGTCAGGTTCATGCGCACTGGGCCCGGTGGACCCGTCCATTTCTATGGCGTGCATGTTTGGATCATCTGAAACAGTATTGTTATTAATTTCCCGGTCGGTCGCTGATGCATCGCCATCGCCGCTTTGTACCTGTTCATCAATAGTCGAGTTCTCATTAGTTGTCAGCGATGAGTCGAGTTTGTGCTTATTATTTTGAGTGAGAGTCCGCAAGAGTTTTGCCAGTTCACTGTCGTCAGCGGCATACAGTTGTTCAAATCCGGTATAAAGGATCAAATCCTCCTGTTTGATGGCAAACTTTTCAAAGCAATCAGTTCGAATGACATCGGTTGCAGGATACCAATCCAGTTCATTGGCCTCTGTAGTTTCAAGAACCTCGTCAACCCAGAATGCCTTGAGACCGGATTTCAGCTTCGACAAAATGAGTTGTCCTGAGTCCTTATGGGTTCTCTCCGGTAGGCCAAATTTACTACGCAGACTCACAACAACGGCGACATCTCCACGATGAGGGAACATGCCTGAGATAGACCGGGGGCTTAACGGGATAGAATGGATTCTTGGGGGGGTGATAATCGACTCTACTTCAACGGAGGGCACGCAAAAATAGTAGGGACCAACGAAAAAGCTGAGTAGAGAATTCTCTTGTTGGGCCTGTTCCATGGGTATGCGGGTCATTTGATAATTATCGGTTACCATGCAGAAATCTATTCTTAAAAAGTATAGTCCATCATTCCGGTATGTCCTTAGGCACCGTTCGTGGCCTTGAATCATTTACTCAATATTATACAATTGCTTAATAAATCCATGTGATAAATGGTGATATAATGGCGCGCCTTAATTTGAGCTTGAGCGGCGAGGGAGGTAATTTCAGTACACCAAAATAATAGACTTCTTGAGCTGGCAATGATAACGGCTAGACTATGGTAACAAACGAATTAATTAAATATGAATTCAATGACAAGCCCCATCATTAGATCAAAAATAAAAGCGGTCAGTGTTCATTTTTCGATAAGCGCCGCTATTTTTTTGGTGATTGCCTATTTCCTTTTGGTCCACTGGTATCCCTACCCCTATTTTGTGACAGACGGTGGTTGGGAGGGTGTAAGGCTTATGCTTTTTGTTGACGTGGTGCTAGGGCCTTTTCTGACTTTCCTGGTATTTGACCCCGGCAAAACTAGACGAGCCTTAATATTTGACCTGAGCGCTATTGGCGTTGTTCAACTCATCGCGTTGACGTGGGGGGCAACTGTTGTGCATGGCAAAAGACCCGTAGCAATTATTCAGATCTACGAAACAATGCAGCCCTTGGAAGAAAGATCCTTTTCCAAGCAGGGGATATCGTTAGATCTATTGCATCAATTCAGTGACGAATATCCACCGATTATCTATATGTTACCCGCGCTAAGCCGTGACGAACTTATGCGCCAGAAAGAAAGGCTGGAACGGGGAATAGGCGAAAATGAACAATTCGATCTTTATCGAAAATTTAAGGACAATATCCCCCAGGCGTTTGAATATCAGTTGGATATGCAAAAGGAAGTATCGGAGAGCGAACAACTCAAGCAGGAGCTGGATGAGTTGCTTGCAAAGCGTAATGCTAAACTGGAGGATTTTTTCTATATGCCTTATTTGGGAAATTATAAGGCTGCTATTCTCGTTTTTGATAAGGAGGGGAATTTGGCAGGCGCATTGTATAGTGACTTCAATATGTTTCGGGTCTCCAAAAAGAACTAGCCGGCCATTGAAAGTGCGTAAAATATAGTTATGGATCTTTATTATGATCGGGAGGTATTGAGTCTACTTCGTCCCGATCCATCAGGATTTTGTGGCCAGGACCTTCCAGATCATCAAACTGACCACTTTTAATTGCCCAGAAGAATAGCCAGATGATCAATAATACCAACAGAATGGCTATTGGGATGAGAAGGTAAACGATTTCCATCTAGGTAGATATTGAGCCAAAACCTATTGGCGAATATTCAGGTATTTCGGATTGCTAAATTGTTGGCCAAGAGCATCGGCATCCACGGGTTTACCAAAATAGAATCCTTGAGCATGATTGCATCCCAGTTGCACGAGCATATCGCAAACATCCTGGCTCTCAACGCCCTCCGCAGTGACTCTTAAGCCAAGATTCTGTGCAAGATTGATAATAGCGTGGACTATCATGGCATCGCTTTTATCTTTTAGCATGTTGATGACAAAAGATTTATCTATTTTGATTATATCTACAGGTAGTCGTTTAAGGTAACCCAGGGAAGAATGACCGGTTCCAAAATCATCGATGGCCAGTTGAACGCCAACGCTATTTAACCGGCGAAAGATCTCAAGCGCTCTTTCTGAATCTGCCATGACTGCGCTTTCCGTGATTTCCAGTATAAGCTGATTAGGATTAACCGACCATTTCTGTATCAATTTCTCGACATGATTGGCAAGCTCCATGTCATACAGGGTATGTGGTGAAATGTTGACCGAAGCATTAAGCACCAGTCCGCTGTTTTTCCAGTGTGCGCATTGTTGTAAAGCGCTATCCAGTGCCCACCATGTTATTGGTTTGATTAATCCTGTCTGTTCCGCCAGGGGGATAAAAATATCGGGTTGAACCTCATCGTTATCCGGTCTGTGCCAACGAATAAGGGCTTCCATGCTGATAATTTTCATTTTTCCGAGATCAATAATGGGCTGATAATCCAGGCTCAGCTGCTTGGCCTCTATGCCATGCTGAAGCTCTCCTAACATTGTCAGTCTAATGACATTATGTTGATCCTTCTCCTCACTGTAGACGGCGAGATCGACGTGGGCCTTTTTTGCTTGATACATGGCAATTTCGGCACGTCTTAACAGTGTCTCAGTATTGTTAGCGTGTCGTGGGAAGGTAGCTATGCCAATGCTGGCACTAATCCCCAGAGATATATCAGCTTTTGGCGTCATGCCACCTCTACTCTGAACCGTATTCAGGGCAAAGGGATAATGAAGAGACTGCAAGATCGATCTTGATATTTCTCTGGCTGCTGCCTCATCTGTGTCAGGCAACACCAGTGCGAACTCGTCGCCACCAAAACGAGTAATAGTGGCATTGGCAGGTGCTGCTGAAACAAGCCTGAGCGAAATTTGCTGCAGGAAAACATCTCCAACCTGATGCCCAAGCGTGTCATTAATTTCCTTAAAAAGATCGAGATCCAGTAGGGCCAGAGCAACGCCTACCGATTCCTTTTTTGAGTTTTTGATAGCATCGTCCAGAATATTTCTTAAATGCGCGCGATTCGGAAGATCTGTAAGCGGGTCATAATGAGCCAGGCGTTCTAAGGTCGCACTTTGTTCCTTTTTTGCAGTTACGTCCCTGGCAACACAAATCACCAAATCGCCCTCATCAACATTAACCCTGTTCATGTTGATCTCGACCCAGCGAGCGATTGAGTTATTGGGTTTTATAAGACATTCCACCTGGGTCGGTTTGCCGGACAGTGTTGTTTTAAACGCCGTTACGAAGCGCTTTACTGTGTCATGGTCACCTAAAAGGTCAGTGATCGGTATGCGCCGGTTATGGGCGGTAAGTGTCTCTTCAGATTGACCCAGCCAGTTTTCCGTGCGCTTGTTGGAAACATGAAATTTCATTTCGTCACATAGTACGAAAAAGGCATCATTTGCGCTGTCTATGTAGGCACGCAATAATTCCAGGTAAAATTTCGCGTCGTCGGTAGGCGTCATTAATTTGTATTACTTCCAGGGAAGGTGCTGTTTCCCAAAAACATGAATTTAATTATGGCTCAGCTTTAGTGGCGAAGCTAGAAAAAAACAGATAAAGCAAGTAATTGGCGTCGACCGACTATTTATCTATATCTATAGGGTTCGCTGTCTTCAGCAAGCGCATGGCGTTGGCGACTACCACTAGCGAGCTGGCGGACATGCCAACGGCGGCCATCCAGGGGGCAACCCAGCCTGCTGCCGCCAAAGGCAGCGCACATAAATTGTATAGCAGCGCCCAGGTTGTATTTTGCTTGATTATCATGAGGGTTTTTTTGGCTAATGTGATACCTGTTGCGATATGAGAAAGGTGGGTGGAAAGCAGAACCATATCGGCATGAATGGCTGCCAGTTGCGCCCCCGATCCCATAGCGATGGAAACATGGGAGGAAGCCAATACCGGCACATCGTTGATTCCATCCCCTACCATCGCCACGATCTTGCCTTGAGCCTGAAGATTCTTTACATGATACAGCTTCTCCTGTGGCGAAAGTCGCGAGCGGTAATGGCTGATGCCACAGCGTTCGGCGACGCTTTTTGCAGCAAACTCGCTGTCACCGGTTAACAGAAGTGGTTCAATTCCCAACGTGTAAAGTGCGTCGATCAGATTCTTGCTGTCTGCGCGCAACGTGTCTCCCAGTTCAAATGCAGCCAACAGGCGTCCGGCTTGCGCCAGTATCACCACTGTATGACCTGATTGCTCCAGGTCCGCTAGTTGGCTCTCCGGTAATGCTATCTGGATTTTGGACTCGATGTATTGGCTGGTTCCTATGAAATAACGGCAACCGTTTACCTCACCGAGCAGACCAGCGCCGGGTGTATTGTGAACATGGCTCGAGTTCAATATCGGATCAATATTGCTATTTATGGCTCGAGCAATGGGATGCTCAGACCGCGCTTCAAGAGCCGCAGCAATCTGGTGACAGCTGTTGACGTCAACGTCAGCCAGGGGATGAATTTTGACAAGCTGAAGCTTTCCTTCCGTGAGCGTGCCGGTTTTGTCGAATACCATATGAGTCACCCGGCTCAATGTTTCCAGGGCGTTACTACTGGATACGAGTAATCCCGCCTGGGTGAGTTTGCCAGTCGCGGCCGTAAGCGCTGTCGGTGTTGCCAGTGACAGGGCGCATGGGCAGGTAATTACCAAAACAGCAACAGTAATCGGCAGCCAGCGTTCCGGGTCTGCTTGCCACCAATATAGACCTACTATTGTAGCGGTAACGATTACAGTGAACACAAACCACCCGGCCACGTGGTTGGCCAATTGTGCCAGGCGCGGCTTTTCTGATTGGGCGCGGTCGACTAGCTGCTGTAATCCCGCGAGCACGGTATTGGCGCCAGAATGTTCAACCCTGACAGTCAGGGCACTTTCGTAATTTAGGGTGCCGCCAATTACCATGTCCCCTGGCTTTTTCTGTAATGGTAGGCTTTCACCTGTTAACAGGGACTCGTCCACACTTGATAGGCCCTGTAAAACACAGCCGTCTGCGGGAATGATCTCGCCTGGGCGAATCAGAATGATCTCGCCTGGTTGTAACGCTACAGCGGGAACTGTTTCCTCCAGATGGTTAGTGAGTCGGGTAGCCATAGTGGGCTGCAATTTGATGAGTGTGTCGCAAGCGTCACCGGATTGTTTTCGGGCGCCAAGTTCCAGATAGCGGGCGCCAAGCAGAAAGAAAACAAACATGACAACGGAGTCAAAGTAGACGTGACCACTACCATGGATTGTTGAGTTAACAGAGGCCAGAAACGCCAGGGTAATACCCAGGGTGACGGGTACGTCCATTCCCGGTCTTCGGTTTTTTATATCGCGCCAGGCGCCGGTAAAAAACGGTTGGGCAGAGTAGAAAATTACCGGGGTGGTGAGCGCCAGACTGACCCAGTAAAAGAACTGCCGGAATTCCGCTTCAATACCAAACCAGTCACCGCTGTAAAGTGCTACGGCCAACACCATTACCTGCATTCCCAGTACGCCCGCCAACCCCAGGCGCTTCAGATGTTCCCGTCGTTCTTTGGCCAATATCTGTTGCTGGCGATTGGGATCGTAAGGGTGTGCCAAGTAACCAATATGGCTGATTGCCACCAGAATATCGCTTAGTTTGATTAGGCGATTGTCCCATTTGATATGGGCTCGGTGGGTGGCGTAATTGACGTTGGCCTCAATGACGCCCGGTAGCTGGTTTAGGTGACGCTCGTTCAGCCAAGCGCATGCGGCACACACAATGCCTTCCAGTATTAGAGAGGCCTCCTGCAGAGTGGCGCCCGGCCGGGTGCCAGGCGCGGTCGTCACAAAGGTCTTCTGGATTTCCGGATTGTCATAGATTTTCGAGCGCTTAAGGAATTCTGGCACCAGATCTCGCCCAGTTGGCGAGGGGCCGGTGCGGTAGCGGTAAAAATCCTCGAGACCCCCCTGGACAATGGCTTTGGCTACAGCCTCGCAACCATGGCAGCACATAGGCCGGGGCTGGCTGTCGATTTCCACCTTGAGATCAATGCCCTTGGCGACAGGGAGACCGCAATGGAAGCATAAGGTTGGAGTCGCAGGTTCTCGCATAGGTTTAGGTTATCATTAATTATTTAGTGACCAATCAAAAGTCCACCTGACAAAAAAGTGGCCACGTTCTATTTTTTTATCCAGATCAAATTGATTTATATCAATTTGGTTCATTTGTCCCGTGGTTAAACTTTGCGCCGTTGTCGATTCACGATACAATATAAGCGATTAATAATATACTAAATTGCTCAGAATTTATCGGGAATAAATGCTTTTTTTGGTTCTTGGCAGTAGCTGTTAGACTGTCGGGGGTCATTTTTATTGTTATCTACAGCAGGGGGAATCACACATGCTGCACCATGTTTGGGGTTTGTTTGCACACCCTCAAGAAGAATGGAAAGACATTCGAAAAGAAAATTGTTCCATCGGACGTTGCTACTGTAGCCATGTATTAATTCTGGCAGCCATACCCCCCCTTGCCGGATTTATCGGCACCAGCCAGATCGGGTGGCGAATCGGCGGCGGCGATCTGGTCAGGCTGACGGTAGAAAGCGCTCTCGCTTTATCCTTCCTTTATTATTTAACCATGCTGGTTGGTGTATTCACCATCGGTAAATTGATTCACTGGATGGGTCAAACATACGGTGCCCAGCAGGAATTGCCCCGTTGCATGGGTCTGGCTGCTTATACCGCCACACCGCTATTTATTATAGGTATCATGGGTCTGTATCCCATTCTATGGTTAAACGTTCTTGTTGGTTTGCCCGCATTGGCCTACACGGTCTATCTGTTGTACACCGGTGTTCCTATTATGATGGAAATTTCGGAAGACAGAGGATTTTTGTTTTCAAGTGCTGTGCTGGCAGTGGGTCTGGTCAGTTTGGTGGCAATTCTGGCGGCAACAGTCGTCATCTGGGATGCCGGCATCGGTCCAGTTTTTACTCACTAGGTTCTCAATTTTACTGCAAAGAATCATAGTTATTTAATGTAACACGGGAGATATATGGCTACTTCAGAAACCTACAACTATAAAGTTGTGCGCCAGTTCGCCATTATGACGATTGTCTGGGGTATCGTCGGCATGGCAGTAGGCGTTTTTATTGCTGCGCAAATGGCCTGGCCGGTACTGAATTTTGATGTGCCCTGGCTGACTTTCAGCCGTTTGCGGCCGTTGCATACCAACGCCGTGATTTTTGCTTTTGGCGGTAGCGCATTGTTTGCGACGTCTTATTATGTTGTGCAGCGCACCTGCCATGTACGTCTGTTCAGTGACGGTTTGGCGGCATTTACCTTCTGGGGTTGGCAACTGGTGATATTGTCGGCGGCCATTACCTTGCCTTTAGGGATTACTTCAGCAAAGGAATACGCAGAGCTGGAATGGCCTATCGATGTATTGATAGCTGTTGTCTGGGTGGCTTACGCCATAGTCTTTTTTGGTACCATTATTAAGCGTAAGACGCCGCACATCTATGTTGCCAACTGGTTTTACGGCGGCTTCATTGTTACGGTTGCGGTGTTGCATATCGTTAATAGCGCAGCATTACCCGTCAGCTTTTTGAAATCCTATTCTGCCTATGCCGGTGTTCAGGATGCCATGGTGCAGTGGTGGTATGGGCACAATGCGGTAGGATTTTTCCTGACAGCTGGATTTCTGGGCATTATGTATTACTTCGTGCCCAAGCAGGCTAATCGTCCCGTTTATTCCTATCGCTTATCAGTCGTGCATTTCTGGGCGTTGGTATTTACTTACATTTGGGCAGGACCGCACCACTTACACTATACGGCGCTTCCCGATTGGACCCAGTCTCTTGGTATGGTGTTCTCATTAATTCTGCTGGCTCCCAGTTGGGGTGGAATGATTAACGGTATCATGACTCTGTCCGGTGCCTGGGAAAAACTGCGTACTGACCCGGTGTTACGTTTCCTTATTGTTTCCGTTTCTTTCTATGGTATGTCCACTTTCGAAGGCCCGATGATGGCAATCAAGACCGTAAATGCACTTTCTCATTACACTGACTGGACTATCGGCCACGTCCATTCCGGTGCACTGGGTTGGGTGGCCATGATTTCCATCGGTGCCATGTATTATCTGTTGCCGCGTTTGTTCGGTCGTGAATTGTATAGCCTCAAATTGGTGGAAGTGCATTTTTGGGTGTCCACCATTGGTATCGCCTTGTACATCGTGGCCATGTGGGTGTCCGGCATTATGCAGGGCTTGATGTGGCGTGCAGTGAATGCTGACGGCACGCTTACCTACAGTTTTGTAGAGAGCGTCCAGGCCATGCATCCATTCTATATCATCCGTTTTTCAGGCGGCGCTTTGTTCCTCATCGGCATGCTGGTGATGGCATATAACATTTGGCGCACAATAGATGGCGCCAAGCCGGTAACCGCGGCTATTCCGGCGCCAGCGCACTAAGGAGGCAGAGAGTTATGTCAGGCCATGAGAAAGTAGAAAAAAACCTGGGCTTACTGCTGATTCTGCTGGTACTGGTAATCAGTGTTGGTGGCTTGGTGCAGATAGTTCCGCTGTTTTTCCAGAAATCGACCACCGAAGCAGTAAGCGGGTTGAAACCGTACTCGGCGCTAGAGTTGGCCGGGCGCGATATTTATGTAAGGGAAAACTGCAACGTTTGTCACTCACAAATGATCAGACCATTTCGCGCGGAAACAGAGCGTTATGGACATTATTCTGTTGCCGGAGAATTTGTCTATGATAGACCGTTTCTGTGGGGATCAAAGCGGACTGGCCCTGACCTGCATCGTGTCGGTGGTCGTTACAGTGACGACTGGCATCGTGTGCATATGATTAATCCGCGTGATGTAGTGCCTGAGTCCATAATGCCGGGATATCCCTGGCTGGAAGACACCCCGGCTGATGCCACCCATATCAAGAAGAAAATGAGTGTGTTGCGCACGCTGGGTCATCCCTATACCGAGGCCGAAATCGAAGAAGCGCCGAAGGCGCTGGAAAACAAAACGGAAATGGATGCGCTTATTGCTTATCTCCAGGGGCTGGGAACCTCGATCAAGGCCAGGAGGTGATGCCAATGGATATAACGTTAATTCAGAGCATTTGGACAGTGGTTGCATTCATCACTTTTATTGTCATTGTTTTGTGGGCATGGAGTTCTCATCGCAAACAGGCATTTGAAGACGCTGCGCGTTTGCCGTTTGAAGAAGACGAGCACATGACTCCATCCGGAGAGAATAGACATGGCTGATTTCGTAAGTAATTTCTGGAGCTGGTTCATTATTATTCCAACTGTGGCGGGAATATTGGGTCTCGTTTGGTTAATCAGATGGATGAGCGAGAAGCCCGGTGCAGCGCCCGTTAAACCGGAATCCATGGGGCATGTCTGGGATGAGGACCTGCAGGAATTAAATAATCCACTGCCGCGCTGGTGGCTGGGCATGTTTTATATCACCCTGATTTTCGGTGCTGTGTATCTGGTACTTTATCCTGGCCTGGGAACTTTTAAAGGTATTCTCAACTGGACCCAGGTTGACCGGTATAACAAAGAAGTAGCGGATGCCGATAAACGTTTTAATCCTCTTTATGAGGGTTACCTGCAGGAGGACTTGCGCACATTGGTGCACAATCCCAAGGCCATGAAAACGGCAGCACGGTTGTTTATGAATAACTGCACCATTTGCCACAGCTCTGATGCCGGCGGTTCGCCAGGATTTCCGAGCCTGCGTGACAAAGACTGGTTATACGGCGGCGAGCCCGAGACTATCAAGCAGAGCATTATGAATGGACGCGCAGGTGTCATGCCAGCATGGAGCGCAGCCCTGGGGCGTGACGGTGTAGTCAATGTTGCGGAGTATGTTTTGAGTCTGAGCGGCCGCAAGGTAAATATCAATGCCGCCCAGGCAGGTGAAGAAAAATACAAACAAATGTGCGCGGGTTGTCATGGTACCGACGGCAAGGGTAATACTGCCATGGGCGCCCCCAATCTGACGGACAATATCTGGCTCTACGGCGGTTCCCAAAAGACTGTGATCCAGTCCATCGAATTTGGACGTAAAGGCAACATGCCGGCTCACAAGGATTTCCTGGGTGAGGCGAAGGCTCATTTGTTGGCAGCCTATGTATTCAGCTTGTCCACAGGAAATCTGGATAAGTAGTTGTATTTATGGAGTTTGTTGGTTTTGTGGCGGGTATATAAGCGTTCAATTATTGTGTCTTTGCGGGGGTTTGGATAGAGTAGCGAAATTGACATATATCAATTCGGGGGAGATTGGTATGCAAAACTCAGAGACTCCAACCATTCAGAAAGTGATCGCCATTCTGTGGCCCTCTTTCCTGATGTCAGGTGTGGCTACCACGTTTTTCTTTACGGCCTTCGATCCGGCAATGCTGTTGCTGGATACTGCATTTGCAGAGCTAAGCCGTTTGGGGGCCTATAGCATAGGTTTTTTCCTGTTCTGGCTTCTGACAGCTGCATCCTGTGTCCTCACCTGCTACTTCCAGCGTCCTTGCCTCTTTAAGAACCAGCCAAGCCAGCAACTTCAGTAGTAACATTTTTTAAGGGGAATGCGGTACTCAACAGGAGTGTATGCTCCTGTTGAGTGGCGTATTTTACTGTGGGTTTAACGTACACCTATGGGCGCTAGGCGTCCGGTATGACTATTTCCGTGACTGTAACGAACAACGACAAGGCGCAACACTCTGAACTGGAGCCATCTCTTTATGCCAAGCGGGAAAAAATTTATCCGCGGGAGGTTCACGGTATTTTTGCCATGTGGCGCACTATTGGTGTCGTGGTGCTGCTCGGTATTTATTATGGTCTGCCCTGGATTCCATGGCAGGGGCGGCAGGCGGTTTTGTTTGATCTGCCGGAACGTAAATTTTATATTTTCGAGTTAACCTTCTGGCCTCAGGATTTTCTGTATCTGGCCTTAATCTTAATTCTCGCTGCTTTATCCCTGTTTTTCTTTACCGCCCTGGCGGGCCGTTTGTGGTGCGGATACGCCTGTCCGCAGACAGTGTGGACGGAAGTATTTTTATGGATGGAGCGCAAGATCGAAGGCGACCGCATGAAACAGATGCGCCTGGACAAGGCGCCATGGTCTTTACACAAGCTCGCCTTAAAGACCGCCAAGCATACCGCCTGGATACTGTTTTCCGCTTATACCGGTTTTACCTTTGTCGGCTATTTCACACCTATTGCTGGCATTGTCGACAAGATTGCTGTTTTGTCACTGGGTCCCTGGGAGACATTCTGGATTGTGTTTTACAGTTTCGCCACCTGGGGTAATGCCGGCTGGCTGCGGGAGCAGGTATGCATATACATGTGTCCCTATGCGCGGTTTCAAAGCGCCATGTTTGACAAGGACACCCTGATTATTTCCTATGACAGTAGCCGCGGTGATCCCCGGGGTTCGCGCAAGCGTGGCGTTAGTGGAAAAGACAAGGGTCTGGGAGATTGCATTGACTGTACCATGTGTGTCCAGGTATGCCCGACGGGCATCGATATCCGTGACGGTCTGCAATACCAATGTATTGCCTGCGCTGCCTGTATTGATGTGTGCAATGATGTTATGCAAAAAATGGGTTATGACAAAAACCTCATTCACTACACCACGGAAAATGCAGAACAGGGGAAAAGGGGCCATATTATTCGGCCCCGTATGCTGGTGTATGGTGTATTGCTGTTGGGGTTTTCTGCTGCATTAGTCTATTCGATTTCGCAGCGCATCCCGCTGGAGATGGATGTTATCCGTGATCGCAACACTCTTTTCCGTCAGACGCAGGAAGGTCTGGTGGAAAATATCTACACCATTAAATTATTAAACATGGATGATAAGCCTCATGTCTATGATCTCAAGGTAAGCGGTATTGACAATCTGCAACTGGAAACCAATGTTGAGGAAATACGTGTTCCTGCAGGAGAGGTCACCGAATTGCCTGTTTCAATCAGAGTCGACCCTATGGATCTGCAAAAACGCAGTTCCAAGGTGGTGTTTTCCCTCAAGGCGACAGACAACGCTTCGTTGCATGTGGAAGAGGAAGCGCGTTTTGTCGGTCCTGGCTCTGTTCGCTGATAGCACGCATGTCCAGTGGCGCCCGAAAATGGTATCAGCAACCGCTAGTGTGGATGATTATCGCCATTCCAGGGTCCGCAGTTGTTGTGGGCATTTTTATGTTGCAGCTGGCGATTCGTTCCGATGATGGTCAGGTGGTGGATGATTATTATAAAAAAGGTAAAGCCATTAACCGGGTATTAAAACGGGACAGGGAGGCGGCCCGTCTTGGACTGGAGGGAGCGATTGTCATTGCTATTGATGACAACTCGTTACACTTAACCTTGACACAAAAAAACCAGGCCCCTTTGCCAAACTTATTAGGCCTGAAATTACTGCATGCTACCCGGGGCAGTATCGATCAAGAGGTGAGTATGGTGCTTACACCGAAAGGGATTTATCGGGGATTTTTCTCACCCATGCAACCAGGCCGCTGGTATGTACAATTGGAAACCGAGGAGTGGCGCATCCTCGGGGAATGGCAGTATCCGCAACAAACCAATGTAATATTGCGACCTACCCCAATGGTGGAAGACGCCCCGAATACCAAGTAACCTTGGTCTATGCCTCATGAGCTGACATTTGTTTCCGCCTTTCTCGTAGGACTGGTAGGATCCGTGCACTGCATTGGCATGTGCGGCGGCATTGTCAGCGCCCTGACATTAAGCGCTATTCACCAAGGCGCTACCAGTAAAAACACATGGCTGTATATCGTGCTCTATAACCTTGGCCGCATCAGTAGCTATGTAGCGGGGGGTATAGCAGGGGGATTTCTCGGGCAACAAATTCTGGATGTCATTTTCCTGCGCCATGCACAACTTGCCGCTAGCCTGTTGGCAAGCGGATTCATGATTGCCCTGGGTTTGTATGTTGCCGGCTGGTGGCCCGGCTTGATGAAAGTGGAACAATTGGGACAGATTCTTTGGCGTTACATGGAGCCCCTGGGTCGCCGGTTTATCCCGGTCGCATCGGCATATCAGGCACTGTTGCTGGGTTTGATATGGGGTTGGTTGCCCTGCGGCATGGTGTATACCGCATTGGTGTGGTCACTGTCGGCGGGTGCCCCCCTGGATGGTGGTTTGTTAATGTTAGGCTTTGGCTTGGGGACGCTACCGGTGCTGCTGATGATAGGTGGTTTTGCCGGCGTAGCGAGAGCCTTTTTACAGAAACCGGCGACGCGCCAACTGGCAGGAGCGGTGATTATCGTTTTAGCATGCCTGAGTCTATTGTGGCAATTGACTCAGAGCACCGTAACGGAAAGCGGCCCGGCCCATAGCCAACACAGGCACTGATCGTGCTTAATCCGGAGGACAGCATTGAAAATAGAGGAGGCCACACGCGAGTCTTTGCAGGAGATAAGTGAGCTGATAAAGCAATCTATTGTCACGCTTTGCCAAGCCGATCACCAAAACAAACCGGAACATCTGCAGGCGTGGCTAAGTGCGCGTGCCAGTGACAAATTGGCGCATGAGTTATTTGGTAATAATTCACGGGCGTTCACTTGCAGACATGAAGGACGACTCGCTGGCGTGGTTAACATCAACACTACCGGAGAGATGACCCTGTGTTATGTGCATCCAGCCTATTCTGGAAGAGGTGTAGGAAGGTTGTTGTTGCAGGCAGCGGAGGAGCAGGCAATAAAATGGGGCCTGAAGCAAATCCATCTCGTTAGTACCCGAACTGCCCGGGAGTTCTATCTTTCGCAAGGGTTTGAGAGCAATGGCGAGGAGATATGCCACATCGGTATGCCGGGGTATCCTCTCTTAAAAGTAATACAAACCTAGCAGTACCTGCCATAGGGAGCATCAACTATGCCAACAGACCAAAAAATAGATTACCTGGAATTTCCCGCCGGCAATTTTGACGCTATTCAGTTCTTTTATGAAAAGGCCTTCAATTGGACGTTTACCGACTATGGGCCGGACTACCGGGCATTTACTGATAAAAAAATCGACGGTGGTTTTTACAAATCAGAACAACAGTCATCCACTAAGAACGGTGCCGTACTGGTTGTGCTGTATGCGTCTCAACTGGAAAAGACCCGGGACAGAATCGTTGCCAGTGGCGGCACAATCGTAAAAGAAATATTTTCCTTTCCCGGGGGCCGGCGCTTCCATTTCGCCGATCCCAACGGCAATGAACTGGCAGTGTGGTCGGACAACTGATTCAATCTAATTCCATGAAATCAGAAATAGTGTTACAGGCAACCCGCCCGGCATTCCTGGTGCTAACACCGGCCTGTATTTTTCTGGGTTTAAGCGCAGCGATTGCAGGCCAGACCCTGGTAAGCCCGATGATGGCGTTTCTTGTTCTGGTGGGCGCCCTTTGTGCCCACGTTAGTGTGAACACCCTTAACGAATATTATGATTTTAAAAGCGGTCTTGATTTAAAGACAAACAAGACAAAATTCAGCGGCGGTAGCGGCGCCTTGCCGGGTCATCCCCATATGGCAAAAGCGGTGCTAATGATTGGCCTTGGGTCGCTGGTACTAACGGTATTGATCGGGATAGCCATTGTTGCGCTGCGGGGATTTCACATCCTCCCTGTCGGTATCGTTGGCGTATTACTAATCGTTACCTACACGCAATGGATTAACCGTTGGCCTTTTTTGTGTTTAATTACGCCGGGCCTGGGTTTCGGCATCTTGATGGTTGTTGGGACCGATGTGGCGTTGTCCGGTAGTTATTCCCAATTGCCCTGGCTTCTGTCTCTTGTCCCCTTTTTTCTCACCAACAATTTGCTTTTACTAAACCAATATCCGGACAGGGAAGCCGATGCCAGTGTTGGGCGTAATACCTTTCCTATTGCGTTCGGCGTGACGGCGAGCAATATGGTTTATGCCGCTTTCATGACAGCGGCGTATTTATTGATTCTGGTACTTACTGTTTCCGGGCGCATTCCAAGATTATCCGCTATCGCTCTTGCACCGATGGTGCTGTCATTGTTCTCACTAGGCGGTGCGGTGAAGTATTCCTTCAACATTGCTGACCACCCACAATTTCTGGCCACAAATGTCGCGGCAGCCATTCTTACACCAATTCTGCTGGGTATGGCGATCATCGTTGGTTAATAGGGCTGCTAAATCACCGGCATGTTCAAGCCACGTGTCTGGAGTACCGGCTGATTTATTAAGTTAGTTCGGAAAAGTCCGCAAGTTTAGGGAGGAGTATAAGACCCCCCAACCGCTCCCTAGCCTGCAGGCGGTTTTTCCATCACCACCTGCGCTGTGTCAACGAGGGCGGGTTCGCTCTCGCCGGGCAGCCAGCGGTTCATGACAGTACTGGCTACCAAATCACCGCTGACATTAATGGCTGTGCGGCTCATGTCTAAAATACGATCCACGCCCATAATCAACGCAATACCGCTCACGGGAATGTTCACCGATTCCAACACCATGGCCAGAATCACGATACCCACCCCGGGGGTCGCGGGCGCGCCGATGGAGGCACCCACGGCGGTAATAATAATGAGCAGCAATCCACCGGTGCCGATATCCAGCCCAAAGACCTGTGCCAGAAAAATCGCCGCCACACCCTGATACAGTGCCGTGCCATCCATATTAATAGTAGCGCCCAGTGGCACCACAAACTGGGAAATGGAATTACGCACCTGCAATTTTTCCTGTGCTGTTTTAATGGTAAGTGGCAACACCGCGGCAGAACTGGAAGTGGAAAACGCCAGCAGCATCACTTCACGCACAGCGACAAGAAAACGGCCAGGCCCGATACCGCCAATTACTAACGCCAGCACCAGATAAAAACAAAACAATATCGCCAGGCCCAATAACACCGTGCCCACATACACCGCCATGCCCAGTAATGCCTCCAGGCCGATCTTGGTGCTGAGCTGCACCATGAGGCCGAACACGGCATAAGGCGCCAAACGCATGGCGATGCGCACGACAGTCATGCACACCTCCTGCAGTGAACTCAACACATCCAGTAATGGCCGGGCCTGTTGAGGTGCCATCATAACCAGTGCCATGCCGAAAACGATGGCGAACAACACCACCTGAAGCATTTGTCCCTCCACCATGGAGGTGAGGGGATTGGAGGGTAACAGTGTCACCAGCCTCTGCGGCAGTTCACCAA
Organism: Gammaproteobacteria bacterium; assembly: GCA_029880755.1. Lineage (GTDB taxonomy): Bacteria > Pseudomonadota > Gammaproteobacteria > Acidiferrobacterales > SZUA-150 > JAOUNW01. The sequence continues at coordinate 17,285 of JAOUNW010000016.1, forward strand.
GCCCTGGCATGACCAAAGTATCTGTGGTGGGCATCGGTTTCATGCCCATGGCCTGTTGCACCATTTCGCTGTCAATGTATTGCCCGGGCTTAATCAAAAGCGCTACTGCCAGGCCGATGCTGATCGCCACTGTGGTAGTGAGAACAAAATACAAACTCACGCGCACGCCCAGGCGCCGTAATTGTTCCAGATTTTCCCCGGCTGCCAGGCCGCGAATCACGGAGGCGAAAACAAGGGGAATCACAATCATCTGAATCAAAATCAGAAACAACTGACCGGGCAACGCCAGCCAGTTACCGACTGTGAAAGCCGTGCGTGGTGCCACCAACCCGACAGTGGGACCCAGCAATATACCGGTGAAGACGCCCAACACCATGGCGATACTCACCTTGAGCCACAAGCGCCCCTTGATGAGATTGTCCAGATAGCTGCTCAAATACTGCAGCGGCTGGGGATAAAAGTGTGTCTGGTTGGACATGGGTTTTTTAGCGATACGCGAACCTTTGATAACAAGAATAACGATAGGTTACCGTAGTTACCGGCAGAAAAGGAAATCACCGTCCGGCTACAAGCGATTAGGGCTCATATTACGCAACACAATCGCAGTTCTATTTATCACAATAAGCATTTGTAGACTCAACCCATCACTGCAACACTGGAATCGGATAAAGTAAATAAAAATCAGAGGATAAACATAATGGCATCTCGTCAACGCGTCACATTTTCAGTCGAGGAGAAGACGCAGCTATGGCGGCTGTGGCGAGCCGGTCAGTCCTATCAAGAGATAGGCCGATTATTGGATCGACCGGCCAACACGGTTTTGCGCTTTGTGGGACGGCACGGTGGCATTCCACCGGTTCCCCGAACCCGGGCAGATCGGGTATTGTCGCTGGGTGAACGGGAAGAGATATCCCGGGGAATTGCCGCCGGACACTCCTTGCGCACCCTGGCCGCCGCTTTGAACCGTTCCCCGTCGACAGTGAGTCGGGAAATCGCGCGAAATGGCGGGCTTGCGGGTTACCGCGCCACCCACGCCGATGCCCGGGCCTGGGCATGCGCTCGGCGTCCCAAGCCTTGTCGCCTGCGGCAATCCCCCGAACTTCGGCGTATAGTGGCCGGGAAGTTGCGCCTGAATTGGTCGCCGGAGCAGATTTCCGGTTGGTTAAAACACGCCTTTCCCACAAATGACGCCATGCGAATCTCTCACGAAACGATATACCGAAGCCTGTTTATTCAGGCCCGCGGTGTGTTAAAAAAGGAACTCCTGCAACATTTGCGCTCTCGGCCTAGCCTGCGCCACCCCAAAGCGTCCGCCTCTACCCCATCGCGGTGCGGGCACATTACGGAGGCGGTCTCCCTTCGCCAACGCCCGGCCGAGGTCAGTGATCGGGCCATCCCCGGCCACTGGGAAGGCGATTTGTTGGCCGGCGCGCTCAATTCCTATATCGTGACCCTGGTGGAACGCGCCTCCCGATACACCCTGCTGATCAAAGTCGCCAGCAAGGACACGCACTCGGTTGTCACGGCGCTGACCCGTCACGCCCGCCGATTGCCGATACAGTTAAGACGCAGTCTTACCTGGGATCGCGGCATGGAACTCGCTCAACACAAACGCTTCACCATCGCCACGACTATGCAGGTGTATTTTTGTGATCCGTACAGCCCGTGGCAGCGCGGCACCAATGAAAATACCAATCGGCTCTTGCGGCAGTATTTCCCCAAAGGTACCGATGTGTCCGTGCATTCGCAAGCTGACTTGAATCGGATCGCTCTGGCATTGAATCAACGGCCCAGAAAAACGCTGGGCTTTCGTACGCCAGCCGATCGATTACAGGAATTATTGCATTAACTGTTGCGTTGACCGGTTGAGCGCGCCTTTACTTATACAGTTCCCACTTTTCCCTTAAAAATAAGTATATCTAGGTGTAATATCCGAGACCAGTCACAAACAAATGTAGACCGTTCTATATAATCAACTGTTGCAGCCGACGAACGAACCAAAAGAATATTCTTAATGCAATTGAAAGAAGTTGATAAAAAATGAAATCGATGATACTAAGTGAAGCGTTTTTTGCTACGACACAACGTAGTTGGTGTCGATCGCAAACAAATGCTTCACTTCAACGATCCGACTTCGATTATCCCTTCGTTCAATTCATTACTAACCTTTTAGTCCATCGCGTCGCAACAACTCACTACAAGCGATGCCTCCTACGTCGGCACGCTTGAGTTCGACGTTATG
>JAOUNW010000145.1 GCA_029880755.1 Gammaproteobacteria bacterium
AAGAAGTGGGGCCGGCATTATTCTTTTCCTTGATGATTATTACAGTCTCTTTTCTACCAGTATTCACACTGCAGGCGCAGGAGGGTAGATTATTTAGCCCTCTAGCGTTTACCAAGACCTATGCGATGGCCGGTGCCGCCCTGCTTTCCATTACGCTGGTGCCAGTCATGATAGGCTATTTCGTACGCGGCAAGATCTTACCGGAAGAAAAAAATCCGGTGAATCGATTTTTACATCGCTGGCATGCGCCCGCACTGGCAGCGGTCATCCGACGACGCAAACAGGCGGTGATTGTTGCATTGATTCTGCTGCTGGGTTCGCTCTATCCTTTATTAAGAAGTGGCAGTGAGTTCATGCCTCCGCTCAATGAGGGCGATATCCTCTACATGCCCACTACGTTTCCAGGTATTTCAGTAACCAAGGCCAAGGAATTGCTGGCCCAAACAGACAAGCTTCTAAAAACGTTTCCTGAAGCGAAAACGGTTTTTGGTAAGGTCGGCCGTGCCGATAGCGCAACGGACCCGGCGCCACTTTCCATGCTCGAAACCACCATTCAGCTCAAACCAAGAGATGAGTGGCCAGATCCAAAGAAGACCATCAAGGCACTGATGAACGAGATGGATCAGGCGATTCAATTTCCGGGTCTTGCCAATGCCTGGACCATGCCTATAAAGACCCGTATCGATATGTTGTCCACGGGTATTAAAACGCCGGTAGGCATAAAGGTCAGCGGCCCTAACCTGAATGTGCTGGACAACCTGTCCCAGCAAATCGAGCAAATACTGAAAGGAATGCCTGAAACACTTTCAGCATTCGGTGACCGCGCTGCCGGGGGTTATTATCTGGACTTTGACATCAAACGTGAGACCGCGGCCCGATACGGTCTCACTACCGGCGACATTCAGGATGTCATTAAAACTGCTGTCGGCGGTATGACTATCACCCATACGGTTGAAGGTCTGGAACGCTATCCCGTGAACTTGCGTTACCCCAGAGAGTTACGTGATAACCCGGAGACGTTGAAACGGGTGCTGATCCCTACTCCTACAGGTTTACAGATTCCGTTATCGATGGTCGCGGATATTACGCTACGGCGGGATGCCCCCATGATAAAAAGTGAAAACGCCAGACCTAATGCCTGGGTCTATGTCGACATCAAATCCTCGGATATTGGCGGCTATGTGGAAAAAGCCAAAAATAAGGTGTTTGAGAATCTCAAACTGCCAGCCGGCTATACATTGAACTGGTCGGGTCAGTTTGAATACATGGAACGCGCGAAAGCACGATTATGGATTGTGGCGCCACTCACCTTAATGATCATCTTCCTGTTGTTGTTTTTCAATTTTCGCAATTTCCTGGCACCGCTTATCGTTATGCTGTCCATTCCCTTTGCTCTGATCGGCGGCATCTGGTTGGTATACTGGTTGGATTTTAATCTTTCGGTTGCCATTGCCGTAGGATTCATCGCATTGGCTGGTGTCGCCACTGAAATTGGTGTGTTGGTATTAACGTTCATCGATCAGGAGATCCACCGGCAACGCTGCGACAAGACCATTGAAAATATTTCGCGGACAGATAGCGAGACACTTAAACATGCTCAGCCGGAAAATTACACCCGCGCATTTCTGACACCAGAAGAGATCATGACAGCGGTACATAGAGGCACTTCCGAACGCGTACGTCCGATCGCCATGACCGCGACTGCCATTATTGCTGGCTTATTGCCTATTATGTGGGGTAGTGGCGCAGGATCGGAAGTAATGCAGCGTATTGCCGCACCCATGGTAGGCGGCATGATAACCACCACGCTACTGTGTCTGCTGGTACTGCCGGTGATTTATGGATTGGTGTTGCAGCTAAAAGAAGGAAAAAGAAAAACGCTGTACTCTGATCTTCCCTAGCCGTTTCCAGCAAGCGGCGGATGATAAATCATCTGCACCACATTACCATCGGGATCGCGGCAGTAAAAACTGCGGGCGCCATCCCGGTGGGTCTTGGGCTCTTTGGCGATTTCAACACCCGCCGCTCTCATAAACTCATGCCAGGCATCCACATCGCTAGGATGAGCAAGGATAAAGCCGATGTGATCAAGATGCTCGTTGACGCCGGTGTCAATAGGTTTGCGCGCCTTATGGAGAGCGAGATTGTCCTGGCCACTGGTAAGATAAACATTATCCTCGTCGGGACGCCACTCTACCCGCATACCCAATACCTCAGTATAAAATTTTTCACAGGCAGGAAAATTGTTAACCCACAAAGCGACATGGCGCAAACCCCTGGTTTCCGGTGGCCGCTTCATCAGGCAGGTTCCCGGATTTCATAATCATGAGTAATCGTGGCGGTCTTGGCCAACATGATAGAAGCAGAACAATATTTCTCCGCAGATAACTCAATGGCGCGGGCCACGCGTTTTTCATCCAAACCGGTACCGGTAACAATAAAATGAATATGTATTTTGGTGAACACCTTAGGATCAGTCTCAGCTCTCTCTGCATCAATGTCGGCAACACAGGCACTAACAGCCTGACGTGATTTTTTCAGGATATGCATGACATCAAATGCGGTACATCCGCCCATACCCACTAATACGGTTTCCATAGGCCGCGCGCCCCTGTTGTGCCCACCATGATCGGGCGGTCCATCCATAACGATTTTGTGGCCGCTGCCGGTCTCACCGATAAAGCTGGCATCGCCGGCCCATTCAATTCTGACTTTCATAATTCACCATTAGTTTGTCTGATCTTATCACGCGCTCACTACATGCTACCCTATAATCAACTACCCAAACAGTTCCACCAGTTTTTCACCAGGGTCCTCGGCGCGCATAAAGGCCTCGCCGACCAGGAAACTGTGCACACCGTTTTGGCGCATGAGCGCAACATCTTCCTGAGAGTGAATACCGCTTTCCGTCACCACAATACGATCATCCGGGATAGCGGACAGAAGTTCCAGCGTGGTTTCCAGGCGCGTTTCAAAAGTTCGCAGATTGCGATTATTGATTCCTATCAGCACGGTATCCAGTTTCAATGCCCGTTCCAGTTCCTGTTTGTCATGTACTTCCACTAATACATCCATCTTCAAGTGGGCTGCAGCTTGAGATAATTCCCGCAACTGCGCATCATCCAAAGCAGCAACAATCAACAGAATACAATCGGCACCCAGGGCACGTGCCTCGTACACCTGGTAAGGATCAATCACAAAATCCTTGCGTAGCACCGGCAGACTGCATGCCGCCCGCGACTGTTGCAGGTAGGCATCCGCGCCATGGAAAAATGCCACGTCGGTCAATACCGATAAACACGTGGCGCCGTGTCTGGCATAACTGTCTGCGATGGCGGCCGGATCAAATTTTTCCCGAAGCACACCTTTACTGGGCGAGGCCTTTTTAATCTCGGCAATAACCGCGGGTTTGTCGTGAGCCACGCGTGCCTGGATCGCCTGAACAAAGCCCCGCACAGGATCCGCCGCCTCAGCCTGCGTCGTGATAGTACTCAGCGATTTTTTCGTTAATCGCTCACCGACTTCTTCACGCTTGCGCGCCAGAATTTTTTTTAGGATATCCGGGGTATCGTTCATGGAAAGAATCAGGCCGCAAGACTTTGACTAAGCCTGATCAGGGAATTCAGCTTTTCCGCCGCTGCGCCACTGGCAATCACCCTTAGCGCTTCATCAACACCAGCCTTAAGTGTGTCTGACAAACCGGCGGCATAAATTGCCGCACCGGCATTCAAGGCAACAATATCTCTGGCGGCGCCAGGTTTGTTGGCGAATACCGCTTGAATTACCGACAAACTCTGTTGAGCGCCGTCCACGGCCAAATCACTGACGTCCCCCATTTTTAAGCCCATGTCTTCCGGTGTAATGGTGTAACGATTGATGCTGCCATCCTTGAGTTCTGCAACATGCGTCGGAGCGCCAATACTGATTTCATCCATATCATCCTCAGCATGAACCACCAGAACATGTTCACTACCAAGCTTCTGTAATACCTCTGCCAACGGCTGTACAAGTTCATCACTGAAAACCCCCAGCACCTGATTGGGTGCAGAAGCTGGATTGGTTAAGGGACCGAGCACATTGAAGATGGTGCGCACACCCATTTCGCGACGCGGGCCGATGGCGTGCTTCATGGCACTATGATGTTTTGGAGCAAACATAAATCCGACGCCTACTTCATTTACGCACTCCGCTACCTGCTCCGGTGTTAATTCCAGACTGACACCGGCCGCCTCCAACACGTCGGCGCTACCGGATTTACTGGAAATAGAACGGTTACCGTGCTTCGCCACCTTGCCGCCGGCAGCTGCCACAACAAAGGCACTGGCAGTCGAGATATTAAATGTGCTGGCACCGTCCCCGCCGGTACCGCAGGTATCCACTAAATGCGGGCCGCTGACACCAACGTGTGTAGCAAGTTCTCGCATGACTTCGGCAGCGGCTGCGATTTCCTCAACGGTCTCACCTTTCATGCGCAATCCGATCAAAAATCCACCGATCTGGGCGGGTGTGGCTTCGCCGGTCATAATTAAACGCATGACAGCACGCATTTGATCTTCAGTCAGGTTCTTCTTTTCTGTCACTGCGCGGATAGCTGTCTGCATATCCATTGGCAACCTCCAGGTATATGTTGTTAC
>JAOUNW010000146.1 GCA_029880755.1 Gammaproteobacteria bacterium
ACCCGACGACGAGGACAAAACGGTTTATTGATCGCCGGAACAAGATACTGCGCTGGTTTTATCGTTGGCAGGAAAGCCAGGAGAATTAGCCCTGCATCAGAGTAAACAGGTGCCCCAGCCCGGGAGGGCGGTTATAATCGCGACATTAGTGGTTTCTGATCCTTAATTTAATGCAAGTAAAGCAAAAGATCTCATTGTGACGTTTCAACAACTTATACTTACCCTGCAGCAATACTGGGCCAGCCGTGGTTGCGTGTTAATGCAGCCCTATGATTCCGAGATGGGGGCGGGTACGTTTCATCCGGCGACATTTTTGGGTTCGCTCGGGCCGGAACCCATGCGCGCTGCCTATGTGCAGCCCTGCCGCCGGCCCAGTGATGGCAGATACGGCGAGAATCCAAATCGTTTGCAACACTATTACCAGTTTCAGGTCATCCTGAAGCCATCGCCCCTCAATATCCAGGACTTGTATCTGGAGTCTTTAAAAAAGTTGGGCATTGATCCCACCGTCCATGATATTCGTTTCGTGGAAGACAACTGGGAATCGCCCACGCTTGGGGCCTGGGGTCTGGGATGGGAGGTGTGGTTAAACGGTATGGAGGTCACCCAGTTTACTTACTTTCAGCAAGTAGGGGGTCTGGATTGCAGGCCGGTTACGGGCGAAATCACCTATGGGCTGGAGCGCATTGCCATGTATCTACAGGGGGTAGACAGCGTCTTTGATCTGGTGTGGAACGAGAATTTCACCTATGGCGATATTTATCATCAGAACGAGGTGGAGTATTCCGGTTTCAATTTTGAACAGGCCAATACGGAATTATTGTTCAAGCAGTTTGACGACTGTGAACGCGAGTGCAACAGATTAATCGCAGCAGGATTGCCGTTACCAGCTTACGATATGGTGCTTAAGGCATCTCACAGTTTTAATCTGCTGGATGCGCGCAATGCCATCAGCGTTACCGAGCGTGCCCGCTATATAGGCCGTGTACGTGCTATCGCCAAGGCTATCGCCCAGGCCTACTATGACAGCCGTGAAGCTTTAGGTTTTCCCAGGGGAAAAGGCCCAAAGGATTTGAAGCGTGCCTAAGAAAAAAACAAAGAAGAAATCTACCGCCAGAAAATCAAAGGCGTCATTGACTACAGGAAAAAATAAACTTCGTGCAGAGAATTTTCTGGTGGAGCTGGGGACAGAGGAGTTACCGCCCAAATCACTAAAACATTTGAGCGAGTCCTTTGGACAGTTATTTTTTGATGGTTTATTAAAGGCGGGACTGCTTCAAGAATCCCATAAAGGCTACGAGAACTTTGCTACACCCAGACGATTGGCGGTGCGGGTTCCCGGTGTATTAAATCGTCAGCTAGATCGCGAGCTGGAGCGCCGTGGTCCGGCACTGCAAGCGGCCTACGATATTGATGGTAAGCCCACACCGGCACTTCTGGGTTTCGCAAAATCCTGTCAGGTGAATCCGAAGCAACTGGAACGCCTGGAGACCGATAAGGGTGCCTGGCTTGTGCACCGTTCAAAAGAAAAAGGTTTGAGTCTGGATACGTTGTTGCCGGGTATCCTGAATGAAGCCATTAAGAAATTACCTATACCAAAGCGTATGCGTTGGTCTGATCTCGATGCCGAATTTGTGCGGCCTGTACATTGGCTGGTATTGCTCCATGGCAAAAAAATAGTAAAGGCCAATATCCTGTCTGTGCATTCAGGACGGTGTAGCGAGGGCCACCGATTTTTGGGTAAGCCCGTTAATATTCCCTCGCCGGAAAAATATGAATCTATACTGGAGAAGCAGGGCAAGGTCATTGCCGGGTTCGCACGCCGTCGGCAGCTGATACAGCAGAAGCTCCAAAAACTGGAAAAGACCGTCGCACCGGGAAGGAAAATCGGGCGCATTTATGCTGACGAGGGCGACGGCCTAAAAGCCATTTTCCCCGCACAGGCGAACATGGAAATGGCTGAGAATGCCCGTTTTTGTCTGGGCGATAGCAATCTTTTGGACGAGGTGACATCGCTTGTGGAGTTTCCGGAAGTGTACCTGGGCGAGTTTGATCAGGTATTTCTGGATGTGCCAATCGAGTGCCTTACCATTAGCATGAAGCAGCATCAAAAGTATTTCCCTGTGTTCAGCGGCAAGGCGGAGTTACTGCCAAGGTTTGCCGTGGTCAGTAATCTCAAACCGCGCACCCCCAGGTATATCGTTGAAGGCAATGAAAAGGTGCTTAGGGCCCGTTTAAGTGATGCCAAGTTTTTCTTCGATCAGGATAAAAAAATCCGGCTGGAAGCCCGTGTTAACGGTTTGCGCCACGTTATGTATCACAAGAAGCTCGGAAGTCAGTTGGATCGTATTAATCGGCTCAAGAAACTGGCGCGAGAGATCGCAGTCAGGCTGGATGGTAACAAGCTGACGAAGAACGTTGATCTGGCAGAGCGCGCGGCTTTGCTGTGTAAGGCGGATCTGTTGACCGGCATGGTAGGAGAGTTCCCGGAGCTTCAGGGCATTATGGGCAAGTATTATGCGCGCCATGATGGTGAACCTGATGTGGTCGCAGATGCTGTTGAAACCCACTATTATCCAAGATTCGCCGGTGATGCCCTGCCTAAAGGCAAGGTGGCGCAGGCTTTGGCTCTGGCGGATAAGCTGGACACACTTGCCGGTATTTTTTGGGCCGGTGAGATACCTACGGGCGACAAAGATCCTTATGGCCTGCGCCGTACCGCATTGGGCGCATTACGAATTCTGGTTGAAGGCGAGCTTGATTTGAACTTAATGGATCTACTGGTAAAAGCGACAGAAGGCTATGACTGGAAGATCGATATATCAGTACCGCGGCAAGTGCGCGAATTTATGATGGAGCGTCTACGGGGTTATTACCATGATGCCGGTATTAGCCATGATGTATTTGAAGCGGTATTAGCCTGCAAACCGGAGCGACCGTTTGATTTTGACAAGCGTGTCCGTGCTGTTATGTCATTTCGAAAATTAAAGGAAGCGCAGAGTCTGACAGCAGCCAATAAACGTATAAGTAATATTTTGAAACAGGGCGGTACTGCTGACTGGGATCATGTGTCTAAACAATTATTGAGTGCACCGGAAGAAATTAAACTGGCGGACAAGGTGGCGCAATTGCACAGAGAATTGACACCCCTGTTTGAGTCCGGTGAGTACACCCGGATAATGAAGCGTTTGGCAGAATTACGTCCACAAGTTGATGATTTCTTTGATAAAGTTATGGTAATGGTGGATGAGGAAGCGGTCAGGGATAATCGCCTGGCGTTGCTGGACAGCCTTGGTAAATTGTTTCTTCGCGTGGCGGATTTATCCAAGTTGCAGGGGAAGACATCATGACAGAGAAATTACATCCGGATTCTTATGCGGCTATGTTGGCGCAGGTACAGGCCTTTCATGACAAACACGATTTTAAATCTACCGGTGGCGAGGAATTAAGTTATCGTGTGGCGCTGATGGCGGAAGAGCTGGGTGAGATATCGGCTTGTGTTACAAAGGGCAAAAGCCGGGAGGCACTGGCAGAGGAGTGTGCCGACCTGCTGATTCTGGTAATGGGTACAGCCATTGCAGCAGATTTTGATCTGCATGCGGCTTTTTGGAGAAAAATGGAACAGTTGGCGAAGCGAAAGAGCCGTATGATTAATGGCCGCATCCGCGTTTCGGAGTTCAATGGCGTTGATTAATCCATTAGTTACTGGTTAGTTGTTATGAAGCTCGTGATCCTGGATAGGGATGGTGTGATTAATTACGACTCCGATAATTTCATTAAAACGCCGGAGGAGTGGATTCCTATCCCGGGCAGTCTTGAAGCCATAGCCCGATTGAAACGTGAGGGCTACAGCATTGTTATCGCCACCAACCAGTCTGGTATTGCCCGTGGTCTGCTAACTACCGATATGTTGCATAGAATTCACAGCAAAATGTTGCAGGCGCTTCGTAATAAGGGCGGTGACATCGATGCGATTTTCTTTTGCCCCCACGGCCCTGGCGATGGTTGCCGCTGTCGTAAACCCAGGCCCGGCATGTTTGAAGATATCACCCAAAGAATGAAAATTAATCTGTCTAATGTATTGGCCGTGGGCGATTCCGAGCGCGACGTAGTTGCCGCCAGGGACGTGATGGCTCGACCTGTACTCGTCAAGACAGGCAAAGGGGCCAAGACGCTAAAAACCAGTACCCAACTAGAAGGCGTACCCGTGTTTAAGGATCTGGCCTCGTTCACAGATAGTTTGTTGCGTGGCGAGCTGGTTGTTTCCTGATGATGCTTTTTGTTCGTTCCCTGCTGTTTCATTTATCCATGTGGATTACCCTGGCGATCTATATCCCAATAGCGGTCGTGTTGATATTGCCATTGTCCCGCAATGGCCGTTATCAGGTGCTGAGTTTATGGCCCAAATACCATACCTGGTTGCTGAAGGTGTTGTGCCGGCTGGAGTATCAGGTACAAGGCAGGGAGCATTTGCCGAAAACCGCGGCTATTGTCCTGGCCAAGCACCAGTCTACCTGGGAGACGTTTGCTTTTAATGCGATTTTTCCGCCGCAAACCTGGGTTCTGAAACGGGAGCTGCTATGGGTTCCTTTC
>JAOUNW010000071.1 GCA_029880755.1 Gammaproteobacteria bacterium
CTTTCGGCATGGGCCACTACCTGGTCCGCCCGGTCGAGTATACCTGGCAAGGACTCTCGCGTTTTCTTTACTTCTGAAAGTACTGCCGGAATATGGGGCTCAATTGTGTCTATGGTTTTTCTGGCTGCGGCGATAGCCTCCGCACTAGTGTTGATCAGTGGGGGAGCGGTCTTGCGAAGTTCGGCAGACTCGGCAAGTGTGGCGGTTATCACTTCACGTATGGCTTTGGTCTCTTCCAGTATGGGTGGAACCAGCTCCCGAAAGGCATCCGCCTCACGTAAAACGGGTTCGATTTTTTGAGACGTACTTTCCAGTTGTGCCAGCAGTTCAGGGAGATCCTGTCGGGCATTGCTGATTTCATAAGAGAAATAGGCCAGACCAACAGCAAGGGCAAACAGGCCAAAAGCCAACATGCCTTTGCCCAGCAGTTGCGCCTTGTCCGGTGCGTTGAGTTGTTGCCACATAAATGTTTGCGTGAGAATCAATGCATGACTTGATTAACGTTATGACCCTGTCAGCTGGCCTTGTTGGGCAATTTTTCAAGCAAATGGGTTAAATTCTTGAGAAAGCCCAATGCATCAGGATTGCCGTTAACCCTGGCGTAGTCTTTCCACAACAAGTCGCCGGTTTTCGGATCGAACAATTGCACACTCAATATTATCGTGTCTTTATCCAGTTCTATAAAATCCACGCTGCTACCCCCCATTGCCGCACCGATTCCCGCCACGACATTAATCGCTCCCTTGGCGACATTACCGGCTACAGCGCCAGTGCTAATGTAAAAACCGCTGGCATTAATCACCAGGACCGCCTGACCGAAGGGATTTAGCTCAGGCGATAGTTTGGACTGGGTGCTTTCTTTCTGCAGTTGGGTCAGTTGCAATCTATTAACTTCAGACGCCTGGGGAATAAGGACAAAAGGGGCATCCTCAAATGTGTTTTCTGTGTCAGCGCTATCATGGGAAATTTCCATATCGATCTGACCCAGACTGGTCAGTCCGACGGTTTGATAGGTCTTTTCAATGTTGTAGCCTTTTTTCTCCATGATCATGGCGACAAGATCATTCAATTTTTCCGTTATAGCCTGGTTTTCGGCGGTATTGAGGATGGCGGGTTTCAGGCTGCGTTTATGAACAACAGTAGCATCCACCACAACCGCCATGCCTTGCAGTTGGCTCACAAGTTCCGGGTACTGGGGATGTCCGGAGGTAGCGCAGCCGTTGGCAAGAAAGGTTGCCAGTAGCAGGCAGCCGATGAAACTTGTACGAAGTGATCTCATGACAGGGCCTCCTTGTGCTGATGGTGTCAGGAGAATGGGGAAAACGTGTCTGTACTAAATTATAGACGGCCAAAGTCGGGTTGTTGGGGTATCTGAGTAGATTAACTTTTGTCTACGAAGCGCCGTTGGGAGTAGTAGAGGGTATTGGTCAGGAAAAAAGGTGGCGTTGTGATTTCGATGTGCTACCGGGGTGTCGGCTTTAGCGCTGAAGAAATCTAGCCGAAGAGTTTTGTCGCTGTAGCAAGCTCTAGTTCTTGAGATGGTCAGCTTTGCAAATACAGTTGGTATCGGCAAACTTCCTTGAATCCCATTTTTTTGTAAACGGGGAGACCCATGGATGACGCCTGAAGAATACCCACATGATATCCCTGTTCGCGTGCTTCAAACAAAGGTATTGCTGTCATGACGGCGCCAATACCTTTGCGCCGTGCTTCAGGCAGGGTGGATACCGCATAAATCCCGGCGACACCTGAATCCAGTGTCATGGCTGAGCTGGCTACAGGTTCGCCGTTAAGATAGCCGATGTAGCGCTTCTGGTTCTGATACTGCTTCTTGGAAAGACTGGTTTCCAGTTCAATAAAAGCCGCTGTGGCGGATTCAGAGAAGCCTGTTCCCTCGGCAGCGATGCGGGCCCAAAGGGCTTGCTCCTCTTTGTTGCCAACTTTTGTTACCGCCAGACCGGGAACCGCATCGGCCCTGGTTCTAATTTGGTCAAGGTTGATCGCCATGCCGGTGACGTCACCTACTGCTTTGAGTTGCTTTTGCTCCAGCAACGTCCGCAGGTTATCTGGCTTGCTACGTGGACCCAGCCACCATAGTGCTGGTGCGCCCCGGTTGCCAATGAATTTGCCCAATATCTCAATCGTACTTAGTACATTCTTCTCTTCCAGTTGTGCAAACAAGACACCGTTAAACAGGGCGAATGGAACACCGGTATAAAACCACACCAGATTCTTTTCCACGTGTAGTTCATTGCCCTTGGCGCTACCATAAGGGGACCAAAAGGCAACCATGTTGCTTTCCATTGCTTCAAGCAATTGTTCAGATGAACTGGTGTCAAGAAATCTATCCACAAAATGACCCTTTTCCGTAACTCTGTAAGCGCATTTGAAAAACCGGTTATACAGACCGGTTATTAGACACAATAAATTCAGTGTAAAGCAAAAAAGGTTTTGAGAAAATAGAAAACAGCGGTTTCCAGGTTATCGGCACTTTGAAAACATATCCAGTTCAGCATTATAGACATTCGTTTTGACCTCCATTAGTCCCAGCACGGAATGAAACAAATTGTCATGAGAGTACTTATTATCAGACTGGCGCTTTAAGCAGTCGTGATTTATGTGTTCGGTTTTTTCAAACCCATTTGAAAGCCACAAAATGAACGGTACATGGGTTTGTTCCTCCGGCGCGATCAGGTAGGGCAAGCCATGCAGGTAGATGTTGTTTTCGCCCAGGGACTCGCCGTGATCGGAAACATAAATCATAGAGGCATTGAACCTCTTCTCATTCTTTTTAAGAAATCCGATAACCTGTTCTAAAAAATAATCCGTATAGACAATGGTATTGTCATAGGCATTGGCCACCTCGTCTTGCCGGCATGCCTGTAGCTGGTTCGTTTGGCAGGCAGGCTTAAACACTTCAAACTCTTTTGGATAGCGTAAATAGTAGGCGGGTCCATGGCTGCCTTTTTGGTGCAGTACGATGAACATGTCATTGTCAGCGTGATTAACGATGTCCTGTAGCTTGTGCAGAAGAATCATGTCGAAACATTCTTTATCTCCACACAGTTCGGGTACGTGCAGTGTAGCCATGTTTTCCCCGTTTACGCGATTACACACTCCTTTGCATCCGGAGTTGTTGTCACGCCACAACACCTCGATGCCCGCATGAGCCAGAACATCCAACAGATCTTCCGAGTGTTTGGCTTTCGAGTCACTATACGTATCTTGTGTCATATGGGAAAACATGCAGGGCACTGATGTAGCCGTGGAAGTGCCACAAGAATAGACGTTGGTGTAGTTAACGATATTTTCGTGGCCAAGAAGGGGATTGGTTTTGCGTCCGTAACCATTAAGCGAGAAACTCTGTGCCCGGGCAGTCTCACCGAGCACCAGAATAACCAGGGATTTTTTACCCCTCTGTTGCCAGAGACTGGCCAGTTTTGCATCGTGCTCAATTGCAACTACGGTTGTATCGGGGCTGCCCAGAGATTGGTTTAGATATTTATGAAAAGCGTGAAGGGTGTTTATTGGGTTAATCAGATGGCGCAATTCCCGATTATTACGGACTAGAGAAGCGTAGTCCTGGTAAAAAGGGGCAACGACTACTACCAGGGCAATGCTGCTTATTAAGATAACTTTAAGTTTGGACAATGCCTCCCGGGAGATGACCTGATATTGAATTTCAGTGTTATAGACAAAAAGTGCCGGTAGTAGCCCCCAGACTGTCAGATAATAAAACAGACGTAAATTCAGAAGTTCGATTGCCTCATGAGTGTCTGTTTCCATGATATTCTGAATCATGTTCGCATCAATCATGGTACCGTAACTGTCCATAAAATAGCCGGCTATGGAGGCGGTTAGCAGTAGTGTAATAATCAACGGCTTTAATACATACTTGAAACTGAAAAACGAAAGCAAAATGTTCAAGAAAAGAGTTAGCAGGACAAAGACCGAACCTACAAAAAGATAATTATATAGCGTGTACTGGTCAAACACATTGAGTACACGCTGCCAGAATGCGTCGTTGGAAAATCCTGTCAGAAACAGAGCTGTTGCTAGTGACAGGCGGGTAGTGCTGAGTTTGGGTTTGCGCGCCAATAACCCCTTGATGGCGTTAATGCGCTTGAGAATATATTTGTAAATCACACATTACCATGTTTAACCGCCGTTTCGGCTGCTTCGTAATAGGGAAATAAATGCCTCGACCACGGGATGATCCAGGCTGCCCCGGTGCCGAGCAATCCATAATGTACGCATAATACGAAATCCTTTTACTTTTAAATGGTACAAAGCGCCCCGGGTAACTCGATCCTCTACAGCAAAGCGTGGTAGAAAGCTGACATGCAGACCGCGCGACAGTATCTCGACGATAGTATCCGTTGATCCGACCTCAATAGCTGTGTTGAGTTTATCGATGCCGATGCGCTTTAGCGCCTCGCTCATGGTGATATGGACCGAGGACTGTGTTTCACGCAAGACATATGACAAGGAGACCAGCTCCTCGACCGGTAACAACTCTGTGCCGGCAAGTTGATGTTTCGATCCACACACCAACCATAATTCGTCTTCCTGCCACTTCTGCACCAGAATGTCTGGGTGGTCCGGGGCAAATTCAAGCAAAGCCAGGTCGGTCATTTGGGTGGCCAGATGGGTTTGGATATTTCGGCTGTAGCCCATGCGGCTTTCCACCTTGTACTTGGGAAACTTCTCATTAAATTGCAGCAGTAGTTCCGGTAGCAGGTATTCACCTATGGAGAAGGTTACCTCCAGACGCATGCCGCTATGACCGTGAGAAAGTTGCAGTAGCTCTTCATGCAGAATTAAGTGCCGATCCAGGGTTTGAACAGCCAGGAGATAAACCTTTTCCCCGGCCTTGGTCAGGCGCAACCTACCTGCCACCCGTTCTGTGAGGGGCATGCCATAGAGGTTGTCCAGGGTACGCAAGCGCTTGGTTACGGCGGGTTGGCCAATATTGAGTTTTTTGGCGGCTTCCGTAACACCGCCTTTTTCGACGACGGCGCGCAGCGCTGCCCAGCATGACAGATCGGGTAGATTTTTATATTCCATATAAGAATATTACGAGACTATGTTTCATTGGCCTTATATTTTATCAACACTATACTACACGTTCTATAACGCTGTAAATTCCTACTAATAGCTCAATTTCCCGACAGCAATTAACGAGATACCAGTTTATTCCTGTTGGTTGGTATTTGACAAGATACAATCCCATTGGGAATAGTTTAGCTTGGCGGATGTTTGCGTTGCGTTCTGTTGACGGTCTTTTAATGGCCGATTTCGATTTGTAGCGGGTGTCAGGCCCAAAAAAATGAATGAGGTGATGTTGTGGAGTCGATTCAGTTTATTGATTTAAATCTCACGACTGTGGTGATTTTGTTTGTCGTGGGATTCATTGGCGGCATGGTTAGCGGTTTTATTGGTTCTGGCGGCGCTTTTGTGCTGACGCCTGCGATGATGGCTCTTGGTGTTCCCGGTATCGTTGCGGTTGCCAGCAATATGGCCCACAAGTTTCCCAAGGCCCTGGTGGGTTCTATTAAGCGCGCTAAATATGGTCAGGTGGATGTGAAACTTGGTGTTATTATGGGTGTTTTTGCCGAGGCCGGCGTATTCGCGGGTAAGAACGTGATGACCAGTATCCGTGATTCGTACGGTAATATTGGTACCGATCTCTATGTATCCGCTGTGTTTATAGTAGTGCTGGCCATTATAGGTACAGTGGTTTTACGTGACGCCATGCGTATGAAGAAAAATGGTGACGAGCATGCGGAGCACAAAACACCGGCACTGGCCAAATGGCTTCAATCCATTAATATCCCCGGCACCATGGTGCGCTTCCGATCCACCGGCAATAAACCGGTCTCTCTACTGTTTGTCGCGCCCATGGGGTTTGCAACCGGAATGCTGGCAGCTTCAATTGCAGTTGGGGGTTTTATCGGTGTGCCGGCCATGATCTATCTGTTGGGCGTTCCCGCCATTATGGCTACCGCAACAGAGCTGGTAGTTGCCTTTGTTATGGGGTTGGGTGGCAGCCTGTTTTACGCCTGGGAGGGGTTTGTTGATATTCGCCTTGCCATGATTATTTTGGCTGGTTCTTTGTTTGGGGTTCAGCTTGGTGCTATCGGCACGACCTATGTTAAGGAGCATACCGTTAAGTTTGTGATGGCCACCATCATGCTGGTCGTTCTTTTTAGTCGCTTGTTTAAGTTGCCAGTTTATCTGTCAGATCTCAATTTTATCGACTCTATCAGTGCTACGACCCATAGTGTATTGAGCAAAATGGCCTTTGGTGCGTTGGCTCTTGCGCTACTTAGCGGTGCCTTCATGATTTTGGCGGCATTGGTGAAAGGTATTGCCGAACATCGCAAGCGTCACCAGGTAGTGCACGAGGTACTGGCTACCGACTGAGGTCAGATTTATATTTTTATCTTTTTGGCGCGTATTACAACAAACGCGCCCTGGCCTGACCCCGGTTTAACGGGATCAGGCTTTTTCATTTTATCGGGATGGGTAAATAAAGTTTGCACCAGAGAAAATTCCCCGAATCCCGCCTGCTCCAGTTTCGTGACTACTGTATTCGCACTATAAAGCGTTGCTTGTTGGTAAAAACGGCTGCCAGACTTATTGGACTCATAATGCTCTCCCAGGGCACTGTCTCTATCGATGAGTCCAATAATTATTGAACCGGTAGGTCTTAGTGTCCGATGGGCCTCATGCAAGGCTTGATCGATAGAGTCGAGAAAACACAATGTGGTGACGTACAGTAAGTAGTCGCAAGTGTTATCGCCCAGGGGTAAAAACTCTGCGACTCCTTCGATTACTGTTATTCCTTTAGCGGATGCCATGCGCGCCATGACAGTAGATGGTTCAATACCAACAGCAATACCTAATGGCGCTGAAAAACGACCGGTGCCTATGCCTACCTCAACGCCAAATCCCTTGTCCTGTAGTAGTGCCCTGATAGCATTTAGCTCAGACTCATAGGCGTAAAGGTGCCTCGAAAACCAGTCGTCGTAGTCTTTGGTATAAGCATCGAATGCCTGGGTCTTCGCCATGTCTCAGCCTTGTATTATTTGGTCTGCTTTAAATTGAGTTCATGCGACCATATCCGTGATAACGAAACCCGGATCGAGGACAGTCTAGCTTGGAAGCCACCAGATCTTTGGCCGTCCTTCCGTATAAGCCATGGTGACGGGGCAGGCCCTCTCGGTTTCTCGTAATAACAGTGGTCTGCCGAGTCTGAAATCGGATGGGTGGAAAAAAACTCAAGAATATGGCCTGGAATAGCGGCAATCAATAAATCTTTTCAGGTTAGCGCCTACAGTCCGAGCAATATTTCGTCTGGGACCAAGGGTCGCCTGATCAGGCTTTTCTGCCGGATAGCGTAATACTCCGGGCGTCGAAGTACTTGGCCACGTTACGGGTGGACTCGTTACTGCTGCGGGAAAAGTAGTCGTTGCGCCCCACTATCTCCACGTCAGTCAAGCCTGCTTCGGTCAAACCATAGACATAGATTTGTTCTTCCAGTGCACCCACAATACACTCAGCCCATAGTTTGGGATTACTTTTCGACTCATCGAGCTCTTCCGAACTCTTATTTATTACAATATCGGAAATCTGTATGCGCCCACCGGGTTTTAGCACCCGGTAAATTTCGGCAAAGGCTTGTGGTTTG
Source organism: Gammaproteobacteria bacterium (assembly GCA_029880755.1). GTDB lineage: Bacteria > Pseudomonadota > Gammaproteobacteria > Acidiferrobacterales > SZUA-150 > JAOUNW01. Next base: position 7,694 of record JAOUNW010000071.1, read on the forward strand.
TCAGGAACCAGGTTTAGCACGCCGTTGCTGGTAACTACGTCTACAGTGCCATCGTCCAGAGGAATTTGTTCGGCATTCCCAAAAAGCGGTTCCACTATGCCGGTACCCATTTTTTGAATATTTTCCCTGAGCTTGTCCTGCATGGCCTGGGTCATATCCAGTCCGTATACCTTGCCAGTGTCTCCCGTCAGGAGCGTGCTGATAAACACATCAGTGCCGGCCCCGGCGCCGATATCCAGCACGGTATGTCCTTTTTCAATGGCATTGCAGCGAAAGGGATAGCCGACACCGGCAAATGACTCAATCGCGGTTGCCGGGATGGCATCCAGTTGTTCGGCCGGGTAGCCGAGAAACTCACAGGCAGGGCGGCCAGTTGGAAAATGAAAACCCATCTCGGGTTTTTGGGCGACATCGGTATACATTTTCATTACAGCGTCAAAAATATTTTCACGGCTGAATTGGGTAATGGCTACCATAATATAGATCTCCTCTATTCCGGTGGTGGCTTGCTATTGGCCTAGAATTGTTCTGATATTTTCTTGATTCTGTTGCGTAGGTCAATGGGCGCCTTCTCCTGCGCCTTCTCTTTTACAACATTTTTGAGTCGTGACTCAAATTCCATGCGCGTGTAGCAGGCGCGGCAAGCGTGCAGGTGGTCTTCCACGGAGTCATGATTGTGTTCATCCAGCTCATTATCCAGATATTCCAGAAGCATCCGGATGGCTTCTTCACATTCAATCTTCTTTACATCTTTTTTGGTCATAACTGCCTGCCTATTCACCACTCGGTGAGTTTTTCGGTTCCTGGGCGTGTTGCCACAATGCCTTCTGTAGAGCACTGCGTCCACGGGAGAGGCGCGATCGCACGGTTCCAACGGGCAAGTCCAGTACTTCTGATATTTCCTGGTAACTTAGCCCCTCCATGTCTGCCAATATAACGACAACGCGAAACTGTTCGGCCAGATCATTTAATGCTGTCTCGATGTCTTCTTTCAGTAGCTGATTTAAAAATTCCTGTTCCGGATTACTCCACCACAACAAAAACGGCTGATGCAGGCGTTCAAACAGTGAAAATGGCTCATCATCCGATTCCGACTCTTCAACATAACTCTCATGAATGGCACGGTTAGAGGCCTTGCGCCGCTCACTAATGAAGTGGTTGGTCATGATGCGCAACAGCCAGGGCTTAAAACGATCCAGGTCCTGAAGGCTATCGATACAGATCCAGGCCTTGGTAACGGTGTCGGCCACCAAATCCTCGGCATCGCTGGAGTTGCGTGTTAAACGCAGGGCGCTGCCATAGAGCTGGTCGAGGTGCGCCTCAATTTGTTTGACGAAGTGTTCCCTGTTCAGGGTCGGCGAGACGGCCGAATTGTCGTTCATTTGTTCCATCGTGAGATGCATCATAACCAATTAATCAGCTTTTGTCCGGGAATGGCCCATAAACTCATTTGTTGGGTAGCCCTTGCAGGATGTTTCCCCTCACAGGAGCCGAAAAGAAGGTTCTTTTCACCAGATCCCAATTTAGAACCGCCGTGCGATTCCAGGGCAGCAGTGAGCTGAGTCGCGCCAGGGTGCAATAGCCAAACAGTACCATGGCAGTGGTGCCAATGAGCTGAACCCAGTGGATCCAGAAAAGAGGCGCCCACAGGCCCATGACAAGCAAGCCAAGGTAGTAGGCCCTGACCTGTACCCGGAAGCTGATTTTCTCGTCGGCAATCCGGTAGTGGACGAATTGAATGACGGTCAGCACCATGGCCAGGTAAATAGCCTCGACTTGTCCGGCCACCCCCATTGCCAGCAAGGGGATGGTTGCCAGCCAGTACCACCAGATGCTGTTTTTATAGAGATCTTTGAATATGAACATCGTTATTCCCTCCAGGGTATAGCACGGTTTTGTGCCAGGTCTCGCCAAGACGCAGAGACCCAGGAAAAGGTTCCCGCAAAACCCAAATTATATTTTCCGGCGCTTCCCGGGAACCAATGCAAGATCTTTGCGTCTTTGCTGGTAACAGGACTTCGAAGAACTGATTTTTTGGGGCAAAGAAAGGGACCTGGCTTTTCTTGCCAACTTTCACAAGAACTTTAAGAAACCATTGAGAGGATCGTTATGAAAAGACTATCATTTTTTGCTTATGGAACCGTGTCGTACGCCATATTTTTCGGCACCTTTTTGTATGCCATCGGATTCGTCGGCAATATCCTGGTGCCCAAGTCCATGGATACCGCTGCCGAAGGTGGTTTTGTGGAATCTTTGTTAATCAATGTGCTGCTCTTGGGTATCTTTGCGGTGCAACACAGTGTTATGGCTCGGCCCGCGTTCAAGCGTGTCTGGACCAGGATTGTGCCCAAACCCATTGAGCGCAGTACTTATGTGTTGTTTTCCAGCATTGCTTTGATTGCGATGTTTGTATTCTGGCAACCACTGGGCGGAGTGATCTGGAGTGTCACTGATCCAGCGGGTCAGGCCGTGCTCTATACATTGTTTGGCTTTGGCTGGTTGCTGGTGCTGGTGACAACATTCTTAATCAATCACTTTGATTTGTTCGGCTTGCGTCAGGTGACCTTGTACTTGTTGGGCAAGGAATACACTCCATTGCCTTTCAAGACACCCTGGATCTATAAGTATGTGCGTCATCCATTGTATCTCGGCTGGTTTTTCGCCTTTTGGGCGACGCC
>JAOUNW010000017.1 GCA_029880755.1 Gammaproteobacteria bacterium
CAAACAGAAAAAAGCGCTAACCCGTGTCGCCGTGGAGAGCAGCGACGATCAGATCACGCTTATTGCCCGCACCGCAGACGGCCGCCTGGTCATGGCCTATCTGCAAAAAGAAGAATCGCTTTTGTCTTTGGGCGACGAAACAGAGGATTACCAGGCCGCGACTGTTGCTTTACCGCCGGTGGAGAGCGCCAATCATATCCTTATTGATTCCGAGCAGCGCACGGTTTACGTAGCCACCGCAACCGGCGGCATTAATGTGGTGGACATCGCCGACAAGGACAACCCGGTGTACGTGGAGCGCGTGGTAGTGACCAAAAACGATTCGTTGATTTCCTCTCTTCGTTTCCTGGCAGGCGGCATATCGCTGTTGGTGGGCACCACAGATGGCAAGGTCAGCCAGTGGTTTCCGGTGAGGAAAGACAATAATGTTTCGCTAACCTATATCCGAAGCTTCAAGAGCCAGGATGGAGTGCTTGAGGACATCGCCCCGGAACAGCGGCGCAAGGGTTTTGTCACCGCCAATAACAAGGGTGTGGTGCACGTGTTTCATGCCACCGCCAATCGTGATGTGGCGAATCAAAAAATCAGCGATAAACCATTAACGCATATTGCCATCTCGCCGCGGGCCGATATGCTCATTGCCCAGGACCAGGATAAACAGCTTCAGGTGTGGAAAGTGCATAACGAACACCCGGAGATATCCTGGAGTGTGCTCTGGGAAAAAATCTGGTACGAAAGTTATCCTGAGCCGGACTACACCTGGCAGTCATCGTCTGCCAGCAATGACTTTGAACCGAAATTCAGCTTGATGCCGCTGGCCTTCGGTACCTTAAAGGCAGCGTTTTACGCCATGTTGTTTGCCGTGCCCTTGTCCATCATGGGCGCTATTTACACCGCCTATTTCATGTCGCCGGCTATGCGTGCTTATGTCAAACCCAGTATTGAAATCATGGAGGCGTTGCCGACGGTGATTCTGGGTTTTCTCGCCGGTTTATGGTTGGCACCGGCAGTGGAAGCCAACTTGCCCGGCATTTTTACATTATTGATTTTGCTGCCCCCCGGTGTGCTTGCCTGCGCCTGGGGCTGGAAACGCCTAAGCAAACATATTAAATGGCATGTGCCCGATGGCTGGCAGGCGGCCATGCTCATTCCGGCGATTCTGTTTATCGGTTGGCTGGCTATGGTATTGAGTTCACCTTTGGAGGCATTGTTGTTTCGTGGCGACATGAAGCTGTGGTTATCAAATGAACTAGGGTTGACCTACGACCAGCGCAATTCCCTGGTAGTGGGTTTGGCCATGGGCGTGGCTGTGATCCCGACCATTTTCTCCATTGCCGAAGACGCCATCTTCAGTGTGCCGCGTCATCTGACCCTGGGTTCGCTGGCGCTGGGGGCAACACCCTGGCAGACATTGGTGCGTGTGGTCATGTTGACCGCCAGCCCGGGTATATTTTCCGCCGTCATGATTGGTTTGGGCCGGGCGGTGGGTGAAACCATGATTGTGTTAATGGCCACGGGCAACACGCCGGTCATGGATTTCAGTATCTTTCAGGGCATGCGCACCCTGTCGGCCAATATTGCCGTCGAGATGCCAGAGTCCGAAGTGAACAGCAGCCACTATCGCGTATTGTTCCTGGCGGCGCTGGTCTTGTTTATGTTTACCTTTTTATTCAACACCGCTGCTGAACTGATTCGTCAGCGGCTTCGCCAAAAGTACAGCTCACTCTAATGCGCAACTGGTTTAAAAGTGGTGATCCCTGGATCTGGCTAAATGCAGCCGCGGTAAGTGTCAGCCTGATTATTGTTGTTGGTTTGCTGGTGCTTATCGGTGTCCGTGGTCTGAGTCACTTTTGGCCGGCAAGGGTGATGCAGGCGGATTACGCGGTGCCCGATAGTGCCGTCACACGAGTCATTGGCGAAGTGCATGACAGCGAGCAGGTGTCGGCAGAGCGCTTGCAGCAAACCGGGGTCCACTTTGGGCCGGACGTGAAAGTTATCAAGCGCATTTTACTCAAGACCGGTAACCGCGATGTCATAGGTGGTGATTTCCGTTGGTTGTTGTGGCCCTATCTGGCGGACATCCAGTATCCGCAAGGCATCGTTGTCCTGGAGCGGCGCGAGTGGGGAAACTTTTACGGCTACCTGAAGCAGGTGCAGGAGAACCAGTCTGTGGTAGCCCAGGACGATAAGGCCTGGGGTGCCTTGCAGGAACGCCTGGAACGGGTGGAACACCTGTATGAAGAAATCCGCGACATTGAAAAAATCCGCATCGGTGAGCTGAATTTCAAGCTGGAAGGATTGAGACTGGAAGAGCGCCGTCTGGAATTGCACCAGCGGAATACACCGGAAAACTTGCGTAGCATTGAACAGGAGCGCAAGGTATTGCAGGCGGACTACGCTGTTTTGCAAAAGAAACTTAACGATCTTTACGTCGACATTAACCGTGACAGCCTGGTGGCCCAGGTAATGGATGGGCGCACAGTGACAATCCCGTTGTCAAAAGTAGTACGCGCCTATCAGCCTAATGCCATGAGCGTGTTCGCACGTACAGCCATGTATTTTGAAAAACTCTGGGAGTTTGTCTCTGACGAACCGCGAGAAGCCAATACCGAGGGCGGCATTTTCCCGGCAATCTTTGGCACGGTCATGATGGTGCTGATTATGTCCATTCTGGTAACACCCTTCGGTGTTATCGCTGCCGTCTATTTAAAGGAATACGCGCGCCAGGGTGTGCTCACGCGCACCATTCGCATAGCAGTAAATAATCTGGCCGGTGTGCCTTCCATTGTTTATGGTGTGTTTGGTCTGGGCTTCTTTGTTTATTTTCTCGGCGGCAATATCGATCAGTTGTTTTTCCCGGAGGCACTGCCGGCGCCCACTTTCGGTACACCCGGTATATTGTGGTCCTCGCTAACACTGGCAATTTTAACGGTGCCGGTGGTGATTGTGGCTACCGAAGAAGGATTGTCGCGCATACCCCGCGCCATTCGTGAAGGCAGCCTGGCCCTGGGCGCCACTAAAGCGGAAACCCTTTGGCGCACGGTATTACCCATGGCAACGCCGGCCATGATGACGGGTATGATACTGGCAGTTGCCCGGGCCGCCGGTGAAGTGGCGCCGCTGATGTTGGTGGGTGTGGTTAAGCTGGCACCGTCATTGCCATTGGACGGCAATTTTCCGTTTCTGCACCTTGATCGGAAATTTATGCACCTTGGGTTCCATATATATGATGTGGGGTTTCAGAGTCCCAACGTAGAAGCAGCGAGACCGCTGGTGTATGCCACCGCATTTCTGTTGGTGCTGGTGATTGTGGCATTGAATATCGCAGCTATCTGGATACGAAATCGTTTAAGAGAGAAATACCGGGGACTGGAAGGTTAATACAGGTAACGACTATGGCAAATGAATCACAAACTTTAACACACGGCATTAACCTGGAGGCCCTGGGGCGAACCCATGCCAACCGGCGCATCGAAGAGGAAACGATTTGTATTAAAACAAGTCAGTTGAATCTGTTCTACGGCGAGAAACAGGCGCTCAGGGACATTAACATCGCATTACCGGAAAAACGAGTCTCGGCCTTTATCGGCCCCAGCGGTTGCGGCAAGTCAACCTTGCTGCGATGTTTTAACCGAATGAATGATCTGGTGGAGAGTTGCCGTATCGAAGGTAAACTGGAACTGTATGGCAACGATATATTCTCCAAAAAAGTTGATGTGGCGGAGTTGCGGCGGCGTGTCGGCATGGTGTTTCAGAAACCCAATCCTTTTCCGAAAAGTATTTACGAAAATGTTGCCTACGGTCTACGTTTACAGGCGACGCGCAACAAACGTGAAATGGATGAAGTGGTGGAACGGTCGTTGCGTGGCGCCGCTTTGTGGGACGAGGTCAAGGACCGCCTGCATGACAGCGCGCTGGGTTTGTCCGGCGGTCAGCAACAACGCCTGGTGATTGCACGTGCCATTGCCATTGAGCCAGAAGTGTTGCTGCTGGATGAGCCGGCATCGGCACTGGATCCGATTTCTACGTTAAAAATTGAAGAGCTGATCAGTGAACTAAAAGACAACTACACTATTATTATCGTTACACACAATATGCAGCAGGCGGCCCGTGTTTCGGATTATACCGCCTTTATGTATATGGGTGAGATGATTGAATTCGGGGATACCGACGAGATTTTTACCAACCCGAAGAAGCAGCAAACAGAAGACTATATTACCGGACGTTACGGTTAACTCTAATTATTCGCTACAGGAATTCAGTAATGGATACGACAAAATTGGGCCAACATATTTCACGGCAATTCAATGCTGAGCTGGAAGAGGTGCGCAGCAGCGTTCTGGCAATGGGTGGATTGGTGGAAGAACAGATTAATAATGCTATCGCCGCGCTGGTAGAGGGAAACACTCAGCTGGCAGACACAGTAATTAAGAATGATATGAAAGTAAACGCAGCCGAAGTGGCTATCGACGAGGAATGCAGCCATATCATTGCCCGCCGTCAACCGGCTGCCACCGACCTGCGTTTGATGGTGGCGGTCATCAAAACCATTACCGACCTGGAGCGCATTGGCGATCAGGCGGAGAGAATTGCCCGCATGGGTTTACGTCTTGCCGAGTTTGAGCGCCCGAAAAACCAGTATGTGGAAATCCGCAATATCGGTACTCGCGTGGCTGCTATGGTGCACGATGCTTTGGACGCGTTTGCCCGAATGGACGCTGAAGCGGCCATTGCAGTGGCCCGCGAAGATCTGAAAGTGGATCAGGAATATGATGGCCTCATGCGCCAGACACTGACGTTCATGATGGAAGACCCGCGCTCCATCAGCCAGATGCTGGATGTTATGTGGACCGCCCGCGCCATTGAGCGCATCGGTGATCACGCCAAGAATATCTGTGAATATGTGATTTATCTAGTGAAAGGTAAAGACGTACGCCACACAGGTCTGGTGAAAAAACAGCGGGATTGAGCCGGAAAGAATAAGGCATCAAACGGCGCAATAGAAAAGCCATTGCGCCCTACGCTTGAGGCATGAAGAGAAGCATTCAATGTAGGGCGGATAAAGCGTTAGCGAATTCGCCGTACCAAATCCCCCAGGAAAAAATCTTTTTTTTCCGGTCCATATAAAATAAGATAGAACCCAATAATATAAGTTGATGCTAATAAACCGTACTCCAGTCTGACCAGTACAGTTGCTTCGTCAGTTTTCATAATCGTTCGCATAAAGGAACATCCATGGCCCGCACAACAATCTCCAGCCTGTTTGGCACGTCGCCGGTAAAACCACTTCAGGCGCACATGGCCAGCGTCCAGGATTGCATCAGTGAAATGGTACCGTTTTTTGATGCCGTGGTGGATAAGGACTGGGTTCAAGCGAGAAAAATTCAAACCAATATTTCCAAACTTGAGCGTGATGCCGATAAGCTGAAACGACAACTGAGATTACATTTACCAAGCAGTTTGTTTATGCCCGTGTCCCGACGCGATCTCCTGGAAATTCTTACCATGCAAGACAAGATCGCCAATAAAGCCAAGGACGTCGCCGGTTTGATTGTTGGCCGCAAGATGGAACTGCCCAATGATCTTGGTCCGAAATTCAAAGAATTTATCAAGCGCTCAATTGATGCATCCAAGCAGGCACAGGATGCCATTAATGAACTGGATGAATTGGTGGAAACCGGTTTTAAAGGTAAGGAAGTGGCGGTGGTGCAGGCCATGATCAAAACGCTGGATGAAATTGAAAGTGATACCGACAAAATTCAGGTACAGATTCGGGAAGAAGTGTTCAAGCTGGAAAAAGAATTACCGCCCGTTGATGTTATGTTTCTTTATAAAGCTATCGAGTGGATCGGCGACCTGGCCGATTTGTCTCAACGTGTCGGCAGTCGATTAGAGCTTTTGTTGGCGCGCTAATAAATACCAGGGGGTACAATGGAATTTGGCACTGAATTTATTATTCTGGCATGCGCCTTTGGTTTTTTTATGGCCTGGGGTGTCGGCGCCAACGACGTTGCCAATGCCATGGGTACTTCCATTGGTTCCAAGGCGCTTACCGTCAAGCAAGCAGTAGTTGTTGCGGCCATCTTCGAGTTCACCGGCGCCTGGCTGGCGGGAGGCCAGGTTACCACCACTATCCGCAAAGGCATCGTTGATCCGGGTTTATTGGCCGGCACACCGGAGTTGCTGGTCTACGGCATGCTGGCATCGTTGTTGGCTGCGGGAATTTGGTTGCTGGTGGCATCCCGGGCAGGTTGGCCGGTATCTACCACTCATTCCATTGTTGGCGCCATAGTGGGCTTTGCTGCCGTAGGTATCGGTTTTGACGCCGTCAAATGGACCAAGGTCGGTACTATTGTCATGAGCTGGGTGATCTCTCCGGCCATCGCCGGTATTTTCTCCTACTGGATTTTTACCAGTGTGCAAAAATTTATTCTTAATACCGACAGCCCACTGGAGAATGCCAAGCGCTATGTGCCTGTTTACATGTTCTTCGTCGGTTTTATTATCGCCCTGATAACCCTGTTTAAGGGATTAAAGCATGTCGGCTTGCATCTTACCGTGCTGCAGAATTACTCAGTTGCAGCCGTTATGGGAATTATTGTCATGAGCCTGGGAATTTTTGGTATTAGACGTCTCAAATTCGATCCCAGTGCCGACCGGGAATTTCATTTCGCCAACGTGGAAAAAGTATTTGGCGTACTCATGATCGCCACCGCCTGTTCCATGGCATTTGCCCATGGCTCCAACGACGTGGCGAATGCAGTGGGGCCATTGGCGGCGGTATACGGCATCGTCAGTAGTGGCGGTAATGTCGGCCAGACTACAGGAGTGCCAAACTGGATTCTGTTGCTGGGTGGCGTGGGTATTGTGGTGGGCCTGATTACTTACGGCCACAAAGTGATCGCCACCATCGGAAAAAATATCACCGAATTGACACCGAGCCGTGGCTTTTCGGCGGAGCTGGCGGCCGCTACTACTGTGGTGGTTGCCTCAGGCACTGGCATTCCGGTTTCCACCACTCATACCCTGGTTGGTGCGGTGCTGGGTGTGGGGCTTGCCCGCGGTATCGCCGCACTCAACATGAATGTGGTCAGAACCATTTTCCTGTCATGGATCGTGACCCTGCCTGCCGGTGCACTCCTGTCTATTTTCTTTTTCTATTTGCTCATGGGGATATTCGGTTAGCCCCGGCCGCATTCATGAAGACATCGCTGACTGCCGGTTAGTGCAATGACAAAGACCTGGGGCATTACATTTTTTGCTGTCCTGATCTGGTCCGGTGTTTATCCCAAGGATTATTTTATCTGGCTGCTGGAGGTGTTTCCCGCCATCATCGCGCTGGTGTTGTTGTGGCTGACGCGCCGGCGTTTTCCTTTTACGCCTCTGGCTTATCAGTTGATACTGGTGCATAGCATCATATTAATGATAGGTGGCCACTATACCTACGCCGAAGTGCCGTTGTTTGACTGGGTGAGACAGGCGCTGGAACTGGAACGCAATAACTACGACAAGGTGGGTCACTTTGCCCAGGGATTCGTACCCGCCGTCATCGCCCGCGAGATTCTGTTGCGCAATGGTGTGGTCACAGGGCAGCGCTGGTTGTCGTTCATTGTTGTCAGTATATGTTTAGCCATCAGCGCCTTTTACGAGTTAATCGAATGGTGGGTAGCGGTATTATCAGGGACCGCCGCCGAGGCGTTTCTGGGAACACAGGGTGATATTTGGGACACACAATCGGACATGGCCGTGGCCATGATTGGCGCTATCCTGGCGTTAGCTGTCTTGAGCAACTATCACGACAAACAAATACGGATGTTACAAACAACAAAATAATCCCCAGCCATCCGGCGCAATAAAAAATCCATTGCGCCCTACGTCATGCTTGCTGTAGGGCGGATTAAGCGTTAGCGAATCCGCCGTGTGGAGTGTGCCCGGATAAATTTGCGTGGAAGGGTTTATGGTAGGGCGGATTAAGCGTTAGCGAATCCGCCGTATGAGGATGTCCGGGCTGTTGATTTATTCGGTACAATAGATTATTTAGTGTGTCGCGGACAGTATGTTTTCACGTTGATTCAAGGAGCGAATCGCCATGCCGAATTATCGTCGTTACCGGGTTCCCGGGACCTGTTATTTCTTCACGGTAAATCTGCTTGAACGCAAGCAAACCACCTTACTAACTCATATTGACTTGTTACGCCGGGCCATTCGTCTTACAAAGATGCAATGGCCTTTTAGCGTGGATGCATGGGTGATACTTCCCGATCATATGCACTGGATGTGGACCTTACCCCACGGTGACAATGACGTAAGCATTCGATGGCGCTTAATTAAATCACGATTTTCCCGTCAGCTTCCCCGAAGAGAATACCGCAGCCAGGTACGGACCGATCGCGGTGAACGAGGCATTTGGCAACGCCGTTTTTGGGAGCATGTAATTCGAGATGAGGCAGACTATGCTGCGCATATGCATTACATTCACATTAATCCCTTAAAGCACGGTTATGTCACTCGGGTAAGGGATTGGCCGCACTCCTCTTTCCACCATTGGGTGCAGCGAGGCGTTTATCCGGAGAACTGGGCGGGCGATGGTGATTTAGAAATTATAACCGGAGAGCGGGAAAGCCGTCCGGCGCAATAAAAAATCCATTGCGCCCTACGTTCGAGGTATAGACGGAAGGATGAAACGTATATTCAAGGTAGGGCGGATTAAGCGACAGCGAATCCGCCAAATGGGTTTTTCAACCACATCCACCACCATCCAGTGTATTGTCTCGTCCAGCGCAATAAAAAATCCATTACGCCCTACGTCGGATAGAATGACTAGCCGTAGGGTGGATTAAGCGTTAGCGAATCCGCCCAATGGGTTTTTCAAACAACACTCCCGTCCTCCAACGCCGGTATTTCGTCCGGCGCAATAGAAATGCCATTGCGCCCTACGTTCGAGGTATAGACGGAAGGATGAAACGTATATTCAAGGTAGGGCGGATTAAGCGACAGCGAATCCGCCAAACGAATAACCCGTGAATTTGATGCCTTGATTACCTCCTCACCTGCCCCGGGGTTCGTGTTATGATTCGGCCGTGGATGTTTCGAATTTACTAGACGGCTTGAATGACGCCCAGCGCGAGGCAGTGGCAGCGCCCACGGGTTCGGTGCTGGTGCTGGCCGGTGCCGGCAGCGGCAAGACCCGCGTTCTCACCCACCGCGTTGCCTGGCATGTGGGTGTCGAACAGGTGTCGCCCCAATCTATTTTGGCAGTCACCTTCACCAACAAGGCAGCCCAGGAAATGCGCGGTCGCATTGAAGGCATGCTCGGCTTTCCCGTTAACGGTATGTGGATCGGCACCTTTCATGGATTGTCACACCGTTTTCTGCGCGCGCATTGGCGCGAGGCCAAGCTTCCCCAGACCTTCCAGATCCTCGATGCCGAAGATCAGTACCGATTAATCCGGCGCATATTAAAAAGCCTTGAGCTGGATGAGGCCTATTGGCCGCCCAAGCAGGTGCAGTGGTTTATTAATGGTCACAAGGAAGAAGGAAGACGACCGAAGCAACTGGGCCAAAGCCCGGATCCACAGCAACGGCAACTGCTGCGCGTGTACGAACACTACGAAGAGACCTGCCAGCGCTCCGGCCTGGTGGATTTTGCCGAACTGCTGCTGCGCGTGTACGAATTAATGCGCGACGATGCGCGTCTGCGCGAACACTACCAGGAGCGTTTTCAACGTGTGCTGGTGGACGAATTTCAGGACACCAACTCCATTCAGTATGCCTGGCTGAAACTGTTTTCCGGCGGTTATAACAATCTGTTTGCCGTGGGGGATGACGACCAATCCATTTACGGCTGGCGCGGCGCCAAGGTGGAAAACATTCTCCGTTTTGAAAAGGATTATGCCAACACCAAAGTCGTGCGCCTGGAACAAAACTATCGCTCTACTTCCACGATTCTTAATGCCGCCAACAATGTTATCAGTCACAACACCGGCCGCCTGGGAAAAAATCTCTGGACCGACGGCGAAGAGGGCGAACCAATTCTTTTGTATACGGCCTATAACGATATCGACGAAACTCATTTTGTTGTCGATCGCATTCGCGACTGGGTGGCCCAGGGTAATCGCCGCCAAGAAGTGGCCATCCTCTACCGCTCCAACGCCCAGTCCCGGGTGTTTGAAGAAACCCTGTTGCGCCAGCAAATCCCTTACCGTGTTTACGGCGGCCTGCGCTTTTTTGAGCGCAAGGAAATCAAGGATGCCCTGGCCTATCTGCGCCTGATCGCCAGTCGCGACGACGACCCTTCCTTTGAGCGAGTGGCCAATGTGCCTACACGGGGCATGGGCAACAAGACCCTGGATACCCTGCGCGAGATTGTCAAAACCCAGAAAATTTCCCTCTGGCAGGCGTCGCGCAATGTCATCGAGCAGGGGGTGCTGGCCTCTCGGGCGGCCAATGCCCTGGGTGCATTTCTGGACCTCATTGATTCCCTGGCAGTGGATACCGCTGACATGGAGCTGGCAGAACAGGTGGACCACATTCTCCAGCACGCCGGATTGCTCGAGTACTACAAGAAAGAAAAGGGCGAGAAGGCCGAGGCCCGGGTAGAGAACCTGGAAGAACTGGTTTCCGCCGCCCGCAACTTTACTGACGACGACCAGCTGGAGGGATTACCGCCGCTGTCGGCGTTTCTGGCCCATGCCTCATTGGAGGCCGGTGAAGGTCAGGCCGAGGCCTGGGAGGACTGTGTGCAACTCATGAGCCTGCATTCGGCCAAGGGTCTGGAGTTTCCCGTCGTATTTTTAACAGGCATGGAAGAGGGCCTGTTTCCCCACCAGCGCTCCCTGGACGAGGACGGGCGCCTGGAAGAGGAGCGGCGCCTGTGTTACGTGGGCATGACCCGGGCCATGCGCCAACTGTATTTAAGCCATGCCGAGGTGCGGCGCCTGCACGGGTCCGAGCATTACACCAGTCCATCCCGGTTTCTGGGAGAGGTGCCCGAGGATTTATTGCGGCCGGTGCGCGCCAGGGTCAGCAGCTATGACACCCGCAGTGCGGTTTCCCATCAGGCCAGCGCGCCCCGGCAGGCCGTGACGCCGGACGCGGCATTCAAAGGCATCAATCTGGGCCGACGGGTACGCCATGAGAAGTTCGGTGAGGGTGTGGTGTTGAATCTGGAGGGCCAGGGCCAGCATGCCCGGGTCCAGGTCAACTTCGAGGGCGTGGGCGCCAAGTGGTTGGTGTTGGCCTACGCCAATCTGGAAGGCATTTAGAAAATCTCCGCGAAATTGTACTTTTTCCGCTATGAGAGCTATATAATAGGTCATAATTAAACAATAATTAGCACCCATGAGCGAGAATAGTACACAAGGCAGTGCCATCTTTTCCCCCGCCAAAACCATCGCCGGTATTTTGGTCATAACGTTCGCCGCCGAGTTATTGGTAATGGCGTTGTTATCGCGTTTCGGTTTTCTCACTGCTACACCCACCATGTATGCCGTGAACGCCGCGATTCTTTGTGCCGTCATCGCGCCGCCGATATTTTTGTTCATCATGTATCCCATTCAACGCATGACCGACCACCTCAAGGAATCCACCACTGCCGGTTATCCGTCCAACCTGGATTCATTGACGCAGGTGTTGAACCACCGTGCCATCACCGTAGACTTGCTCGAGTCCATCGCGCACTCCGAGCGTTACGGCAATCCGCTGTCGGTGGCGGTGGTGGACATTGACGGCCTGCAAGGCATTAACGATAAATTCGGCAATGCCGTCGGTGACCAGGTGTTGCAAATGGTGGCCGGTAATTTGTCCGAGGCCCTGAGAATGCCCGACCGCATCGGCCGTTACGGTGATGAGGAATTCCTGGTGGTGTTGCCGGAAACCGAAACGGATGACGCCAAGATTATCGCCGACCGCGTGCGCGCCAAGGTAAGTGAGTCCTCCATTGAGTGTGAAGGCGGGCCATGCAAGGCTACCATCAGCGTCGGCATTACCTACTATAGTAAGGGTGATGATCTTGAGGCACTGTTGTCCCGCGCCAATGCCGCTATTGCCGAAGCCAAGAACAAGGGCAGCAATCGGGTTGTGACCAAACAAAAATAGTTTCATAAAAACTCTGTTTCAATAAACCGTTCGCGGTTCTCCCAATAATTGTGAATGCGTTAAAAAAGCTCGCCTCGTTTTTAAATCAGTCAAATGAAGTGATTGGCAGGGTATTGTCCTGGCTGGTGCTGGCGCTGACACTCATGGTGGTGTACGACGTCAGCATGCGTTACCTGTTTCGTGAAGGCTCAGTGGCCATCCAGGAAATGGAATGGCATATTTTTTCCCTGATCTTTTTATTGGGCGCGGCCTACACCTACAAGAACAACGAACATGTGCGCGTGGAAATTCTCTACCAGAAATTCAGTGAGCGCACCCAGTTGTGGGTCGACACCCTGGGCGATGTCCTGTTTCTGATTCCCATCAGCATTATTGTTTTCAAGGCATCCCTGCCGTTTGTGCAAACCGCTTTTGAGATTATGGAACGCTCACCCGATGCCGGTGGCCTGCCGTATCGTTATTTGATAAAGGCAGTGATTCCCGCCGGCTTTGCCTTGCTGGCGCTACAGGGTGTGGCCAACGCCATTGATAATCTTTTAAAACTCTATCCGCCTAAAGGACGTCACTGATGGAATACCTGGCCCTGGTGATGTTTGCGGTGTTGATTGTATTGCTGCTGCTGGGTTATCCCGTGGCCTTTACCTTGGGCGCCGTGGCCCTGCTGTTTGGCATTCCTGCCCTGGGCCTGGAATTTTTTGATTTACTGCCCCTGCGCATCTGGGGTGTCATGACCAACTTCACCTTGTTAGCGGTGCCGCTGTTTGTGTTCATGGGCGTCATTCTCGAACGTTCCGGTCTGGCGGAGGACCTGCTGGAAACCATGAGCCTGCTGTTTGGGCGTGTGCGCGGCGGATTGGCTATTTCATTGGTGGTAGTAGGCGGCTTACTGGCCGCCACCACCGGTGTGGTGGGCGCTACCGTCGTCACCATGGGTGTCATCGCACTACCTGCGTTACTCAAACACAATTATCAAAAAGAACTTTCGGCCGGCACCATCGCCGCCTCCGGCACCTTGGGCCAATTAATTCCGCCCAGCATTATTCTGGTGTTGTTGGGCGATGTCGTGGGCGTGCCCGTGGGCCGTTTGTTTGCCGGTGCCGTGGTGCCGGGCGCGTTAATGATCGTGGCCTTTATTGTATTCATCGCCCTGTATGCCTTTATCAAACACGAGGTCGCGCCCCTGCCCGATGTGTCGTTAATGCGCGGCGACAGCGACCGCGGCTTGTTGCAAAGGGTACTAAAAAGTTTGATACCGCCCCTGGTGCTGGTGTTTGCCGTGTTAGGCTCCATCTTTTTTGGTGTGGCCGCGCCCACGGAATCGGCGGCATTGGGTGCTGTCGGCGCCATGGTGCTGGCGGCCATGCACAAGCGTCTGACGCGCGACAATCTGCGCCATGCAGTGCAAAGCACATTAAAACTGACAAGCATGGTGTTCATGATCCTGGTGGGCGCCACCGCATTCGGTCTGGTGTTCCGTGGCCTTGGCGGTGACAGCCTGGTGCACGACCTCATGACCTCCCTGCCCGGCGAGACCTGGGGCTTTCTGCTGGTGAGTATGCTGGTGATTTTTATCCTGGGCTTCTTTCTCGACTTCCTGGAAATCTGTTTTATTGTCGTGCCCATCCTGGCACCCATCGCCACCACCCTGGGTGTTGATCCCTTATGGTTCGCCATCCTCATTGCCGTTAACCTGCAAACCAGTTTCCTGACACCACCCTTCGGCTTTTCCCTGTTTTACCTCAAGGCCGCCGCGCCCAGGTCCGTGACCATCAGCCACATCTACCGAGGCGTAATCCCCTTCATTATCATTCAGGCACTGGTATTGCTTGGCCTCATTGTCTTCCCCAAACTCGTGCTCTGGCTGCCCGATGTCATGGATGCCTGGCAGGGGTTTAATTAAACCAATTCCGTTGCGTTACAAGTGAAAGGCAACATCGGAAATCAACACCGGGTTTCCGTATCATACATCAGTAAAAGCTAATACAGATCGTATTAATCGTTTTCTCTTAGAGATTGTGTCATTTAATATAGAGATCCATGACACAAACTAACGAAGCCAATGGCGGTATACTCAACTGTTAGGTGAATCACCCTCCTTGAAAATTACAAAGCAACAGGCTGCTGAGGCAAATCTCGACGCTGCTATTGACGCTTTTCTTCGAGGCGACTGGGTGCCCGCAATTCATATGGCGGGAGCCGCAGAGGAAGTATTCGGTCGACTACAGGAAGCAAAAGGAGGTAGCACTGTTCCTGACTACTTTTGGGAAAAGACTGACTTTAAAGACATTGTGGAAAAGAAAAAGGACTACATCAGTGCACTAAATTATTTTCGCGACTGGATTAAACATCACCGTCCCGATCATCCAATCGAAATTGAAATACAGGAGTCTCATGCTGTGCTCTCGGTGATGAGGGCTTGTATCGCGCAGGCTACCTACACACAGAAAGGTCGCCGTTCAGTCGCTTCGTTTTTGCATTGGTACAGCGAGAATGGCGAACGAATCAATGGAATAATTGAAGGGTGGCCTGAATAGCGCGGTAATGCCGACCATTACTTTTGAAAGTTTAAAGTCACCTAACCAATACGTTTGTACGTTTCAACAACAAAAGCAACAACAATAGGGTCTGACTCTATTGATCCTTCCTGGCCAGTTTTTATTATTTGCTACGCCCTTACCAATACCTTCGAATATCAATGTACCTGTTTTCTTCTCCAGCTACTTAAGGTAGCGCGTTTTTCCGGAACCACAAAGTCCTGTAACAAATGCGATCGTTGCCATCAATATTAGTGTCCTTAATGTCTTAATAACTAGTTTTAATGAGCGCAGAACAACTATTAGGTCGTAGTCATGTCTATGTTATTCAGCAAGATTACCACCTCTTTTGTGTATTTCTAGCTGTGGTCTAATTGTTCGCCAAATCTCATTTAATCTTTCTGAATATTCAACGTGTAAATTTGTTGTGAAGACGCTAAGTATACCTCTTGTGTCTGGCGCCATATTCTTGATTTTTCCACACGCTTGTTCTGCCTCAATAATAGTATTAGAGGCATCTTTAATAAATTTTTCCGCAGCATAATTATAAGCTGGTCGTTGGTGAAATATTGTACATATAGTGGATGCGATCCAGCTCATTCGAATTGGTGGTTGAGGATGGCTATACTTATGTTGGTTTAAAATATCCCAGTCGCTAAGATCAAATAATCTAAACATTGTGTAAATTGAAAAGACCACTGTTTTCGTGGCAGCTTCACCGTCTCCGTGAGAGTTTTTAAGAGCATCTAGCATGCCAGGCTCCACTTGTTTTTTAGGGAAGGATGCTTGTTTCATTAAATTGAATGCTTTGTTAAGTGTTGCTAATACAGCACCACAATCCGCATCCATTTCGAGTGTTTGCAGAATTAAAGGATCTACTTCTTTGTGATTAGAGCTTAAAGCTTCTTGCCAAAATATATATGACGTATTTTCTTTAATAAATTCAAGATGGCCATTTCGAAGATGGGTTATCTCGTGAAAAAAAAGAAATGTTAGTGCTGTTGTTGCTAAATTGCTTGAGTAAATTGAACGAACTGGACAGTTAGGAAAGCATAGTGAATTATGTGATGAAATAATATCGGTTGATAAATACGGTACATACGCTCTTTTAGCATCTTCTAGAGAAGCATTTCCTATTTCAGGGAAATTATCTGGGTGCGAAAGAATACGTCCAAAAACATCTAACAAAGTAAAGATTGTTCCCACATTTATACCAATAAAATCGAACGGTGTTTCGTCGCTTGATGGTGAAGCATAAGCAAGAGCATTAAGTGTGCTGCCATTAAGAATGCCGTATACAATTTTTCTTGGTTTATCCTTATAGAGTTCTTTTTCAGTAAATGTTGTATAACTATTGAATATTGATGTTATTGTTTCAAAGATTTCTATAGTTGAAGGGTTGTGTTCGCCTTCAAGCCAAAACAAGCCGCCACGAGATTGTATAATTTCGTTTAATTGATTATTCATCATGGAAGGTTTTGGAGGTAAATGGAATTTCATTAGGTATTTAATTGACTAACGCCGAGTTATGCACTTTATCCCCAATAACTATTACCCTTTTCTATTTTAATGTTTGGTGGTTTGTTGTATATTTTGGAAAATTCTCTAAATATCAGCTCTGGAATGAATGATTTGTCAGAATGTAGCCAGTGAGATATAAATTCGTTAAAATTAGGTTGTTTTCTTTTATTATTAAAGGCGGCTTCTTGAGAGCGATAAAAATGAGAATATGCAATTAGACCATAACCGTGCATTATCTCTTCATTATCAGACCCTGATGTTAATTCCCACCCTTTCGATTTGATTTCTTCCCTCTTTGTATAATCTGGACCGAAATACTTTTTTCCTTTTTAAATATGAACTCTTCATCAGTAAAATCCGGGGAAGTAATATCCCACTTGTTTGATACTATAATGTCAGCTAGCCTTGCTTCAAATTTAGTTGCGACCATATAAACTCCTTTTTGTTATAACAGTAGAATATACAATATTACATAGCCAGCGACTATCAGATGGCCCTGATTGAAGAAAAAAGGTACTGAATAACCATTAAATGGTTTAGGTAAAAACAAGGCTAATAATAAGAACCGCGAGGAGAAATATCATGCCTGCCAGTTATATCGCCCCGGACGGTAAACCGCGTTGTCAGTGGTGTGGGGCGGCCCCGGATTTTCTGGACTATCACGACAGGGAATGGGGCTTTCCCGTCAAAGATGATAAGCACCTGTTCGAAAAACTGTGTTTAGAGGGTTTTCAGTCAGGCCTGAGTTGGCGAACCATCCTCGCCAAGCGTGAAAATTTTCGCGCGGCGTTTCACCACTTTGACTTCGACCGCGTCGCCCGCTTTACCGGGAAGGATGTTGATCGCCTGCTACGGGATGAAGGTATCGTCCGTCACCGAGGCAAGATCGAGGCGGTGATCAACAATGCCAAACGGGCGCAGGAGCTTGTTAAGGAGGAAGGTTCCCTGGCCAGATTTTTCTGGCGCTTTGAACCCAGTCCCAAAAACTTAGCCAAACCCCAAAGTGTCTCGACCTCGGATGAGTCCGTCGAACTGTCAAAAACGTTAAAGAAGATGGGCTGGAAATTCGTCGGCCCGACAACGGTCTTTGCCTTCATGCAGGCAATGGGGCTGATTAACGACCATACCGAAAACTGTGTAGTGAGAAGCCAGGTGGAAAAAGCGAGAAAGCAGTTTAGGCGGCCATAGCTGGGTTCCCTAACCCATCCCTGTCTTAAAACATTTCCCCTTAGGCTGGTGAACAGCCCAGCTGGTTGACTGCGTACACCGAAACCAAAACGCCCCGGTTAATCCGGGGCGTTTTTTTATGGCATTTGTTTGATTCGCGCAGGCGCCGATTCTGTACTAGTCTTTTCGATAATCGTTACCTTTAACGTCCACGTTCCTGCTTGAGGAGAACAAGAATGAGCAAAACCCGGCGCACTCGTCTATTTTCACCTTTGTTGCTGGCAGTCCTGACCACCCCTGGCCATGCAGACGACAGTAAGCTTGTTACTCTGTTGCAGCTCGATATCGCGGAAAAGAAGATCGAGCATACTTTTACGGAAGCCGCAGGGAATGTCCAATTTGGCGGCTATGTGTCTTCGGCTATTTATGGTGCTGGTATTGCGAAAGGCCGATTCACCGTGAGCGCTTCCTTCGAGCAACCGTTAAAAACGGATACCAGTTATCAGGCAAATACGGGAACGTTCACTAATCTATCGCGTAACGATCGAAGCCTGACATTTGGCTACATGCTCAACAGCTGGGCGAATGTTTTTGTCGGTTACAAACGTGGCGAAACCCAATCTTCCGGCTTAGGAAGGGATTCTATGAGCTTTCCCAGCACGGTGGCGCCGAATGCGCTTGATTTTATCGAAACCGGACCTTTCATTGGCTGTAATTTAAATTATGAAGTTAACGATGATAATACTCTTGGATTAAATATTGCTTATGCTGACATGGACGGTGAAATGGTGAATAAAATTAATTACGCAGGCGGCGGTGGAACGGGTCCGGGCAGTGCAACGGGCACAGCCGACGGTTTAAGTGTGGGGATAAAGTGGTCTCATGTACTGACGCCACAGGCGTATCTCAATATTGGCTTAAAGCTTAATCAATACGAAACCACAGCAACCGATGTGAATGGAACCAAAATTCAATTTGATTCGGATTACACCTATTTAACGGTAGGCGTTTCCTACTTGATGTAACCCAGTGGGGCGGCTGCGAGGCTATGCCGGAAGTGTATTTTATTCCGGCTAGCTTCCGGTATCGCTACCCACAAAGATGGTTTCGGCTTTCTTGCCTTTTAGTAAGACGATTTCATAGTGGCCGTAACTCTTGCCGATCATGACATAACCGAACAGATAGAGATTCTTGCCGCTGGTAATCATGATCGGGTTGGCTTCGCCGATTAAGTAATATGGTTTTATTAGAAGAAGCGTACCGTTTTTTCTGTTATATAAATATTGCCCGAATTTGTGAGCACCTTTTTTGTTAGCGATATCCTCAGGAACATAGTAGCCATACCCATAATCCACATCCTCGCGTAAGATATAAGAATCCACCAACAACCACTCGGTTGTGGAAAACCGTACGGAAACAAAAGGCGTATCGAAAATTAGGTTGTCTGCATAGACAAAATCCGGAAACCCGGTTTTGTAGGCGGCGCCAAACAGGGTCTCTATTTTCTTAATTTCAGTATCGGTAGGGCCGGGCGTTCTTCCGAGTACACTAATGTGGTCTACCTGAAAATCCACATCAAGAACGATGTACTCACTGCACTGGTCTAATATCGTTTCATCATCTTTATTAACTGGCGAAACAACAATGTCTGGTTGCTCAATTTGGTAGAAATACCCGTCGGGTACTTTTGCCTTTGTACCGTGAGATTTGTAAAGGAGCTTGTTTATCTTGCCGGTCTCTGGCTCTATACAATAAACCTTATAGGTTTTCTTCTGTTGAATCTCCTTCTCACTGATACCCTCAATCGCGATGTTTCCGGTAAAAAGATCCTGGTCATCATTTTCGCCATAACCGGGACGAATAAGGCTGTCGGCAAAAACCGAGCACGACAAGCTAATGAGTGCCAGATTGATCAGAACAAAAAGACTTTTCCCGTTTACCATTGCGCCTCCTTCGCCGAAGCAGATTATTGGCAATATTTTCCCTATCGATTAAAGTGCCGCCCATG
>JAOUNW010000147.1 GCA_029880755.1 Gammaproteobacteria bacterium
GGTCTTTTCGCCGACCCCCAAAAACTTGATAGGCTTGCCAGTAACATGTCGAATAGACAACGCCGCGCCACCCCGGGCATCACCATCCGTCTTAGTCAAAATCACGCCAGTTAAGGGTAAGGCCTCATCAAACGCTTTGGCGGTATTTACAGCATCCTGACCAGTCATGCTGTCCACAACAAACAGGGTCTCCACAGGATCGAGGGCCGCATGCACTGCCTTGATTTCATCCATCATGGCTTTGTCCACATGCATACGTCCTGCAGTATCCACAATCACCACATCCAGCGCCTGCTTACGCGCCCGTTCGACGGCATTGTGGGCAATATCCACCGGCTTTTGATCATTGCTGGAGGGATAGAACTCAACACCGACATCAGCGGCCAGGCGCTTTATCTGTTCGATAGCGGCGGGCCGGTAAATGTCAGCACTCACCAGGAGCACGGATTTTTTGTTTTTCTCATGCAACAGCCTCGCAAGCTTGGCGACGCTGGTAGTCTTGCCGGCACCCTGTAACCCCGCAACCAGAATTACCGCTGGCGGCCGTACCGATAAGTTCAGGCCATCGTTTGCTTCGCCCATGAGCGACACCAAACTGTCATGCACGATCTTGATCAACGCCTGCCCCGGCGTAAGGCTGCGCATCACCTCCTGCCCCAATGCCTGTTGCCGCACCTGTTCGATAAAGGCCTTGGTTACGGGCAATGCTACGTCGGCCTCCAGTAACGCCATGCGCACATCGCGCAGGGTTTGGTTCATATTTTCTTCTGTCAGGCGCGCCTGACCACGCAGTTGGCGAACAGTGTCCTGAAGGCGTTTGCTTAAATTATCGAACATAACTCTGTATTGACTGGTTTTATGAAATACGGTGGAATGAATTTCTACAACTTGAACACATGGCCCCGCTTCAATGGCAAGGGCCTGGTGGAGCCAATGTGCTGGTATATCTCCTGCATAATCTGCTGCTCGCAACCTGGCATCAAATGGGTAATAAATATCTCCGGGTTAACAGTGAGCTTCTTCAACTCACCAGCCAATAACGACGGACACAAATGCCTGGACAACTCGCTTAACTCGCGCTCAATATCCAGAAACGTGGTTTCGACTACCAGATAGCGCAGATCTGCACACTGATTCAGGACGTCCCAAAGCGTCTCAGTCACAGTGGTATCGCCACTGAAGGCAAAACTGCCGTTTTCCCCCGACACAAGATAGGCTACAGCAGGAACAGTATGATTTACCGGAATGGACTGAATGTATCGATCTCCAAGGGTAACGCCCGCACCAGGCGACATTGCTGAAAAGGTTAAAAAAGGATTTTTGGTATCAGGAATCTCACTAAAATCCGGCCATATTTGCCAGTTAAAAATATGTTTTCTGAGGACATCCAGGGTATCGGGCTGTGCGTGCACTGTAACCGGGCGGTCGCGGCTGGGGCCCACTGAATCCACCAGCAGTGGCAAGCTACCGGTATGGTCCAGATGGGCATGGGTCAGAAATACATGATCGATACCCTCAAGCTCGGTGGTAGTGAGGTCACCTACCCCGGTTCCCGCGTCAATAAGGATATCCTGGTCCACCAGAAAACTTGTTGTTCTGGCGTCACCGCCGATGCCGCCACTGCATCCCAACACTCGAATTTGCATTAACCTGTCTCGTACTAGGGGCAAAACAAACCCTGTCCAACCGCGGGTCCCTGCCCTGAATTCCAATTATTTCGAGTTTATACCTGCTTTTGCCCTGATATGCTACGGCGGCTGAGATAACGGCTTTTACCAAACGCGCCACCTATGCCATTATCCGGCAACAGAAAAAATAACATTGTTCTCGTATGGATGCCTATCAAACAGTTGTAAGCAATTTCACCATATTATTGTATGCATCGGCAGGGGCGATCATCTGGCGTCAGCTTCTCAGGGGTCAGGCGTCGGAAACCGGTCATAATAAGATAGCGCTTGCCTGCGGCACAGCCGCTGTGGTTCTGCATGCGGTCGTTCTTTTCTACACGCTTCAACCGCATACCACGCTCAATGTTGCGCTTACCAATATGATATCTTTGGTGGCATGGGTTATCGCTGTGCAATTCCTGATTACAGTCACCACAAAACCGGTAACCAATCTCGGAATCATTGTGATGCCACTGGGCGCTCTTACCTTGCTGGCGCAAGAGTTCTGGCCAGGCATGCATTTGTTGCCGGCGCAATCGTCGTCTTATCTGGCAGTACACGTCATTGTTTCATTGGTCGCCTACAGCCTGTTAAGTTTGGCCACGGTGCAAAGCATGCTGCTGCTGGTACAGGAAAGCCGTCTGCACCATAAACAGGCCGGTCGCATGATACGTGCATTGCCTCCCATCGAAACCATGGAATCGTTAATGGTGGGCATGGTCTGGATCGGTTTTATTCTACTTACTATCACCGTCATTACCGGCATCTTTTTTTCGGAAGAAACCTTCGGCCAACCATTAAAATTCACCCACCATATTTTCCTGTCACTATTGGCGTGGATTGTGTACACCCTATTTCTCTTCGGTCGCTGGCGCTTTGGCTGGCGCGGCCGCAAGGCAGTGATATGGGTCATGAGCGCGGGCATCCTGCTGGCACTGGCCTATTTCGGCACCAAATTTGTCACGGAATATCTGCTACATCGTTGAAACGGAATCGACTAGCCAGTAAAACTCCATAGATTAAGTACACTAATACATGCAGGCTCGTCCATTATGAATCTGCTGATAATTCCTGTTAATATAACTCGTTTTTCACTAGAGGCCAAAAAAACGCTTGGATAATCTTTCAACCGGCATGCTGTTCGGTATGCTGATTTTTCTGATCTGCTTTTCCGCCTTTTTCTCCGCCGCTGAAATCAGCATGATGGCGATCAACCGCTATC
This sequence comes from Gammaproteobacteria bacterium, assembly GCA_029880755.1. Classification (GTDB taxonomy): domain Bacteria; phylum Pseudomonadota; class Gammaproteobacteria; order Acidiferrobacterales; family SZUA-150; genus JAOUNW01. The sequence goes on from JAOUNW010000147.1 coordinate 2,890, forward strand.
GCCTGCGCCACATGATGGAATCCGGAAATCGTGGCGCCATACGGGTCAGCCAACTGCTGAAACGCCCTGACCGGGTGCTTGGCATAATTCTGCTGGGAAACAATTTCGTCAACATTCTGGCGACTATTGTGGCGACGTTGATTGCCTTGCGGCTTTATGGCGAAAGTGCATTAACTGCGGTCTCTGTAATCCTGACCGTCGTCATTCTTATTTTTGCTGAAGTCGCTCCCAAGACATTGGCAGCAACGCGCCCGGAACGCATCGCATTCCCTGCGGCGATAGTGTTAAAGCTGCTCCTTAAACTATTATATCCCGCGGTCTGGCTAATTAATCTGGTCGCCAACCAGTTACTCAAACTTCTTGGGATATCCATTAAACAAAAAAGCACCCGGCTCACCAGCCAAGAACTGCGTGTTGCTGTGCTGGAGGCTGGCGGCCTGATTCCCGAATCTCACCAAAATATGTTGCTGGCCATTCTGGACCTGGAAAAAATGACTGTTGAAGATGTCATGGTGCCGAGAGGACGTATTGTCGGTATTAATCTTGACGCCGGCTGGGAAGAAATCGTTGAGCAAGTTACATCCAGCCGCTATACCCGCTTACCGGTTTACCGTGGCACTTTGGATAATACAGTGGGCACAGTACATATGCGCAAAGTACTGAACCTGATGCATAAGGGACAACTGGATCGTGAGGCACTGGAGTCTGTTATTGTTGAACCTTATTTTATACCCGAAGGCACGCCACTAACCACGCAGCTATTGAATTTCCGCGAAGTAAAACGCCGTCGCGGTCTGGTGGTTGATGAGTACGGTGATATCATGGGATTGGTAACATTGGAGGAAATTCTGGAAGAAATTGTCGGCGACTTTACCTCTCAGAGCACCGGAGTATCGGATATCGTCCAGGCGCAGGAAGATGGCAGTTACCTGATACGCGGAAACGCCAGCTTGAGAGACATTAACCGTCTGCTTAACTGGAATCTGCCTATTGGCGAGTCACGCACACTAAACGGGTTAATTACGGAACATCTTGAAGATCTGCCAGCTCAAGGCACCAGCCTCATGATCGGTGGTTATATGGTTGAAATTGTCCGAACCAACGGCACCATTGTGCAATTGGCCCGGTTAATGCCCTATTCTGGCGAAACAGAATCGGCTTCAAGCACAACGGAAACTCAATAATTATAATGCTTGCCTGCTGTTCTGGCGCCAGAAAATGCCGTGCTTGCTTTTTGTATGGCCAGGTTCTAGGATCGTGTGCACCCGAAATATTATGCCACAGGCAATATCCCTAAATATTTTTAGCATTAATTTAATATGATCTCATCCACCAGTGCATTTTATGCCGTCACTCGCATTACTCTCCTATTTCTGACCACTGCTATCTTTATTGTATTACCCGGCATCGCAATGGCTTCGGAAACGGCTCAGCGCCTTGATCTCACAAGACATGCTGTAGGGTATGGTGCTATCGCTATCTTTGTCATCGCCTACCTGGTGGTTATGGCGGAAGAGTTCACGCACCTGCGCAAATCCAAACCGGTGATTCTGGCTGCAGGCATTATCTGGGCCATGATTGCCTATATCTATGTGGGGAACGGAT
>JAOUNW010000148.1 GCA_029880755.1 Gammaproteobacteria bacterium
GTGATATAGACTTCCATATTGCTGTTGGTTCTTTGCAGGTTATAAATGCGCGCCGCTAAGCGCCGATTGTGAAATGCTGTCATGCTGCCGCTGATTCGGCCTGTGTTCAGTGTGTTCGTTGTGACTTCCTGCTCAACAATTTCCGCCAGCAGATTTGCCGTGTCAACCAGGACCTCTTCCAGGGATTGGCGCATCCCTGGTATTAACTCCGTAGTAACCGATTGCAGGATGAACCACACCGATAGACCCATCAGTAGAAAGTAAGCGATAAAAAGCCGCAGGCTAAGACTCACGGCGGTAATTACCTATGCTGTATCCCAGGCCGCGATGAGTCTTGATGTACTCCCGGTTTGGCTGCACCTGGCGCAATTTGCTGCGCAAGCTTTTTATGTGACTGTCTACCGCCCTGTCCAGACTGGTTTCCGGTTGCACCCATACCGCATTCATGATTTGATCCCGGGTGAACACCCGTTCAGGTTGGCTGAGCAGCAATTGCAGAATTAAAAATTCGTAGCGTGTTAATTCCAGACTATGACCTTGAAGTAAGATACAAGCCCGCTGTTCGTCGATAGTAAACTCTGTGAGTGGAGCCGATATGGTATTGGAGCCCGGTGCCGGCTCCGATTGGGGTAGTACCCGCTTCAATATCACCTTAACCCGCGATACCAGTTCCCGGGGGCTGAAGGGTTTTGTTACATAATCATCACCGCCGATTTCCAGGCCAATAACCCGGTCTAATTCCTCCCCCCGGGCCGTGAGAAATATGATTGGTACTTCGGAAAAATGCCGTATCGCCTTACACACGTCAAAACCACTGCCATCGGGTAAACCAACATCCAGAATTACCAGGGCAACATCACCGGAGTTTTGCAAATAGTGCAGCGCCTCCCGGCCCAGCTGGCACCACTTTACCGAAAAACGGCTTTCCTCTAGGGCATACACCACCGTATCCGCTATCGCCGCCTCGTCTTCCACTAACAACAGCTTTGTCAACGTAGAGCCCTCAAAACCGGGGTCAGAACACATTTTTCGCTGATATAAGGAAAGAAAATGGGCTGGAAGTTTTCATCGAAATCAGGTAGGCAGTCAGCGGGTAAGTGGCGTTTCAATGTAAAGCTTTTCAGAACTGAGTTGTAGCGTAGGACTCCCTGAGAAGACTTTCTTTTATTCGCCAATACCGTCATTCATCTATTTCCGGTAAAATATTCAGGTATTCATAATGAAAACTACTGTAGCGCCTGGCGCGTCTTTACAATGGTTCTGATGGCCGCCGGAATAGGGTGCTTAACTGTATCACAATAAAACATGGGTGCGAACATAGCGGATGCTACTACGAAGCGTTTCGTGGAAACCGGGGTCAGAACACAGTTTTCGCTAATATTAGCGAAAACTGTGTTCTGACCCCGGTTTTTTAGGGAACCTTGGGATCGGAAAGCCTGTATAACGGGTTAAGAAGTCAGTAAAAGTCAGGATATGGATGACATTTTTCTAGTAAAGCAGGCCCAAAATGGAAATTCCCAGGCGTTTCGCCTATTAGTCCTGCGCTATCAGAAGCCGTTGTTCAAGTTTCTCAACGGCTTCCGGCTGCCTTCGGGACGGGTCGAGGAAATTGCGCAAGATACCTTGTTCAAAGCCTATCAAAATCTGGCGAGCTATGATCAGGGTAAGGGCGCCAGTTTTGCCACCTGGTTGTTCGTTATCGCCAAACACCTGGCTCTAAATGAACTGGATCGCAGTGAATATCGCCATTCTACAGTCGAAATGGATCAGGCAATGGATCTGGAATGTCCCGCACCATCGGCACAAGAAATCCTGGTAAAGGAGCAAACACGCCAACGGGTGCATGACGCGCTGCGCCAGGTGGCGGAACCCTTTCGTAGCGCGCTGTTGCTGTCCACTATCGAAGAACTGAAGTTAGCTGAAATTGCGGAGATCGAGCAATGTTCGCTGGGTACGGTCAAATCCCGCATCTTCCGAGGCAAGCAATTGCTGGCTGAGTTGTTAACCAAATCCTTTGAGGCAGACCCATGAATACTTTTGACACGCGTTGTGATGAAGTGCAGCAGGCAATTGCCATCAAGCAGTCGTTAAGCGATGCGCAAACATCTCATATCGAGATTTGCGAACATTGCACAGCTTTGCAAATCGAATTTCGTCGTCTTGATGACCTGTTGGAGCAGTCAATGATAGATGAAGTGCCGGCGGGCTTTGCTGATCGCGTTATGGCGCAAATAACCGCAATATCACCTCAGACACAAGCAATCGATGACCAGGTAGTGGATCGTTTGCTCGCCGCGTTCTACCGCTCGCGCTTGCTGCAAAGCCTGTTGCTTGGGTTAGGAATCGCTATGGGGGTGGGGCATATAGTGCGCTTTTTTCTAGGTCTTTTCATTACCTCCATGGCGGCAGCGCTATAAACTTCGATTGGGAACCCGGCGCTCACTAATGCGGTATATCGTGTTGGGTACATTAGAATATGAAGCGAGTAGATTATGACTGAAACGACATCTCGAAATCCTCTGTTAGCAACGGTTGCCTCTATGATCATGCCGGGACTCGGTCAACTTTATACCGGGCAGGCGACCAAAGGTTTGTTGCTGTTCCTCGGGCTGGGCGCCACGACCCCGGTATCGGCCTGGCTGGCCTTGCGGGGGCCGGATTCGGCAATGTGGGTGGTAATGGTTGTATTTTTAATTCTCAGTCTGAGCGTCTATGCTTACGCGGTCGTCGATGCCTACCGGTCAGCCCGGCGCATCGGCGATAGCTACATGCCGAAGGAGTTCAACCAACCCTATATTTATATTCTGGTCTTCATCATTGGCTATTTTTTCATTTTCAGCGGACTTTTTAATTACACCCGAGAGCGATTGGTCGAGTCATTTTATATTCCGTCTCAAAGCATGCTGCCAACGGTGTTGCAAGGTGATTTTCTGTTTGCCGACAAGCGGGTGAACTGCCTGGGCTGCAAAATAAGGCTGAAACGGGGAGATTTGGCGATTTTGGTGTCACCCAACAACCGCACGGCGTTGTATATCAAACGCATCATCGGTTTGCCGGGGGATAATATAGAAATCGCAGGTACGGATATCAAAGTCAATGGTGTCTCAATCCGTGGCGCACAGGTAACCGATTTTGAGCACACAGAGCTAAAGCCTCTGTTAGCGACACATACCGCTTGGCGAGAGCGGAGCGACAAAGACGAATACACTGTCATCTGGCAAAATGATGCCAGCCAGCAAGATGCCAGTTTTACCGTACCTAACGGCCAGGTCTACGTACTCGGCGACAATCGCAACGCCGCCCAAGACTCCCGCTTTTTCGGCACAGTTCCGCTGGTCGATGTCATCGGTAAGGCAAAACAGGTATGGTTCTCCAAGTCTCCTGGTAGCGGCATTCGCTGGGGGCGTATCGGTAGCATCGTGGATGCGAACCGGTAAAAGAAAAAACCGGGGTCAGAACACAGTTTTCGCTAATATTAGTGAAAACTGTGTTCTGACCCCGGTTTTGACCCCGGTTTTACACAGATTCGACTTACCGCTGCCGTTGGGCCCGGTGACTACATTCAGCTGCCCCATGGGTAAGACCGGATTCAGTATCGAACGATAGTTGCTGATGGCGAGAGTTTCAAGCATGATAGCCTACTATAGAGGAAACGAGGGACAGAAAACAATTGCTGCTAACACCGACAGCCAATCCCCGATCAAAATAGAACGGGCGCAAATTTCCGCCATCTGCCGGCCAGAGTAATTTCCTGACACTTGACCATTAATTACCTGAGAATAATACATATCGGATTTTGCTGAACCAAAGTTATAAATGACACCACAAATCGATATCTGGCAGTGGATCGCCTACGCCCTCCCGGGGTTGGGTATTTTGCTCGCATGGGCGGTACGTTCCCGCCGGCCAATGTTCATTGTGCTGGTGTCCAGTCTTCTGGTCAGCCAGCTTCTGGGCATGCACACACTGCTTGGGTTGGGAACGTTGTTGCTGCTATTGCTATGTGCCCTGGTCATCGCGAGGGAGCACCAGTTACCTTTGGCAGCCGAGTTACCCTGGCCAAAGCAGGTTTGTTATCCGAAGGCCTGGTATATTGCCAGCGTAATCGTTTTTCTAGTACTGCTGGTTGCATTATCGGCCCACCTGGCACCGGGTATCAAGAATATCCTCTACTTGTGGCAATACCGTCTGGGGCCGGATGTGGTTCCCATGGACTACTATTTAAATTTTGACAAACCGTATGTGGCGTTGATGCTGGCGATGTTGTTTGTGACGCCCGCTGACTCAGGTGCGTGGCGACTCGTGGGAAAAAGTCTGGGTTTTTATGCGGCGCTAATGTTGCCACCGATCTTTGTTTTAGCCATGGTGACGGGTCTGGTGAATTTTGATCCGAAAATTCCGGATACCTTCGGTGTCTGGGCCTATAGCAATCTGCTGTATACCTGTGTAGCGGAAGAAATACTGTTCCGCGGCCTGTTGCTGGCG
>JAOUNW010000149.1 GCA_029880755.1 Gammaproteobacteria bacterium
AGTACATCGGAAGAGAACGAAGACATCTCTCAATCCTACGCTGTTGGTGGCAATTCCTTTGTTAAAAAACCGGACTCTTACAAAAGACTGGTAGACAAATTGCGGGAAATATCCCACTACTGGTTTGAAACGGTAGAGTTGCCCGAGTTGCATACGCGATAATACCATGACCTTGGATATTACTTCGAATCCGCTGCGGATCCTGCTCGTAGATGACGATGAGGATGATTACGTTCTCACGCGAAGTGTATTTAAAAAAATAGAAAATAGAGATTATCAAGTAATGTGGGCCGGCAGTTACCACCAGGCCCTGCGAGCCACTGAAGAACACGCTTTCGATGTACTGCTACTGGACTTTCACTTGGGTGAAAAAACCGGTCTACACTTACTGGACGAACTACGCGTTCGGCACGTGCAAACGCCGGCGATCCTACTAACCGGTGTCAATGATCGGCATGTGGATGGCATGGCATTGGAAAAAGGCGTGGCGGATTACCTGGTAAAAAGTCAGCTTGAACCCAGTCTGCTTGAGCGGTCCATTCGTTACACCTTGGAACGCCAGAAGTCCGCCAACCAGATCCTGGAAATGGCTTACCATGACCGCCTCACTGGCCTGTGTAATCGTTATCTTCTGGCGGATCGTATGGACCGGGCTATCACTAACGCTAAGGGTACCGGGAAAAAATTCGCTGTAATGTTCATCGATCTGGACAATTTCAAGCAAATTAACGATACCAACGGCCACACTGTCGGTGACCACATTCTCGTTAACGTGGCCGAGCAGCTTTCAGGCTGCGTCAGAGAATCAGACAATATTTCCACATCACGTAACAATGAAAATACCATTGGACGGCAGGGTGGGGACGAGTTCATCATAATTTTGGGGAATTTGGTTTCCGGTGACGAAGCCAGGCTGGCAGCAGAACGAATTCTAAATGCCCTCAACAAACCCATAATGGTCGGCGAACTGAGCATAACAGTAGGTGCGAGCATCGGTATCGCGGTCTTTCCCGATGACGGTGAAACTGCAGAAACGCTGTTGCGAAATGCTGACAAAGCCATGTATGAAACGAAATCGTCAGGGAAAAATTCCTATCAGTATTTTGATAAAGCAAGGACGGATAGGATCCTTGCTTCTATACAGTTACAATCTGACCTTGTAAAGGTTATGAACGAAGAACCACTTGGATTCTCCTTTCATACACTGGTAAATTTCAATAAAAGCAAAGCGTATGACTACATCGCCGAATGTCATTGGCGTTCTGCTTCGGGTGAGATGCTCACACAAAGCAGGTTGTTCGACCTGGTAAAGCAATCCGGTCTGGATCAAAAATTCCTGCTCTGGCAACTGCAATCCATATCTAAAGCCTGGTCGGCCTTTGATTGCCATGATCGAAACGGCAGGATTTCGTTGCAAGTGTCAACAACCCAACTACTACATCCAGAAACCTGCGTATTGATGAAGAAGATGCAGCGGGATACTAATTTTCCGATGCCGCAATTGGAGTTTCGTGTCAACGAAAATCAACTTGCAAGTTTAGCGGTGAATTGGAACGAACCGACGGAAGCGGCCGCTATTACTGCGTGTCGCAGCTTGCACGATCTGGGGATCCACCTGGCTTTAGACGAGGTCGGCGCTGGACTCAGCAGTTTCAGACTGCTGGCACTACTGCCCATTAACCGGTTGTATTTTTCTGAAAATTTCGCACAAGATTTACTGGCGAGGCAGGAACGGCCACAGATGATACAAGGTGTTTTGAATTATTGCGATGCACTTGATTTGGAGATGGTAATAACAGGTGTCGCGCGTAATGGGGATATACCACTGCTCACGCAGATGGGCTGTCATATTCTAGGTGGCGAAGCAGTAGAACAATTTTTGAATCGAGAGAAGGTCTTGTCCGGTACCGGATGAGTTTAAACGGGTAGGAATTATCCGAGACCTTGCAATTGCAAAGATGGGCACTGGAAAAAATGGGAGGAACAGCTAATGAACGAAGCAATCAAGTACTTTTCTATCATATTCCTGAGTATGTTGACACTAACCGCTTGCGGCAAAGATGCATCGAATTCACAGGATGCATCCGCTAAACAATCCGTTACCAATGAAAGTGCAGTTACCCGGCTGCGGGTGGGTTTCCCGCCAGACGAAAATCCAAAGGAAATTATTCGAAAAAATCAGCCCCTCATGGAGTACTTGAAAAAAGAAACCGGTATAAAGGAAATCGACATTGTCGTTCCAGAGACTTATACCGCCGCGGTAGAAGAGATGGGAAAAGGTAATCTTGATGTTGTGTACTTTGGTGGTCTAACTTACGTTCTGGCCAAGAGTGAATTAGATATCACGCCATTTGCACGCGGCACCGCCGAAGGCACACCGGAAAATTTCAGCCTGATAATTGCTCGCGTGGATTCCAATATTAGCTCGCTTCAGGATCTAAAGGGAAAAAGTTTTGCATTTGGCGATGTGGCCTCTACTAGCGGGCATCTCATACCACACAAAGGTTTGCTCAATGTCAATATTGATCCAAACAAAGATATGAAAAGCCTGGTGTATACGGGAGCGCACGATAAGACAGCCCTGGCGGTGTTCAATCGGGAGGTCGATGCGGGTGCAATGAACGCGCGCCTGTTTCCAAAAATGGTGGCACGTGGACAACTCGACAAGTCCAAGCTGGTGATTCTCTGGAAATCAGATCCTTTCGCGGACTATCCGTGGGCGGCACGCAGCAATTTAGGCCCGGAAGTGATTGCTAAACTCAGGGATGCATTTGTTAATCTCAAGGACCCCAGTCTGTTGAGTTTGCTTGGCGTCGAAGGCTATGAAAGTACAAGTGACAAAGATTTCGATAACATTCGGCAGGCTGCGCAAGCACTGGGTTTTATGGGTGACTAGATCAGCCATGGTTCCACCGGTATGACCCTTCGTCCCTGGAAAAGCAGGCTACATACTAAGTTAACTCTGTTTTTGTTCAGCGTTATCGTGGTATGCATGACCGCGGTAAGCGTTTTTTCTTATGCCGTCGGGGTTAAGTACATGACCAGGGCAGCGATGGAGCAGTTAGAAGCCACGACCAAGGCCAAAGCCATCGCTGTCAATAACTGGTTGGAAGAAGAGAAGCATTTGGTCGAGCTTCTGGCCAAGCTTATTATGGACAAGGAAAGCCATCATCTGAAGGTCCTGCTTGGCTCTACCCAATCAGGAAAGTCATTTAAAGCTGCTCATGACGCTATAGCGGCTTATCTTGCCAATGTAACCACTATAATTCCTGACATCAGCCGTGTATCGGTGCTTTCTACTATAGGTGGTAGAACAATTGTTTCCACCAAAGCTTCTGCCGAAGGTATGTACCATCTGGCCGATTCCTTTTTTAATCTGGGCAAGGAAAAAACCTATGTGCAGAAGATCTACTACTCTAAGCGGTCTCGCCAACCGGTAATGATCGTCGCTACGCCCTTGAAAGACGAAAAGGACAGGGTGCTGGGTGTACTATTCACCCATTTGAATTCGGACTACCTGTCGAAGATCGTCACTGAAGCATCCAGTAATAGCGCTACTGGTGAAACCTATCTGATAGACGGTAAGCGCAATTTTGTCAGTCAGGCCAGGTTTGGAGATGTTGAGTATCCAGCGGATGTCGATTCCCACGGCATTAGGTCAGCTCTTGAAGGGGAATCCGGTTCCGATGAGTATCTGAACTACAGAAGTGTTCCGGTTGTTGGATACTATTACTGGCTGGAAGAGCCTCGTGTTGCTTTTATATCGGAAATTTCTACTGATGAAGTTTTGAAGCCCATGCGCCAAATGGGCATGTGGATTACATTAGGTACACTGATGCTCGCCTTTTTGTTTTCTGCCATTTCATATATATTGTCACGCCGGATTACCATACCAATAACGGACTTGGTGAAAACGACGAATCAGGTCTCTCGGGGGAATTTGCTGGTGCACGCGGTGGAAAGCGACAAAGACGAGGTAGGCGCCTTGGGTGGCGCATTTAATCGAATGATTAGAGAGCTTCAGTCGTACCAGTATGAAATGGAGTATAAAATAGAGCTTCGTACAAAGCGGCTCGAGCATCTTGCCCTGCTGGGGGAGAAATTCAATTCCATACTCCATGAAAGCCAGCTGCTGGCAACGTTTATTGTCGAAGTTCAGACTAATTTTCAATATTCGAATGTCGGAATATTTCATTTGGAAGAAATCGGCGGCAGTCTGCAACGACTCAAACCGGATGGAAATAGCGTTAGTCGTGAACAAGCCGAAGATGATTTCGATTCAACAATTGCTCACGCTGTTTCCAATGCAATGCAAAGCATGGCCTGTGTTCTTGTCAGCAGATCTCAGCCGGTGGATACATTCAAGCATTTGGGTGCAACTCCGATTGTTTTAGGTGACTCCGGAGAGATTTACGGCGTTTTATGCTGCGAAGTGGCAGAAGACAGGTCCCTGG
>JAOUNW010000072.1 GCA_029880755.1 Gammaproteobacteria bacterium
CTCACTTGATAGTCGATGATGCAGATATCAATAATACCGATAGTTTAGGCCACCAAATTGTTGGTACCTATGAAGCCAGTGTTGATATCCTGAGCGTTCAGGGTTCCTGGAAGTTTTAAGCGACGAGTTTATTGTGCTTAAAAAACCCGGCCTTAGGCCGGGTTTATTATTTTCGGAGATTGCAAACCGGCCTATTTGTCCTTTTTGTAACCATTTTATTCCAGTTGTTGCGAAATTAGGGGGTTACATTAATATAGTTACCGAAGCCGCAGTGCCAGGCTGAACAGCCTGGGTCTAAAAAAGGACTACACTAGTAATAAGAATAACGGAGAATAGGATGGACTTTTCGCTCTGGGTTTTATTGTTACTGGCCGGTTTGTGGGTCGTGGCTTATCTGCGTACGCCTCTATGGTTTGCAACCCTGGTGATGGCAGCCATTGTCAGTGCATACACTCTCTTTGGTAAGGCCGCCATCCCGTTTCAGTTGTTATTGTGGCTGCTATTTTTACTGGTAGCGATTCCGTTAAATATCCCTTTCCTGCGCCGATCACTCATTAGCGATCGGCTTCTGGTTATTTTTAAAAAGATTATGCCTAGCATGTCTCAGACTGAGCGTGAGGCATTGCAGGCCGGTACGGTATGGTGGGATGCGGATTTATTCAGTGGCCGCCCCAACTGGAACAAGATGCTGTTGATTCCCAAACCCCAGTTGACGAAAGAGGAACAAGCATTCGTTGATGGTCCGGTAGATGAACTTTGCCGTATGCTGGATGACTGGAAGATTAATCACGATGACCACGATCTGCCGGCGGAGGTTTGGCGCTTTCTGAAAGACAAGCGCTTCTTTGGCATGATTATTCCGAAGCGCTATGGAGGATTGGAATTTTCGGCACTGGCGCATTCGTCGGTGGTGATGAAGATTGCCAGCCGCAGTGTTACCGCAGCGGTGACTGTCATGGTGCCCAATTCCTTGGGGCCGGCTGAGTTGCTGATGCATTACGGCACCGAAGATCAGAAAAATTATTATTTGCCGAAACTGGCGACAGGCGAGGAAGTCCCCTGTTTTGCGTTAACCGGTCCGGAAGCGGGCAGTGATGCCGGCGCTATGCCGGATACGGGTGTGGTGGTTAAACAGGAGTTTGAAGGCAAGCCTGATGTTGTCGGTATTCGTCTTAACTGGGACAAACGTTATATCACCCTGGGTCCGGTCGCCACTGTGCTCGGGTTGGCGTTCAAACTTTATGATCCGGATCATTTGCTGGGCGATACCGAAGAACTTGGCATTACTGTCGCTCTGATCCCAACCGACACCCCCGGTGTCAGTATTGGCCGCCGGCACAATCCGCTGAATATTATGTTTCAGAACGGCCCTAATTATGGAAAAGATGTGTTTATTCCCATGGACTGGATTATCGGCGGCGCGGATCGCGTGGGTCAGGGTTGGCGCATGTTAATGGAAAGTCTGGCGGCAGGCCGCTCCATTTCCCTGCCCGCGTTAAGTACCGGTTCCGGCAAGCTGGCCAGCCGTTCAACAGGCGCCTACGCGCGCATACGGCGCCAGTTCAAAATGCCCATCGGCAAGTTCGAGGGCGTGGAAGAGGCCCTGGCCCGTATCGCCGGTTATACCTATATGATGGAGGCCGCACGCACCATGACGGCCGGTGCCGTGGATCTGGGCGAAAAGCCGTCTGTGTTGTCGGCAGTGGTGAAATACCAGTTAACCGAACATATGCGCCAGGTCGTCAATGACGCCATGGATATTCGTGGTGGTTCCGGTATTTGTCTTGGACCACATAATCTTTTTGGGCGGGTCTATCAGGCAGTGCCAATCAGTATTACCGTTGAAGGTGCCAACATTCTGACACGCTCCCTGATTATTTATGGCCAGGGAGCCATCCGGTGTCATCCCTATGTCTTTAGTGAGATGCAGGCTGTCGCTGAATCGGATCAGGCCAGGGCCAGCGAAATGTTTGATCGGGCCTTTTTTGGTCATGTCGGGTTTACTATCAGCAATGCGGTGCGGTCTTTTCTCCTGGCTCTTACCGGTGGGCGTCTTATACCTTCACCTGTTTCCAACGACACCGGGCGTTTTTATCAGCACCTTAGTCGTATCAGCGCCGCCTTTGCGTTTTCGTCCGACGTGGCCATGCTGGTGTTGGGCGGTGCCTTGAAGCGCAAGGAAAAAATCTCCGGACGATTCGCCGACGTCCTGAGTCATTTGTATCTGGCCTCTGCGACTTTAAAACGTTTCCATGATGACGGTGCTCCCGAGAGTGATGCGGCATTTGTTAAATGGGTTTGTTACAACTCCTTGTATCAATGCCAACAGGCACTAGATGGTGTTTTGCGTAATTTTCCCAATCGACCGGCGGCCATGTTGATGCGGCTGGTGATATTTCCACTGGGTCGTCATTTTCGTCCTCCCAGTGACAGACTGGGTAGACGTATAGCGCGGGTACTCTTAGAACCGTCCGATGCCAGAGATCGTTTGACTCATGGAATTTTTATTTCCTCTGATACTGATGACGCTATTGGCCGCATAGAGCACGCACTGGATAAAGTGATCGCAGCGGAAGAGGCTTCCAAAAAACTACGCAAGGCTGATATCAGTTACCGAATCAGCGCACTAAAGGATCTGGAGGCGTTGTTGACTGCGGCAGTGAATGAAAACATTATTACTGATGATGAAGCCGATTTAATCCGTATTGCAGACAAGGCGCGTAAGGCAACAATTATGGTAGATGATTTTGCACAGGACGCAATGTAAAAAAATATTCTAACTAAAACAAAATCGGAACTATTGGATGGCAAAAGGAAAACGAGTTTTTGTGGTGGACGGTGCCCGTACGCCATTTTTGAAGGCGCTGGGTAGCACTGGAAAATTCAGCGCTGCCGATCTCGCCGTAGCGGCTGCGCGCCCCGTATTAACCCGGATGCCTTTTCAGCCGGAGGCCATTGATGAAGTAATCGTTGGTTGTGTTATTCCCGCACCCAACGAAGCCAATATTGCCCGCATTATTGCCCTGCGCCTGGGTTGCGGTAAAAAGGTGCCTGCCTTTACCGTGCAACGGAATTGCGCGTCGGGATTGCAGGCCCTGGCCAGCGCCAGGGAACGTATTGCACTGGGTTATTCCGATCTGATATTGGCCGGTGGTACCGAAGCCATGAGCCGTGCGCCCGTTCAATGGAATGCAGATATGGTGAACTGGCTATCAGGGTTAATGCGTGCCCGTTCGCCGGTTGATCGGCTTAAGGCCATCAGCGCCTTTCGATTGAAAAACCTCAAACCGGTTTTTACTTTGTTACTGGGATTAAGCGATCCATTGGTCAAGCTGTCCATGGGCCAGACGGCGGAGATTGTTGCTCACCGTTTTGGTATTACCCGTGAACAACAGGATGAATATGCCTTGCAAAGCCATGAACGCCTGGCTGCCGCCTATGATGCGGGTCACATGGAAGACGAGATAGAAATTCTCTATGACGACAAAGGCAAGCATTACAAGGACGATACCGGCATGCGCCGCGGTAGTACCATGGAGCAATTGGCCAAACTGAAGCCGGTGTTTGATCGTAAATATGGGCTGGTGACGTCGGCCAACAGTTCACAAATCACTGACGGTGCCGCCATGTTGTTGTTAGCCAGCGAAAAGGCCATTGAAAAATACGATTTGTCTGTTCTGGGAGAACTGGTGGATCACGAGTGGGCCGGGGTAGATCCCAGCCAAATGGGCCTGGGCCCCGTGCACGCGGTGGCCGGATTATTGGCCCGCCAAAAATTGACCATGGGTGATCTTGATCATATGGAATTGAACGAGGCCTTTGCTGCCCAGGTATTGGGATGTCAGGCTGCCTGGGCCAGCGATGACTATGCCCGCGAAGAGTTAGGGCTTAAATCCGCATTGGGCAGCATGGATCCGCGGCGCCTGAATCCGGATGGTGGCGCCATCTCCTGCGGCCATCCTGTGGGTGCCAGCGGCGCCAGACTGGTGCTGCACTTGCTATTGGCATTACGTCATCGTGGAGGTGGCCAGGGTGTGGCAACACTTTGTATCGGCGGCGGCCAGGGTGGCGCCATGCTGGTCAGGGTGGAAGGGGGTAAGTCATGAGTCTGAATCACTGGCGACGTCAAGATCAGGACGATGTGGTTGTTCTGGATCTGGATGTTGCAGGTCAGTCAGCGAATGTCTTGTCCGGCGAAGTACTCGCTGAAATGGACCAGCTGTTAACAACGCTGGCGGGTGAAAAAAAGAAGGGCCTGATCCTGCGCTCTGCCAAGAAAAAAGATTTTATTCTGGGCGCAAACGTAAAGGAGTTTGGTGACATTGAAGATGCTGTCCTTGCCGGGGAGCTGGCGCGGCGGGGCCAGAAGGTATTTGATCGCCTCGAGGCATTGCCCTTTCCTACCGTCGCGATTATCCATGGTAACTGTCTTGGCGGTGGCTGCGAGCTGGTGCTCGCATGTAAGTATCGTGTTGCCAGGGAAGACGAGGGTACACGTCTGGGCTTGCCGGAAGTGCTCCTGGGTATTCATCCCGGCTTTGGCGGCACAGTCAGATTGCCAAGGTTGGTAGGAGATGTTGCAGCGCTGGATCTTATGCTTACCGGTCGAACAGTTTCCAGTCGGGCTGCGAAACGTATGGGTCTGGTGGATGAAACGGTACCTGAGCGTCATCTCATGCGTGCCGCGCTGGGCCTGATACAGAAACCGAAGAAGCGAAAGTTCAGTTTAATAAAGAGCCTGCCACACTGGCCCTTTATCAAGAATATTGTTTTGCAGATCATGCAAAAGAAAGTGGCGGCAAAGGCCAGTCCGGATCATTACCCTGCGCCTTATCGCATACTGGATTTGTGGCAGCGTGGCGCCAATCTGGAGCAGGAGGCCAAATCCCTGGGCGAGTTGCTGGTAGGGCGCACCAGTCGAAATTTGGTACGGGTGTTTCTATTAAGTGAGTCCCTGAAACATCATGGCCGTGCCCGGGATCATGGTATTAGTCGTGTACATGTCGTAGGCGCCGGCGTGATGGGTGGCGACATTGCCGCCTGGTTGGCGCAAAAAGGTTTTTTTGTGACGTTGCAGGACCGGCAGCCGGAAGCCATTGCCCGGGCTATGCAGCGCGCCCATAAATTCTTCAAGAAAAAATTAAAGGACCCGAGAAGGATTGAAGAGGCGCTTGATCACCTTATGCCTGATCTGCAAGGCAGTGGACTGGGGCATGCTGATCTGGTGATTGAGGCCATCATTGAAAATGAGGCCGCCAAGCAGGCGTTATTCGCTGATGTGGAAAAGAAAGTGTCGCCAAATACACTTCTCGCCAGTAATACCTCCAGTATTCCATTGGAAGTGATTTCCAAAGCGCTTAAAGATCCAACACGCCTTGTCGGTCTGCACTTTTTCAATCCGGTTGCCAAGATGCAGTTGGTGGAAATTGTGCGTGGCCAGCAAAGCAGTGAACAGGCATTGGCGCGTGCACGCTCGTTTACCACGGCGATCAGCAGGTTGCCGTTGGACGTGAAAAGCAGCCCGGGGTTTTTGGTCAACCGGATTTTGATGCCCTATCTTATCGAAGCCATGCTTATGTCAGAGGAAGGCACTGCAATTTCCGCGATCGACAAAGCGGCGGTGGACTTCGGTATGCCCATGGGGCCGATATTCCTGGCGGATACCGTCGGGCTCGATATTTGTTTGTCTGTGGCCGAGGAGTTGTCTGAGCCATTGGGAATCAAGGTGCCGGAAAAATTGCGTGAAATGGTAAAAGAAGGAAAGTTGGGCAAGAAAAGCGGCCAGGGTTTCTATCGTTATGACAAGCAGGGCAAGCAGATCGCTGCCGGCCAATCCACAGCGGTCGGTTTGGCCAAGCACACCTTAACCGAGCGCCTGACTCTGCGTTTATTAAATGAGGCCATGGCATGCTTGAGAGAAGGTGTGGTGGCAACGGAAGATGATGTGGATGCGGGCATGGTCTACGGTACAGGGTTTGCGCCATTCCTGGGTGGCCCCATGCATTATGCCAAAGACATCGGTTGGGAAAATGTTTCCCATAGCCTGTTCCGATTAACCGAGGAGTGTGGCGAACGTTTCCGGCCGGATGAGGGCTGGACCCAGGCGCCACAATCGAAAGAGACAAACTAAGACAATAATCCAATGAGAGTCGAAAGCGCAAAAAGCATCCCGGAGTTATTCGCCCGTCGAGTGCGGCTATCCCCGGATAAACTGGCCTATCGTCAGTTTACCGGAGACAGGTGGCAGGAGATGACATGGTCCGATGTTGCCCACGAAGCCGGCAGGTGGCAAAAGGCATTGGTGCAGGAGCAACTGGCGCCCGGTGACCGCGTTGCCATCTGCATGCGCAACAGTATTAACTGGGTGTTGTTTGACCAGGCAGCCATGGCGCTGGGTCTTGTTACGGTGCCGTTATTTTATAATGACAGGCCCGACAATATGGCGTGGTGTATTAATGATTCCGGCGCCAAATTACTGGTGCTGGAAGACGGCAAAATATGTTCTGACTTGCTCGGGCAAGTGAAAACCCTTCATAGGGTTGTGTGCGCCAATAATGCGCCGGCCGGTCAGGACGAACGGGTTACTGGCTTGAGCGATTGGTTGCCGGCGCAAGGGGATTATCAGGCCAATACTGCTTTGACTGAGGAGGACCTGGCCACGGTGGTATATACCTCGGGCACTACAGGGCGGCCGAAAGGTGTGATGCTGACTCACGGTAATCTTATCAGTGATCTGTTTGCATTATCGTATGCCTGTTACGAAATCAATGGCGATGATGAGTTTTTGTCATTTCTGCCGTTGTCTCACATGTTTGAGCGTACGGTCGGCTACTACATCGCGATCACAGTCGGTGCGTTGACCACTTTTGCTCGCGGTATTCCCGAGTTGGCGGAAGATATGGCAAACCATCGTCCTACTCTTCTTGTTTGTGTCCCGCGTATCTTTGAGCGCATTTACAATAAAGTTCAGGAGGGTTTGCCGCAAGGATCGTTAAAACGTTTTCTCTTTGAGAAAGCGGTGGATATCGGCTGGAAACGTTATCAAGGAAAAGCCGGGCCCATCGACCACATGCTTTGGCCGGTTTTTGATGCGCTGGTAGGCAAAAAACTCAGAGGCAGGTTGGGCGGCCGGGTGAAATACATTCTGTTGGGGGGCGCGCCCATGCCAGCCCACCTGTTTAAAACATTTATCGGTTTGGGGATCACCTTCCTGCATGGCTATGGTCTGACGGAAACGTCACCGGTCATCAGCTTTAATCGCGTTAATGATAACGATCCTTTTTCCGTCGGTGCGGCGTTGGATAATGTCGAGACCCGTCTCGGAGACAATTCGGAGTTACAGGTACGCGGCCCCGTTGTCATGAAAGGTTACTGGGACCAGGAGCAGGCAACGGCGGAAGTGGTGGATAAGGACGGCTGGTTCCATACCGGTGATGTTGCAGAGATACGTAACAATCATATTTATATTACCGGTCGGGTAAAAGACATCATTGTTATGTCGAACGGAGAGAAGGTTTCACCCGGTGATGTGGAACAGGCCATTCTCGCGGATACCGTGTTTGAACAAGTGATGCTGATCGGTGAAGGGAGGCCGAAGCTCGGTTTATTGGTGGTGAGTTCCCTGGCCGACGAGAAAGAACTGTGTCGGCGCGCGAACAATATGCTTCATGATTTTCCCGGGTATGCAAAGATACGCTATGTTATTAGTATCACCGAGCCCTGGACAGTGGAAAACGGCCTGTTGACTCCGACACTCAAGACCCGTCGGCAAGAAATAGAAAAGCGTTACGCCAGCGAACTCGGAGAGTTGTTTACCCAGGCGCATGAATGTTGAAGTGTGCTAGGTCGTAAGTCGTTCCATGTCAGCCCTGATTGATTTTATGGACCGCTTGAACTCCGCGGATTCGTTTTCCGTCAGTTCCAGGTCAATGACTTTTTCCATACCGTTTTCCCCGAGCACCACCGGTACACCCATGCAAATATCTTTTTCGCCGTATTCGCCATCCAATACCGCAACGCAAGGGAGGATACGCTTTCGGTCGTCGCTGATGGCGCTCACCATGGCTGTGACTGAGGCAGCAGGCGCATCATAGGCACTGCCCGTTTGTTTTAATGCCAGGATTTCAGCACCACCCCCGCGGGTGCGCTCAATAATTTCTTCAATCTTTTCCAACGATAAAAATTCGCTGACAGGGATACCGTTAATACACGTAAAACGGATCATGGGTACCATGGTGTCACCGTGACCCCCCAATACCATGGCAGTGACGTCCTTGACCGAGTAGCCGGTTTCCATGGCAATGAAGCTGGCCATGCGTGATGAATCCAGGACCCCGGCCATGCCGAAAATACGATTGCGTGACCAGCCCGTTCGCTTCCAGGCGGCATAGGTGAGAATATCCACCGGGTTGCTGACAATCAGCAGTTTGGCGTCAGGTGCCACTTTCAGCATTTCATCGACAATGCCGTAAAGTATTCCCAGGTTGGTGTCCAATACGTCAGAACGGGACATGCCAGGCTTGCGTGGAATGCCGGCGGTGACAATCACAAGATCCGATCCTGCCATGTCCTTGAGATTCACGCTGCCACGAAGTTTTGTATCAAACCCAAATTGTGGCGCAGACTCCTGGATATCCAGCGCCGCACCCTGCGGTACACCATCCTTCACGTCAATTAGCATGACCTCGCGACATAGTTCCGACTTCGCAAGATTGTGTGCCGTGGACTCACCTACTCTGCCTGCCCCTACAATTGTGACTTTCTTCATTGTTATTCCTTTTTCGTTATTGATTTAATGCCTGGCGTTGTGATGGTTTGTTCAACACGGACTCCCGCCATCGCCTATACAAAATCTTAGTTCAGTATTAGCAATTATTCAGACAATTATTAATGAACTGCCAGTGGCTGCCCCAAAAATAATTGCGTTATCTCATTTTATACCACAGGTGAAACACCGTAGGCGCGCCGGCAGTGCCCCCATAAGCCGCTGCCCAGAAAGAGTTACCTCTATTTCTATAAGGAATAGTTTGGTAAACTTATTACGAAATATCTTGAGAATTTTGACTGGCCGCAAAGGCGCGCGTCATAAAGTCTGGTAAGTTTTCGAATGTTAGGGGGTACAGAATGCGCGCGATTGACTCGTTAAGAAAACTATTGTGGGCATGCATTTTCATTTCTGCCTCTGTAAGCGCCACCAATCATTGTTCCGGCTATGTGACGGAAAGTGCCGAACGCGTCGGAGATCTCAGATTGTGCGAGTCACGCACCTCCGGCGGGCATGAGGTTTATGCATGCCTCGTGTTCCATGACGGCGATCACCATTACCAGGCCCTATTTAAAGGCGGCGTGACACCCCGATTGATTGAAAAGGCCAATCACGGAGCCACTAAGGCAGATCATTCTCCTCAGCTGTTGTGGCAAAAACCCCAGGACAAAGAGCTTGAAGTATGCGCCATGACAGCGCCCAAAGCCCTGCCCGGTTCAGCCAGACATTTGGGAACCGGTGTGTGCATCGATAGCAGGGGTGCCTCCGTGCCCTGCAGCATTTATGAAAGAACGCTCGCTGACCGCAGCGCAGTACAGCGATTTTTCGTTTACTACCATCCCTGGGGCGAGGGCGTAACAAATATCGACATCTCACTGCAATACGGCAGCGAGATTGAAAAAGATGACCGCAATGAACAATTTCTGGCAGAACTCACCCGCCTGATTGGTGAAGGGCTAAAGAATAGTACATGCTGTGCCGAACAGGCCCAGGTATATCTTGAATTTGCCGAGAGCCTGGTTCGTGAATAAGCCGCAGTGAGATCGTTGATAATATAATTAGTCATAGCGAAGAGCGATAGGTTGAGGAATTTGTGCTCTAACAAATCACTCGAGCTGTTTATTTCTCTCACTAGGGCCTTCGGCCGTGATGCAGCCTCGGTCCCTCAGCTAGGACGTTAGAAGTGCGGTCAAACAACAATGTATACACGTGGTTTAGTCGGACGGTTGCTGGTATTGAATGCATTCTGCATTTTACTCGCGTACCCGACATTTTTGTTTGCATCAGAGCCTGTTGTTTCAGCCATTGATTCGTCGCCATTCTATGGGTATTTGTACATTGGCGAAAATTTTGGTGGTATCAGTTCAAATAAACTTAAAAACGTCAATTACAAAGGAGGTGGACCTCCAGAATGGGGTATAGGTATGGGTCATTACTTTACCAATACTGTTTC
>JAOUNW010000073.1 GCA_029880755.1 Gammaproteobacteria bacterium
ACTCCGGTTGGAAACTACCGGGCAGAGTGAATCCCTTGGTCGTAGGTTCGAGTCCTACCGGGCCCACCAAATTTCCCAATTATTTTTTCTTCACTTTATATGTGGATGGTCATGAGTTTGGGGCCGTTCTCACACATTTCCGGGCATTGTTTGCGGTGCTGCCTCTTTTATTGAAGCATGGACTTAATTATTATCTCAGTATTGATGTTTCCGTTGGTACCATAGCCGCCTGTTATTTCGCAACAGCACTGATATATCACCGCTACAGTGCAAACGGTATTTCGGTAGGATGGATCGTTTACCGGGAGAGGTTTTATGATAATAAAACAGTTAACAGCAACATTGTTTTGTCTGAGTACAGTCCTTACAAGTCTCCAGTTAAAAGCAGACGAAGGCGTTAATTTTATCGGTGAAGTATCGACCAGCAACAAAAGCATTGATTTTTATACTACCGATGGTGGCACAGGCGGGAAAGTCCATTTCGCGCCGGATATCCTGACGTTGGATTATGCCGGAACACTCTCTTACCAGAATTTTTACTCGCGCATTAAAATCAGCCAGACCATTATGGATGATAAGGTGCTTTTTAGAACGCTGACATTTATGAACAGATCGGATCAAGATTTCACTTTGGGGTATTACATAGGTGGCGGTATCTCTATGTTTGCAGGCTACAAGCGAGGCGAGTTTGAGGCCTTTGTCGAGGGAGATAGTTCTAATCCTTCTGTTAGAGCAAGGTTTGTCGATAGCGGTGCATTCGCTGGTGCAAGTTATTCCGTTTCATTTGAAGCCAGTTCTCTGGCGTTGACCCTAGCGTATGCCGATATGGATGGTGAGATTTCTGTTCAGTCTAACGGTTCTCAGAAAACCACTGGTGATACTACTGGCTACAGTTTCTCTGTGACCTGGAGCAAGCCCATTACAGACGCCACCAGTTTTACCGCAGGTATAAACGCAACACGTTATGAGTTCGAGGACAGTGACCTGGGTATTGGTCTGGATTTTGGTACCGAACAAAGTTTTGACAGTATATCGTTGGGTCTTCTGCATTATTTCTAGGCCGCTCTGTTTTTGACCCCCGCATAATCCCGGGTAATTTGATTTTCCTCACGGATTTTCCGCGTTCCAGGGGTTGTAATCGTCATTCCTGGCTCCATCTAGGGGTCTTTATGTTAATTTTGCAGGAGTTTTTGTGATGGCCACGGTAAACCTGGATAAAACCAATTTTGATGAAGTGCTGCATTCCAACGATATGGTTATCGTGGATTTTTGGGCGCCCTGGTGCGGGCCTTGCCGCTCCTTTGCTCCTATTTATGAAAACCTGTCGGAAAAACACGATGACATTGTGTTTGCCAAGGTCAATACGGAAGAGGAGCAGGAAATTGCAGCGCATTTTCAGATTCGCTCCATTCCCACGCTCATGATTTTCCGCGACCAGATTGTGATTTTCGCTCAGCCTGGTGCATTGCCGGAATCCGCGCTAACAGAAATATTAGGCAAGGCTAAGGCCCTGGATATGGAACAGGTAAGAAACGAAATTGCAGCGCAGCAGAAAGCCGCTGGCAGTTCCGACGCCTAATCCTCGTAGGCGGGCGCGACCTTGAATACTTCTTCGATGGTAGTAAGTCCGGCGATAATTTTCTGGGCGCCGCTGATGCGAAGGGTGCGCATACCCTCTTTCATGGCCTGGCGGCGAAGTTTGTTGGTATCGCAATCCGTTGTTACCAGCTTTTTGGTTTGCTGCGACATCGTTAAAACTTCGTAGATTCCCATGCGTCCAAGATAGCCGGTGTTGCGGCATTCGAGGCAGCCTTTTGGCGCGTAGACGGTTTCCGGTTTGTTGATCTTCCAGGGAGAAACCAGTGCTTGCCACTGCTGGTCATCCAGGTGTCCTGGCTGTTTGCAGTGAGGGCACAAACAACGCACCAGTCGCTGGGCAACTATGCCCAGCAGTGTTGCGTTAATGAGATAGGGTGGTATGCCAATATCCAGGAGACGGGTAATGGCGGAGACGGAGTCGTTTGTGTGTAATGTGGACAATACCAGATGGCCGGTGAGAGATGCCTGGGTGGCCATGTCGGCGGTTTCCTGATCACGAATTTCGCCAACCATAATAATGTCTGGGTCCTGTCGTAACAGATTGCGAACACCGGCTGCAAAATCAAGCTCAATGTTATGTTGCACCTGCATTTGATTGAAGCTTTCTTCAATCATTTCAATGGGGTCTTCTATGGTGCATACATTCACTTCCGGCTGAGCCAGTTGTTTAAGTGTCGTATAAAGCGTGGTGGTCTTACCGGAACCCGTAGGCCCGGTGACCAGTACAATACCGTTCGGCTGCGTGACCATGTGTTGCCAACGTTTATAGTCCTCATCGCTTAGGCCCAGTTCCTTGAAACTCTTTACCAATACTTCCGGATCAAAAATACGCATGACCAGTTTTTCACCAAAGGCCGTGGGCATGGTGGATAAACGCAGTTCAATTTCCTTGCCGTCTGGTGTCTTGGTCTTGACGCGCCCGTCCTGGG
This sequence comes from Gammaproteobacteria bacterium, assembly GCA_029880755.1. Taxonomy (GTDB): domain Bacteria; phylum Pseudomonadota; class Gammaproteobacteria; order Acidiferrobacterales; family SZUA-150; genus JAOUNW01. The sequence goes on from JAOUNW010000073.1 coordinate 2,529, forward strand.
GCCTTCGTTTTTCGGCAACGTCCATGCGTCCGAGGATCTTCAGACGCGAGGATACGGCGGCGGTTACTGCGGGTGGTAATTGGTACACGAGATGTAAGGTGCCATCGATGCGGAAGCGAATGCGACCCTGGTCACGCCGGGGCTCAATATGAATATCACTGGCCCGTTGCTCGAAGGCATACTGCAGCAACCAGTCAACGATGGTGACGACGTGCTGATCATTGGCATCGAGCTTGCCGGCGCGGCTTAGCTCGACCAGTTGCTCCAGATTACTGATGCTGCCCAGATCATTGCCACCGGTTTCTTCCATGGCGTGACTAACGGATCTGGCCAGGCTGTAAAACTCAACCACGTAGCGGTTGATATCCGCAGGGTTGGTGAATACTCGCCGGATCTGCTTTTTGGTGATGTGAGCAATTTCCGGTTCCCATTCCCTGACGTAAGGCTCGGCCGTGGCGACTGTGATGTAATCCTTGGCCACTTCCACAGGGAGTATCTTGTTGCGTTCAGCGTAGCTGTACTTCATGACCGACGCCGCAGCAGCAACGTCGATTTTCAGTGGATCAATATGAAAATATGGCAGGCCGATTTTGTCGGCAAACCACTGGCTCAATGTCTCGATATCCAAAACATTGTGCGGTGGTTTGGCGCTGGTGACTTTTTCGTTGGCAATGATGACCAGAGGGTGCATTTCTACCTTGTTCGACGATTGTGGTGAACGAAAAAGCTGGTCACTGCTTTCCTTAGATAACAGCTTATCCGTTGCTAACAGATGGATGATCTGATTGAGCTCCAGCTTTTTGTCCGGCTGGCTTGCCTGTTGTTGCCAGTTACTACCCTTTTTGGTTGATGTCGCCATGGATTAAATAAATCAGTTAATGTCCGATGCCTGCTGGTCAGCATGATAGGAAGACCGGACCATCGGACCACTGGCAACGTGACGGAAGCCCATGGCCTTTCCTTTTACAGCAAACTGCTCAAAGCTTTCCGGGGTAACGTAACGTTCCACCGGTAGATGATGCCGGCTCGGTTGCAGGTACTGCCCGATAGTCAGCATATCGCAATTGTGGGCACGTAAATCCTGCATAACCGCTTCAATCTCCTCATCGGTTTCACCAAGGCCGACCATGAGCCCGGATTTGCTCGGGATTTCTGGGAACATTGCCTTGAAGTCTTTAAGCAGTTGCAGCGAGTGCCGGTAATCCGCACCGGGCCGGGCCTTTTTGTACAGGCGGGGAACAGTTTCAAGGTTATGGTTCAGTACATCGGGTGGCTGTTGACCCAGAATATTCAATGCAACTGGCAGGCGCCCCCGAAAATCCGGTACCAGTATTTCAACTTTGGTATTGGGAGTATGTTGACGTATGGCCCCGATGCAGGCAGTAAAGTGAGCGGCGCCGCCATCACGCAAGTCATCGCGGTCAACGGAGGTGACGACCACGTATTTTAATCCCATCGCGGCAATGGTCCTAGCCAGGTTTTCCGGCTCTTGCTGATCCAGCGCTTCGGGTCGGCCGTGTGCGACATCGCAAAACGGGCAGCGGCGCGTGCAAATACCCCCCATGATCATAAATGTAGCAGTGCCATGTTTAAAACATTCGCCTAAATTGGGGCAGGCCGCTTCCTCGCAAACCGTATACAACTGGTGTTCGCGTAAAATATTTTTAATACGCTCCACTTCCGGGCTATTGGGCGAGCGTGCACGAATCCAGTTGGGTTTTTTCAGCGGGGTTTCATGGGGCACCACCTTAATGGGGATGCGGCTGGTTTTGCTCGCGCCTTTAAGGGGATTGGGAGTGATACTGGTCGCCGGTTTATCTGGGTGATTGCTCAAAGAGGCCTCCCTGTTCAAATTCAATCTTATTGTAGCCCAAGTTTCTTCCCAGATGGGCTACCAGTCTTGAGCCAATGTCATTTATCTGTGGATTCGGGTAAAAGTCAGCGATTTGGGTCATTTCCAGGCTGCGGAATCCGCAAGGAGGAATGGCCGAGAACGGCTTCAGGTCCATGTCCACATTCAGGGATAGTCCGTGGTAGCTGGCGCCCTGGCGTACCCGTAATCCCAGGGAGGCGATCTTTTTTTCTGTGACATAGATTCCCGGTGCGCCGGATTTTCGTTTTCCTGAAATATTATGGTCCTCGAGCAGGTTCATGATGCTTTCTTCAATAGCAGTGACCAAGGTCTTGATGCCCATGTTTTTGCGCTTCATGTCTATAAGCAAATAAGCGACGAGCTGACCGGGACCATGGTAGGTAATGTCACCACCCCTGTCGCTGTGTACTACCGGGATAGTTTTGTAATCGACTGGCTCATGTTCGGGCCGGTATTTTAATCCTTGGGTAAATACCGGCGGGTGTTGCAGCAACCATATCTCATCGGCGGTCGCTGAATCGCGTTCGCTGTTAAACGACTTCATTTGTTCCCAGGATCGGGTGTACTCCACTGTACCCAACTGACGAACAATAATTGGTTGGCTTTCCCGGGTCATATCTGTGCCAGAAATCTGACTAGGTAATAACCTAATCGCTCACGACGCCGCTACGGAAATCCTGTTTGTATTTTTTATAGATTTCAAAAACCGTTTTGTGTATGGGGCCGGGTTTGCCATTACCTACCGGCTTATTATCGATCTTAGTAATAGGAAGAATTTCTTTTGTAGAGCTTGTCATCCAGACTTCGTCAGCGGAAAATAATTGTTTTTCCGTAATCTCGGTTTCCTGGCAGGGAATGTTGTTGGCGTGGGCCAGTTCAATAACCAGGTCACGGGTGATCCCGGGCAAAATCTGATCGCCTTTGGGTGGCGTCATCAGCGTATTGTTGGACACAATAAATATGTTGCTGGCTGCTCCTTCCGTTACCCGGCCATCCCGCAGCAAAATAGCTTCGGTAACCCCTTTTTCTTTGGCCTGTTGACGCATCAACACGTTAGCCAGCAAGGCAATGGCTTTAATATCGCAACGTAGCCAGCGGATATCCGGTGCTGTAATGGCCGATACCCCTTGTTCAAGCGTTTTCTGGTCCGGGTATTTCAGGGTCTGACTGTAACCAAACACGGTTGGGGTCATGTTCTCTGGAAAGCAGTGATCCCGCGCTGCTGGTCCCCGGGTAATCTGAAAATAAATAGACTGGTCTTCTGCGCCGTTGCTGTTAATGAGTTGCTGGATCACCTCTTGCCACTTTTCTGCCGGCATAGGATTGGGGATGCCCAGATGGGACAGACTGTTATTCAGGCGCTGCATGTGCTGCCCGAGCCGGAACGGCCGCTTCCCAAAAACAGGAATTACCTCATAAACACCATCGCCAAAGACAAACCCCCGGTCAAATGCCGACACCTTGGCCTGTTCCGGTTTCAGAAACTCGTTATTTAAAAAAACAGTGTTGATGTTATCCATAAAATATTCCAGAAAATAACAGAAGAAAAGAGCAAGCTAATGACTTACTCAATAATGATGTGGGCGTCCCAGATTCCTTGTAAACGAACTTTTTCCACCAGGTCATCACTATGGGCAACACTGTCCAGAGGTCCAATACGAACACGGTAGATAGGATTGTTGCTGGAGCTTTTATCCTGGATAAAAACCGGGCCTATGTTGTTTTTGGCTAAACGGGTTTTTAGACCCTCGGCATTTTGTTTTTGGTTAAAGGCACCTACCTGTAAATAAATTTTTACATTCTCGGTGACACTGTCGTAACGCTGGCTTGGGGGTAAGGCTTCCGCCTCGATAACGGACTCGGTGGTGGCAATAGCGGAGACCTCGACAAGCCCGGTGCCGGTAGCGACGATACCTAGCTTGCTGGCTGCGGCGTAAGAGAGATCAATTAGGCGGTTATGCAAGAATGGGCCTCTGTCATTGACCCGGACAATCACCGATCTGCCATTTTGCAGGTTTTTCACCTCGACGTAAGATGGCAGGGGCAGGGTCTTATGTGCCGCCGTCATGGCATACATATCATAAGGTTCACCGCTGGAAGTACTGTTGCCATGGAATTTCTTGCCATACCAGGAGGCAACACCACGCTCCTGGTACCCATCAGTGTTTTTTAGCGGATGGTAGGTTTTTCCGAAAACGGCATAGGGTTTATTTCCCTTTTCGCTCAGAGGCTCAGCCCTGGGAACAGCGTTGGCGATGGTGCCGATATCTTTTTCTGGTACGTTGTGTGGCCCGTCGTCCTGGTAGTAACCTCCCTTGTTGGGGTGAGTAGTACAGGCGCCAAGTAGTATCAGGGCGCAAATTGCAGCGAATCTCTTGATCAATTGATGTTATCCATTTTTTCCCGAATCAGTTGGGCCAGTTCGGTAACGGCCATGGCGTAGTTTACGCTCTTATTATACCGGGTAATAACATAAAAATTGTTAAATCCAAACCGGTAAAGCGGGCCATCAGATGCCTCTAGCTTTAGCAGGGTCGCTGGCATATGCGCGTCAAGGGACTTTTTTGGGAAAATGCCATAATCGACAAAATGGCTTAGCTGCATAGTGGGCTTTATACTGAGGGTCTCGAACCAGGGATGCAAGTTGCCATTAATCTCAGCGTCGGCGATTACCTGTTCATTTCTTTTCCAGCCATGTATTTTCAGGTAGTTGGCGACGCTACCTATGGCATCGCTGTTATCGGTAAGCAGGTCGAGATGGTGGTCCTTATTGAAATCCACGGCGTATTGCCGGTAGCTGCTGGGCAGAAATTGCGGTAGCCCCATGGCCCCGGCGTAAGAGCCTGTGAATTCCAGGGGATCACGCTTGAGCTCGCGTGCAAGCACCAGGAATTGCTCTAACTCCCGCTGAAAAAATTCGTGCCGTGAGGGGTGCTCCATTGCAAGAGTAGTAAGGGCGTCCATGATTCTGAATCGGCCCTTATTAAGCCCGTATTGTGTTTCAACACCAAGAATTGCCAGGATGTATTCCGGAGGTACCCCATATTTTTTTTCCGCGCGCTCAAATGCCTTTTTATTTTTCTTCCAGAAACGGTATCCTCTTGATGCGCTAGGGCCGGTGACAAACTGTTCGCGGTACTCGTGCCATGGCGCCGCTTCCCTTGGCCTTTGCATGATCTCGATAATGTCTGTTCGTATCTCGGTTTCAGCAAACCATCCGCGGAGTTCGGTAGCAGAAAACTTGTGTTTTTGCTCCATACTGCTAATAAACTCCTCCAGCCTGGGATACTCGCTGCTGTCTACCGACATCGCGTGGGTAGGCAGCGCGAGCAGTAGTAAAAATAGACTTAGGTGGCGATTAAACACGGAGATCATTTAGACGTGAACGATTTTTCTGTGTGTGTGAATGCTCATAAGGATACCAAACCCAGCCATAAGTGTAACAATAGAACTGCCGCCGTAACTGATAATAGGCAGAGGAACGCCCACGACCGGTAGAATTCCCGTTACCATACCGATGTTAACGAAGAAATATAAGAAAAATGTCAGAGACAGGCTGCCGGCGAGTAACCGGGTAAACGTTTCCTGTGCATAAACTGCAATAAGAAGTCCCCGGCCCACTACAAACAGATAAAGCGCGAACAACAACATAATACCGATTAGACCGAACTCTTCGGCGAATACGGCAAAGATAAAATCAGTCGAGCTTTCCGGTAAAAATTCCAAATGGGCCTGACTGCCATTTAACCAGCCTTTGCCGTAAAAACCGCCGGAGCCCACGGCGATCATGGATTGCAGTGTGTGATAGCCCGTACCCAGTGGGTCGGATGTGGGATCAAACAATGTCAATATGCGTTGTTTCTGGTAGTCACGCATATAGTATGTCCATAATAAAGGTGCCGAACAGCTCAAGAGTGTTATCAAGCCAACAATCCAGCGCCAGCCCATGCCGGCCAGGAACAGAACAAATATGCCAGAGCTTCCGATCATCAATGCTGTCCCCAGATCAGGTTGGACGGCCACCAGGCCGGCGGGAACACAGATAAGAATACCGACAATGACAATATGTTTGAATGTGGGTGGCAGGGATTGCCTGGAAAAATACCAGGCAATCATCATCGGCAGACCGAGTTTCATGATTTCCGATGGCTGGAACCGTGTAAAGCCCAAATTGATCCAGCGTTGGGCGCCTTTGCCGATAGCACCGATAATCAGCACCAGCACTAGCAACATGAGTCCAATGGCAAAAATATAAGGTGCCCAGCGGGCCAGCTTTTCCGGTTGAATTTGAGCAATGACCAACATAACGCCAAACCCCAGTAATAAACGCAACGACTGGGCGGCAATAATGCGTGGGCTCTCAGCGCTGGCACTGTATAGGACCAGCATGCTCAACAGTGCCAGCAGGCCCAGGCCAATTAACATGGGTTTGTCCATGTGCCAGCGTTGCAGATTTGTCAGGGATTTGGGCATATCGCTCAGCTACCGGTCGTCTCGCTCGTTATCTCTTTTGGTAAAAGATATTCATCCATCAGTTGCCGGGCAATGGGTGCGGCAGCGCTGCTACCATGCCCACCGTTTTCGACAATAATGGCGATAGCAATTTTTGGCGCCTCTGCCGGCGCAAAGGCAATGAATAGTGCATGATCACGGTGGCGTTCCGGCAGGGCATCGGCATCATAGCTTTCCCCTTGTTTAATGGACTTCACCTGTGCAGTACCGGTCTTGCCGGCGATCGTGTATTTGGCTCCCCACTTTAAACGGCGCGCGGTGCCTTGCTCGCCATGTACTACAGCAACCATGCTCTCAATAATTTTTGCCAGATAAGCTTCATCAGAAGGTCTTATGCGTGATAACGACTCAGGAATATTTTCGCGTAACTCTTTTGTTGCCGGGTCTTCAATGGCATGAAGCAGGTTCGGTTTCATGCGTACACCCTGGTTGGCGATCATGGAAGTAGCCGATACCAACTGTAGAGGTGTTACTAACATTATACCTTGGCCGATACCGGTCATAACTGTTTCGCCGGGATACCAGGGTTGGCCGCGCGAACGTTTCCATTCCGGGGAGGGCAGCAAGCCAGTGGATTCGCCCGGCAAATCAATTCTGGTTTCCTCGCCGAAACCAAAGGCCTTGAGAGAATCTTTCATGATGTCTATACCAAGGGTCGTTGCCAGCCTGTAAAAATAAACGTCACAAGATTGTTCAATGGCGTCCTTCAGTCTGACTTCGCCGTGCCCGGTTTTCTTCCAGTCCCGAAACAGGTGCCTGTCGCCGGGTAATTTGAACCAGCCCGGACAGGTCACAGGTGAGTTGTGGTGTATTTTCTTTGACTCCAGTCCAATTAGTCCCATAAAGGGTTTAATGGTAGAGCCGGGCGAGTATTTTCCATTAAGCGCCCGATTAATAAGCGGCTTATCTGGGTCATCGGTAAGCGCTTTGTAGCTCCGGGTATCTATTCCATTAACAAAGGGGTTGGGATCATAGGTAGGTGCGCTGGCGAAAGTCAGTACGGCACCGCTAGCGGGGTCCATGGCTATAATTGCGCCGCGGCGGCCTTCCAGGGCTTTTTCGGCGATACGCTGAAGCCTGATATCAATATTCAAATACAGATTCATACCGGCATGGGGTGCGACCCGTTCTTTTTCCAGGGGGCGAACTGCGCGGCCGAAGGCGTTGACTTCCATTTTTTCCACGCCGACCCTTCCAAGTAACAGCTTTTCGTAACTTGCCTCTATGCCAAGTTTGCCAATATGTTTCGTGCCGCGATAGGCGGTTTCATCAATTTCATTTTGCTCCCTTTCGTTGATGCG
>JAOUNW010000018.1 GCA_029880755.1 Gammaproteobacteria bacterium
ATCTGCTTTCCTTTTGGGTCCACCGGACTGTGAGTATCATTGCGTGTATGTTGCGGTTGACCCATGTCCTGCACCAGATGCACGACATCGCCCAGAGCCCTAAACGTCGTCGCCCAATAGGCCTTGCGCACTTGTTCGGCTTCCGCCAGATCAATGGGCTCCAGGGCGTCGCCCGTGCCGCTGGGCTTAATTGCCTTGCTGCCATTTTTATCCTGGCCGGTTAAGGCACGGTACATGTATTCCCGGGCATCCTTGATCGAAAAATGATTGCGCCGTGCGGTTTCTGCGTTGTTTTCATTGGCAAAGGCATCTGTGTTCGTTGTGCCCAAGGCCCAGGCCGGGGCGGTGTGTACCGTGCCACCACTGTCGGGGGTGGGTACCCCATTCAATGGAAGATTGTTGACGGGATCAAAGAAGTGGTGAAAGACCCGGAAGAAGGCATCGTACGGGTCGTCATGGGGGTCATCGCCTGCCTTAATCAACCCCGCGATCTCACCCAGATCGTCTTCGCGGATGGCACCGCGGAGGAGCCAGCCCTGTGCTGATAAAGATATCTTAATATTCTCACTCTCAGTGCTGCTAAATACAGGCATATGCTCACGTGAGTAGCTGTTCGCTGTTCGCTCATATATGCTAGACACTGACGAGATATCATAATATTTATTACCAAGATATTCCTGTGCTAGCGTAAGGCCGAGACGATTCATGAGCTCAGCATCCTCCTGCATAACACGATTGAAGGCCTGCTGTGCCATGCGGGAATGTGTATCAATCTCATAGGATGACACACTCATACTGGCAAGGCATAAGGCAATAAAACCTACTAATCTTTCGAGCGTATTCATGCGAACACACTCAATCTATTTGCTGTCATGGTGTATAGTTCTCTTCACGATTCTTACCATCCCTCTTGCTAATATCCTCAGCCCACTTTTCGAAGCCTCTCGCAAATTCCTTTTCCTTTGCTGTTATCGCCAGACTGTTCGCTTCTTCATAAAATGCAGAATATAGTCGATGGAAGTTTTTCTTACTCTTACCAGCACTTGGACATCTTCCTCTATCTAGTAATTTCAACAAACCCTCCAACCTCTCCTCCCGTGTTCCGGTGAAGGGGGTCAAGCGCTTCTCGTGGGGTGTCTCCGGTCCCTGGTAATGGTCATAGCCTGGTTGATAGACAATGACGGCGATTTTGGGATTCATGACCGTTTGCGGGAGGGCAAACCAGAACGGGGTGCGGTATGTTCCGTCTTTGTCGGTGGTGGTGGATTCGACATGGTAGCAGGTGGTTCGAGTTTCGGCGGGCATGGGGACTTGCCCCTGCCAATAGGCCACAACAATCGCCCCTTCAATGGGTTTGCCGGTGGTTTGGTCGATAACTTTTCCTTTGACAGGGCCTCCGGCCATGCCGCAGGCGGTGAGGGTTGATACCAACACCAGCAGTGAGAAGTACGATAACAATGCACGGATCGGTTTAACCATAATGGGTTGCCCTCGGGTTATTGTTAAACACTTGATCACTGGTTGTGCCTAAGGCCCAGGCCGGGGCGGTGTGTACCGTGCCACCACTGTCGGGGGTGGGTACCCCATTCAACGGAAGATTGTTGACGGGATCAAAGAAATGATGAAAGACCCGGAAGAAGGCATCGTACGGGTCGTCATGGGGGTCGCCGCCTATGCTAAATCCTGCGATCTCACCCAGATCGTCTTCGCGGATGGCGCCGCGGAGGAGCCAGCCGGGGAGTGACTGGGGTTTTATTTCCTTATCTACTTCTTCCATTATTCTTTTTTCAAATTTATCTATGCTGCGCTCATATATTAAATTATCCGAGGCGTCATAATATGACGTTCCCAGGTTATTCTGTATAAGTACAATACCAAGACGACTAATTAATTGATCGTCTTCTTGTAATACGCGATCGAAGGCCTTCAGTGTCATGGCACCATGGGTCTCGAGTTCATAAGCCCCTACCTGTCCAATAGACAACCAAATAAATAGCACAAATAAATATAATTCTCTTCTCATTAATCTAAACTCCAATCAATATAAATCTGCTAATTCCATATTGCCTTTCTAGTCTTCCTCCAAAGCAGATTTAGCATACCTATGTAAAACTTTGACAATCTTCTTATCGTTATCTGTAACCGCAAGTTTTACTGCTTCTTCGTATACTGAATTCCTTATAAGATATAGATTTTTATATGTCCCTTTAGCACCTGGGCAACCTGCATGGAGTTTCCTCAGGTATTCCAACCTCTCCTCCCGTGTTCCAGTGAAGGGGGTCAAGCGCTTCTCGTGGGGTGTCTCCGGTCCCTGGTAATGGTCATAGCCTGGTTGATAGACTATGACGGCGATTTTGGGATTCATGACCGTTTGAGGGAGGGCAAACCAGAACGGGGTGCGGTATGTTCCGTCTTTGTCGGTGGTGGTGGATTCGACATGGTAGCAGGTGGTTTGGGTTTCAGCTGGCATGGGGACTTGCCCCTGCCAATAGGCCACAACAATCGCCCCTTCAATGGGTTTGCCGGTGGTTTGGTCGATAACTTTTCCTTTGACAGGGCCTCCGGCCATGCCGCAGGCGGTGAGGGTTAGTGTCAGAATAAGCGACGCAACAATTTTTGTCATCATAGCCCGCGCAGGGCATAGATTACGCACTGAACACCACATCTTTTGCATCGGTTCTCTGTACATCCCCATTGTTCTCCCAAGGGCTATGATTGCATTGATCGCTGTCATTACATCTCCCCGATTCGCCATATGCCATCACTGCCACGAACAAAGTAAACGGTAAAATGGTGATCCTGTCCCGCTTCATTTCGTTTAATTACAAGCTGGGCAACATCCTGGGAAACACCGCCTCCCACCACTTCGCCCAACTGTCCTGCCAATGCCGTAAAATCTATCGACGCATCATTAAAGAACGCCTGAAACTTGTTCTGCATGGTACCTGTTAATAAACTTAATGCGCCTGCCGGATCTCCAGTCTTTAATTTACCTAACATCTGGTTATAGCTATTATGGAAAATTGCACTTGCGCCCATAGCGGATTGCACTACAACAGGATGAGTCAAAACATAATACACTCCGCCGTAACCAGAGGTGTCACGAACTATCACTCTCGCATTATAATTACCAGGCACGGAATAGGTATAAGTAGCACTTGCGCTTGCTATCATCGATCCACTAGAAGATGACTCCCATACAAGAGAAAAATCATAGATAGAGAGGTCATTGGTTCCATCTCCATCCACATCCACTTCAATGTCCCCTATATCAAATAAAGAATCCGTACGATCTATTCTAAATGTTACTTCCGCCGGCGCCACTCCCACATCTGGCGTCACGGTCAGCTTGACTCGATTAAAACCATATGTCGTGACATCAATCGATTGAGTAATCGTGTTACCATTGATGTCTGCTGCCGTGGCTAATAACGTGGTTGACCCTGAAGTATTCACCGGGACATCGGTAACAAAGAACCGGCCATTATTAACTATGCCGGTCACACCGTTCACATTGACGCCGCTATTAACCGGACCCGTTAAAGTGCCCGTCACATTTACCGTTCTCGTACTGACCACTTGACCGTTTGTTGGCGAAGTAATGTTAAATGCCAGGGCCGGTGGCGAGCCATTCACTGAGTATCCTAACCATGGCGTTTGATTCCCAATATCGTCCGTCACCACAACCGACAGCTCGTCACCGGCCTGAACTGACATTATCAACGTGAAACTGCCATCCGCTGCCGCCACCGTCGTAACAACTTCTCCGCTTCTGGCGTTAACGACACTCACATTGGCACCGGCCTCAACCGAACCCGCTGCGCCAGTTACGGATACTTGCCCCGGCACTGAGTCATTAAAGGTAATCAATGACTCGACGGGTCCAGGTGGTGGTGTCGTATCCAGTATGACATTAACAGTGAGTGTGCCGACATTTCCGGCTATGTCTGTTGCAGATAGCAATACAGCATTATTTCCCTCCGTTAACACTACCGGGCCATAAGTAAAGGTGTTGTCAGCCGCCACCGTGACGGCTTGTCCTGCTATCGTTAATGTTGCCGCTTCGTTAATACTTCCAGAGAAGGTAACGTAATTGTTGGTAATAGCACCTTCGACAGGATATGTAACGGTAATGACAGGAGGAATAGAATCATCAAGAACACTACGAGTCACCTGCTTTTCCGGCGAGCCCAGACTCTCTGTAACACCGTCATAGTCTGTAGCATAAATTGTATTCTGGCCTTCTATAAGCAATGCCGGGAGTGAAAAACTACCATCACCGCCGGATATCACGCTTGCCTGAAATGCCCCATTTACATACAGCCTGATCTCTCGATTGGATTTCGCATGCCCCGTTACAGCAATGTTCTGCTGGTAGACATTGCCAGGCAAGTCATCAAGCATGGGCAAATGATATGCCGGACTAAGCAAAAAAGGACTGTAATTTATCAGGCTGGTATATTCGCTAAATATATCATTCCCATTCCACCATGTTGATCCATAAACCGGATTGGTAGTACCCCACCAGTTTTCTGTGGCATCCAGGACAATGGCTGTATTTGACTCATAATTCCACGCAGACAAATCATGATACGTGTTACCATAAAAATCATTGTTATTGATCACTGGCTGCGGGGTAGTTTGGTCAATCCAGGATCCCGTTATACTAATACCGTCGGCATTATTCGCGATGGTATTGTTGGTAATTAAGGGGCTACTCGAAATATTATTTCCTACTATTTCTATCCCATAAAAGCCCGCATAGAATAGATTTTCATTAATCGTTGGCGACGAATCAGAAAGTAATACTCCATTATCCACAACATAAAATCTATTTCGTTTTATTAAAGAAGATGAGTTGATAGTCTCGACACCCTTATCCACATATTTTATTACGTTGTCAAAAATAGCCGGGGAACACCCTGATACATAAATTGCTGTCCCTGACTGCCAGCCAGCATTCGGGTATAGCGGATCAAAATTGGTGAAGTAGTTATTATTAATGGCCCCTGTTGTGCCCGACAGCTTAATTCCATAATCGAACTCGGAAACGAGGCTGTTAGTTATCACGGCGCTGGTTGCATTGACGGCCTCAACTGCTGTGGAGGCCCATTGAATTACCGCATTATCGATTGAAATACTGGCGGAATCCGTGGCATAAATTCCTTTCCACGCACCTCGCGCTAAGTTGGCCGCAGTATTGCCAGAAGTGAATGTTACCGGGTTGCCCGCCGCACCGGCTACCACTAATGATCCCTCTATATACAGTTCTGCATTACTAGCAAAGCGCAGTGTTGCCCCTGCTTCCACGGTCAACGTACTACCTGGCGGCACGATCACTGTTCCGCCAATGTCATAAGATGCTCCAGAAGAAATAGTGAGATCACCTGGGAGTGTGCCACCATTTAAATAATTGCCGATAATCGGATTTCCTACTTCATCAAGAAACGGGAAGAAATTAATATAGGGGTATCCTCCAGTGGCGGAGTCGGTGTAGTCATATAATTTTTGTGCAATCTCCGAAAAGTTAGTGGTGCCCCACCAATTTCCTGTCGCATCAAGATTTGAGTCCGCAGGGTTATAAAAAGAGCTTGCTATATAATTATAATATCCATTCCCATATATGAAATTCCCGTTGACCACTGGGTCTGGATTTCCTCCCGCTGTATTAGTGCCCTCAACCCTGACTCCGTAGGAAGTATTATTCACAATATAATTGCCGCCATTGATTAGCGGCTGAGAACTTGAATACACCACAACTCCATAAGAATTAGCCTGAATGGTGTTACCTTGAATACTGGGTGAAGATGACAATTCTGTACGAATGCCTTCAGTATTATATTGAATGGTATTACCTTGAATGCTTGGCGAGGACGTCTGGCTAATGCGAATACCTATGACACTATATTGGATTATGTTGTTGAGAGCTGTCAGGGTAGACTGCTGCAGATAGATACCGGTTCCTCTTGTGTTACCAGCCGCTCTTTGATTATCAAGGGTATTGTCCTGGATGGTTCCCGCCAGTACATTCGTAACATAAATCCCGACATCATCATAATTCTCAATAATGGTGTTTGTGATACTAAGATTAGACACTCCATTTGCCTCAATGGCTCGAGTGGCATTCTCTATGAACGCGCCATTGATTTGACAGTTGTTGCAACCACTATTGAAACGTATCCCTGGCCAATAACCTGATGTAGGACTTGCAGACGTGAAGGTCACGCGATTATTGGGCGTACCATTGACAATCAGTGCACCATCAACCTGCAACAGAGCATTATTCATAAAACGTAACGTGGTGCCCTGCTCAATGGTTAACGTAGCGTCAGAAGCTACTGTAATACCACCCAACACGTAATACTCTACCCCGGGTTCGAGCACCGTAACACCAGTCAATGTCCCGGAATCAATGTAATACCCGAAATATTCCGTCCCATCGCTATTGTTAAATGGCGTATAATCTATATAAGGCAAAGCACTGTTATCTGTATGGTCATACACCTTTGATGCAATATCTAAAACATTTGTGCTTCCCCAATAGTTGTTGTTGGCGTCGATTATATAATTGTTTGTTGAGGACGATGACGACGAATTGAATATATTAGATATGCTGTTGTTATATATATAATTGTTATTAATCGTCGGCCTTGGGTGACTACTGCTTGAGGAGCCCGGGTTGTTTAAATGTAATCCTCTTGAATTTCCTGTAATCGTGTTACCGTCTGTAATGCTTGGACCACCAATTAATGGCATGGCATTACCGTTTAGATATATTCCTGTATCTGTATTATTTTGTATTATATTCGATTGAACTAAAGGCGATGAGTAGCTAACAGTGATTCCTGTCGCATTATTCTCAATAATATTTCCGTAAATAGCAAACAGGCTACTTGTACCACCGCTAACGGAAACACCTATACTGCAATTCTGTATTTGACTACTAGACAATGCACCCGAAGCAAGGTAGCCAGCGCTTGATGTAATATCGACTCCAGTTGAGTTCTCCCTAGCGGTTATGCTGCTCAATATTACCTGAGCCTCAATCACTTTTATTCCAGTCTTCGCCCACTCTAATACGGCATGATTAACCACGGTATTAATTGCCCCGCGTTTTACTATAACTCCACCCCACAGATTGCTTGTCGGCGTTGCACGTATTGTAGTAAAAGTGACAGGATTAGAAGTGACACCATTGACTTGTAATGTCCCAAATATACTTAACGTCGCATTATCAATAAATTTGAGCAAAGCACCTTGCTCAATATTTAGTGTTATTCCCACCGGTACCGTCACTACACCCGTTACATGATAGGTTTCATCAGCTAATAGTGTTGTATTTTCGCCCAACGGCCCGCCATCAATATAATTTCCAGGTACTGGGTCGCCAATAGAATTTGTTGGCGGTCCAAATGCAACGACTGGCAGATCTGCGGTATCTGAATAATCGTATATCCAGGAAGCAATATTTAATGTGTTAATATTTCCCCAATAGTTGTTACGTGCGTTTAAGGTTACGTTCGCACCATTATTAAATTGGGTTGTGTAGTAGTTATAACGATTGCCAGTGCCGTTACTGTAAATGGAATTATTATTCACTACGGGATACGAGTTGCCCGCGTAACCCGACACATAGATTCCGTATTGGCTATTGCCTGAAATCACGTTTCCATTATTCACTACTGGATTAGAGTTACCGTAAATCCATAACCCAGTATTATTTCCTTGGATAATATTGCCCTGCACTAAAGGAGAATGTTTCCGCATTTCGATGCCATTTGAGCATTTTGTAAGGGTATTTCCGGTCACCATGACCTGCCCTACCAGCGGGTTTGCACTTGTATTGTAGAGATTTATACAACGTCCTGTCTTGTTTGTGTTATCGATCAGGTTACCGTCAACCAGACCGGACGTCTCTCCCGAAAAATAGATACCGTTGCTGCTAAATTCAGTAATCGAACTATTTGAAATAGTCACATTCTGCGCGCTGTTCACTTGAATGCCGTTTTGTGCCCACGTGATGTTTGCATTATCAATCACCACATTGCTCGCAGTGCTGTTGATGACCACGCCAACCCACTCTCCGCGGGCAAGCGCGGCGTTGGAAGTTAGTACAACAGGGCTAGCAGACGACCCATTGACGATCAGCGTCCCATTCACATCCAGTTTGTTGTTTTTGTTAAAACGGATCTCCACCCCGGGCTGCAGCGTAAGTGTCGCTCCCTGCGCTATCGTGAGGTGACTGGCGATTGTATAGGGCGTGGGTGTATTACCGGCAGTCCAAACCGTGTCGGTGGCGATAACCGTACCCGCTTGGTTGCGGGGAATGTTATTAATGTACTCCACACTCAGGGTATTGGAGGGCACGCTGACCTCCCCCGCCTGGACGGCGGTAGTGTAGAGCGTATTGATGCCGTCATCCAATACCGCGCTGAAGCTAAAACTCCCGTCTGATGCATTAGCCGTTACGGTGTTTTGCAGCGTGCCGTTGACATAAAGAGTGACGGTATCCCCAGGGGCGGCGCTACCTGTAATGAGTTGGGGGTTAAAATTGGTGGGGCTGGTGACCACATCAAGCACAGGCGCGTCGGGGCCAACCACAATATCGGGTAACGGTGGGATGGCGCCAATGAGCGCCCGCTGCAAAATCAGGACATCGGCGGCATTAAGAATACCGTCGGGTGCACCGAGTGGCGCGACATCGGCGACCAATAGTTCCTGGGCGGTGGGCGTTAGGTCACCCGTGGCAAACCGCATGAGGACGACCAAATCGCCGGCATTTAATACGCCATCGGGGGCACCGTAAGGGGCGATATCACCGGCAACATAAGTCACGGCATAGCTAGGTTTTGGAATAAAAAAGAGACACAGCACGAAGGCTAGCGCCAATAGCTGCACTAAATAGTTCTTGTTGTTGTATCTCCCGCTCCCCCTGGACATCTTCCATGCACTCCTCGCTTCCAAACTTCCCTAGCACTACCTTATTATTATAAAGCCCTATTCTATTAAGGCATTAAGCCAAATTTCTGACTTTAGCTCAATATAAAAATTATTTGAGTGGCGAAACAATGGGTTTAATGCAGGTACTCACCCCTACTAACGCTTTAACCAGAACCAAGCTGCTGTTTATATAACAGGATTTACTAATATATCTAAAAAATCAAAGGGGGCTTACACCCCCTTTAGTATTACTCATTACCAAACTAAATACCGCATTAGTTAACCCGCGGATCCAGTTCACCACTGGCATAACGCTTGAACATTTCTTCCAGAGAAACAACTTTGATCTTGGAGGCCATACCGGCGCAGCCAAAGGCTTCGTAGCGGGCCTTGCAGATTCCGGACATGGCCTTGGTGGCTTCTTTCAGGAATTTGCGTGGGTCGAAGTTGGAAGGATTTTCCTTCAGGTGACGACGGATGGCGCCGGTGGAGGCCATGCGCAGATCGGTGTCGATATTGACTTTACGCACACCGTACTTGATGCCTTCCACGATTTCCTCTACGGGTACGCCGTAGGTGGAACCCATGTCTCCGCCGTATTCATTAATGATCTTTAGCCATTCCTGCGGTACGGAGCTGGAACCGTGCATCACCAGATGGGTATCGGGAATACGGGCATGAATTTCTTTCACTCGGTTAATGGCAAGAATGTCGCCTGTCGGTGGACGTGGTAACTTGTATGCACCATGCGATGTACCGATGGCAATGGCCAGTGCATCCACCTTGGTTTTCTTGACGAAGTCAGCCGCTTCTTCCGGGTCGGTCAGCATCTGGTCATGAGACAACTTACCCTCTGCACCGACGCCGTCTTCTTCCCCGGCTTCACCGGTTTCCAAAGAACCCAGACAACCCAGTTCACCTTCTACAGAAACACCACCGGCATGAGCGATGTCCACCACTTTGCGAGTCACTTCCACATTGTAATCATAAGAAGAAGGTGTCTTGGCATCTTCCATTAAAGAACCGTCCATCATGACGGAGCTGAATCCGCTCTGAATGGAGCGCAAGCAGACGTCAGGCGAAGAACCATGATCCTGGTGCATGACAATAGGAATATGGGGATATTGCTCAATGGCGGCAATGATCAAGTGACGCAGAAACGGCTCACCGGCATAACTGCGGGCACCGGCGGAACCCTGCATGATCACAGGACTGTCACAGGCATCGGCCGCCTGCATAATGGCGTGAACCTGTTCCATATTGTTGACGTTAAATGCCGGCAGGCCGTAACCGTGCTCTGCGGCATGATCCAAAAGTTGGCGCATGGAAACTAAGGGCATCTCTACCTCCTGAAAATGTTGGCTCGTAAATTAATAAACTTTTCTAAAACAATCTAGTGGCTATGCAAGTCACCCACCTGGACAATCTTCATGGTATTTGTGCCGCCTGGCTTGGCCAATGGCTCGCCGATGGTTAACACCACAATATCACCGTTGCGCACTGCCCCGCGACGGCGCAATTCATCAACCGCTTCCTGCATTACCGCTGCCGGATCATTGGAAGTCAACATAAAGCTGACCGGGTAAACCCCTCGGAAGAGAGTGACTTTTCTACGGGTTTCCGCATGAGGCGTCAAGGCATAGATAGGTACACCCGAGCTGATACGCGACATCCATTTGGCCGTTGATCCGGATTCTGTCAGCGAGGCGATAGCCTTAACCGGCAGGTGATTGGCGGAATACATGGTTGCCATGGCAATAGCTTCATCAATTTTTTCAAAGCCGACATCCATCCGGTGGGCGGAATGTGTCACTTCCCGGGTCTGTTCGGCAACGCGACATACCCGATCCATAGCCGACACCGCTGCCACCGCATGCTTACCTGCCGCAGTTTCGGCAGACAACATGACGGCATCGGTACCGTCAATCACAGCATTGGCAACGTCGGACACTTCGGCGCGTGTCGGGATGGCGTTTTCAATCATGGACTCCATCATTTGCGTGGCCGTAATGACTACCTTGTTCATGCTGCGCGCCATTTTGATCAGGCGTTTTTGAATAGGTGGGACTGCGGCATCGCCGATTTCCACGCCAAGGTCGCCACGGGCAATCATAATGACATCCGATGCGGCAATGATGCTCTCAATATTCTGGATAGCATCGGCGCGCTCGATTTTGGAAACGATGCCACCGTGGCCTCCGGCAGCACGTAATAGCTCTCTTGCCTCATTAACATCATCAGCGTCACAAGGAAATGAAATCGCCAGATAGTCAGCACGAATTTCTGCGGCGATTTTTATATGCTCCTTGTCCTTGTCAGTAAGGGCCTTGGCAGACAAGCCACCACCCTGGCGATTAATGCCTTTACTGTCCGACAACTCGCCGCCGACAACCACGCGGCATATCACCTGACTGCCATCAACCTGGTCCACCCACAAAACGAGTCGGCCATCATCCAATAACAGCGTGACACCACGCTCAACATCCTGGGCCAGCGGTCGGTAGGTAACACCTACCCGCTCCTGATTACCTTCTGTCAGCGAATAATCGACATCGAGAATAAAGGTATCGCCTTCAGCCAGAGTGATTTTCTTATTTTTGAATTTGCCAATACGGATCTTGGGGCCTTGCAGATCCACCAGCACACCCACTTCACGGCCGTGAGCCTTGGCGCGATCGCGCGCTGCTTCGGCACGCTGCTTGTGCACCTCCGTCTTGTCATGAGAAAAATTAAGACGTACCACATCAACGCCCGCCTCGATGATTTTATCGAGCACTTTTGGGTCATCCGTTGCCGGACCCAGTGTTGCCACAATCTTGGTGCGTCTTAACATGTTTTTTATCAACTCTTGACTGTAAATGTCGGGTTCGACCTTCTCTTTAATTTTTTGCACGTTGTTCAAGAATTTCTACAGCGGGTAACTTCTTGCCCTCCAGGAACTCCAGAAATGCGCCGCCGCCAGTCGAGATATAGGATATCTTGTTTGCAATCTTGTATTTGTCCACTGCCGCCAAAGTATCGCCGCCACCTGCTATAGAGAACGCCGGGCTATCGGCAATGGCCTTGGCAATCGTCTTGGTGCCTTCACCGAATTGATCGAACTCAAACACGCCTACCGGCCCGTTCCAGACGATTGTGCCGGCCTTCATAAGTATTTCCGCCAGTTGCGCTGCGGATTCCGGACCGATATCAAAAATCATGTCATCGTCCGCAACCTCGGACGCCTTCTTTAGTGTGGCTTCCGCTGTTTCAGAAAATTCCTTGCCGCAAACAACATCCACCGGGACAGGAATGTCTCCGCCGCGCGCCTTGGCCTGCTCCGTCAGTTTTTTGGCAGTCTCCACCAGATCCGGCTCGTACAGAGACTTGCCGACATTGTGGCCGGCCGCAGCAATAAAGGTATTGGCGATGCCACCACCCACAATTAACTGGTCCACTACCTTGGACAACGATTCCAGCACTGTCAGCTTGGTCGACACCTTCGAGCCACCGACAATAGCAACCATGGGCCGGGCAGGATTCAACAATGCCTGAGTAAGCGCATCCAGTTCAGCCGCCAACAACGGACCGGCGCAAGCAACCGGCGCATACTTGGCGACACCATGGGTAGATGCCTGCGCCCGGTGGGCTGTACCAAAGGCGTCCATGACATAGATATCGCACAATGCTGCCATCTTTTTAGACAGCTCATCGTCATTCTTTTTCTCGCCCTTGTTGAAGCGCACGTTTTCACACAACACAACATCACCGTCGTGCATTTCACCGACGCCATTTAACCAGTCCTTAACAATACGAACATCCCGGCCCAGCAGGGCAGACATATGGTCGCCAACCGGTATCATGGAATACTGTTCGTCATACTCACCTTCTGTAGGACGGCCAAGGTGAGACATCACCATAACTTTGGCACCGGCTTTCATGGCGCGCTCGATAGTGGGCAGGCTGGCCAGAATACGCTTGTCACTGGTTACTCTGCCGTCCTTGATAGGGACATTCAAATCCTGGCGAATAAGCACACGCTTACCCGCAAGTTTGAGATCGGTCATCTTTATTACTGACATTGATTAACTCCCAATAAGTAGATGTTTCAAAAAATTTTGGTAATCAGTCATTAACAAAATTCTCTGGTGCCAGACGCGTACAAGGCAGGCCAAACCATTGAGGTCGTGACCCGCCCCACGCCATACTGTGCGGGCTGCCGTATAAAACCGTTAGCCCGCACTGTAAACCCTGATTACTTGGACATCACCCGGATCATTTCCAGTACCTTGGAAGAATAACCCCATTCGTTATCGTACCAGGATACGAGTTTGACGAAGGTGCCATCCAGAGCAATACCGGCTTCCGCATCAAAGGTGGACGTACAGGCCTCGCCACGGAAATCAGTGGAAACCACCTTGTCTTCGGTATAACCCAGCACACCCTTCATCGGACCTTCCGAGGCCTTCTTCATGGCGGCACAAATATCCTTGTAGCTGGCTTCCTTGTTCAGCTCCACAGTCAGATCCACCACGGATACGTCAGAGGTCGGCACACGGAATGCCATACCAGTCAGTTTGCCGTTCAGCTCAGGCAACACCTTGCCTACCGCCTTGGCTGCGCCAGTGGAAGAAGGAATAATGTTTTCCAGAATACCACGGCCACCGCGCCAGTCTTTCATGGAGGGCCCATCAACGGTTTTCTGGGTAGCAGTAGCTGCATGCACTGTCGTCATCAGACCGCGCTTGATACCAAAGTTATCGTTAATCACTTTGGCCAACGGTGCCAGGCAGTTAGTGGTGCAAGATGCATTAGAGACAATGGTCTGACCGGAGTAAGACGCGTCATTCACACCATAAACAAACATAGGAGTATCATCCTTTGAAGGTGCAGACATAATGACCTTCTTGGCGCCCGCATCAATATGCTTCTGGCCGGTTTCCTTGGTCAGGAATAAGCCGGTGGACTCTACAACGATATCAGCGCCCACTTCGTTCCACTTCAGCTGTGCCGGATCTCTCTCAGCAGTCAGGCGGATTTTCTTGCCATTGACCACCAGAGTATTGCCCTCAACAGACACGGTTCCCTTAAAACGGCCGTGCACGGAATCGTGCATTAACATGTACGCCAGATAATCCGGCTCCAGCAGATCGTTAATCCCTACAATTTCAATATCAGAGAAGTTCTGCACCGCAGCGCGGAACACCATTCTTCCAATACGGCCAAAACCATTGATGCCGACTTTAATTGCCATAGTTTTTCTCCAGATCTAGTTAATTTAATATTTAAATGAAAAATAAAAAATCTTTCAGCCCGCAAATACCGGTAAACCAGAACCGGCCCCGGGAATCGGGGCCGGATTGTTATTTAGGTGACGGTATGATGAGTGTGGCGGTTTAACCCAGCACTTCTTCAACGGCTTTCACCACGCTTTCCACGGTAAAGCCAAAGTGCTTGAACAATTCACCTGCGGGCGCAGACTCGCCAAAGCGGTCAATACCAATAACCCTCCCATTCAAGCCAACATACTTGGCCCAGAAACCGGTGACACCGGCTTCCACTGCTACACGGGCCGTGACACTGGAGGGCAACACCGATTCACGGTAAGCCTGATCCTGGGCGTCAAACACGTTAGTCGAAGGCATGGAAACCACGCGAATCTTCTTGCCGGACAATGACTCTGCTGCCTTCATGGCCAGATCCACCTCGGAACCCGTGGCAATAATGATGGCGTCAGGTGTGCCGCTGCAATCCTTGATGATGTACCCGCCGCGGGCGATATCAGCAATCTGTTTATCGCTACGTACCTGGTGGGGTAGGTTCTGGCGCGAGAAAATCAGCGAACTTGGGCCGGTCTTGTGCTCAACCGCTTGTTTCCAGGCAACGGCGGATTCCACTGCATCACAGGGACGCCATACCATCATATTGGGAATCATGCGCAAGGTCGCGGTTTGCTCGATAGGCTGGTGAGTAGGACCGTCTTCGCCCAGGCCAATTGAGTCATGGGTGTAAACGAAAATACTCTGGATCTTCATTAATGCCGCCATGCGCAAGGCATTACGGGCATACTCGGAAAACATCAGGAAGGTAGCGCCGTAAGGAATAAAACCACCGTGCAGGGCAACGCCATTCATGATAGCGGACATGCCAAATTCACGAACACCATAATAAACATAGTTACCGTCAGAAACGGTATTGCTTAATCCCTTGGAACCGGACCAGATAGTGAGATTGGAGCCTGCCAGGTCGGCAGAACCGCCCAGGAATTCCGGCAATAACGGGCCAAAACCGTTCAAGGAATTCTGTGACGCCTTACGGCTGGCAATGGTTTCTGCCTTGGCATTCACAGCATTCACAAATTCCATGGACTTGGCCTTCCAGTCTGACGGCAGTTCACCGCGCATGCGGCGCTCAAACTCAGCAGCCAATTTTGGATGGGCCTTCTTGTAGGCGGCAAACTTGTCATTCCAGGCTTTCTCGGCTTCTGCGCCTTTTTTCTTGGCGTCCCAACCGGCATATACCTCGGAAGGAATAACAAAAGGCTCGTGGTTCCAGTTCAGATTTTCGCGGGCAGCCTTGATTTCATCTTTACCCAGCGGTGCGCCATGACAATCATGGCTTCCACATAAATTAGGCGCGCCATAGCCAATGACTGTTTTGCAACATATCAGCGAAGGCTTATCGTTAACGGAACGGGCTTCCCGAACAGCTTTATCAATAGCCTTGGGATCATGGCCATCCACGTCACGTACCACATGCCAGCCATAGGCTTCAAAACGGCCCGGAGTATTATCGGTAAACCAGCCTTCCACGTGACCGTCAATGGAAATGCCATTGTCGTCCCAAAACGCAATTAACTTGCCCAGACCCAAAGTGCCGGCAAGAGAACATGCCTCATGCGAGATGCCTTCCATCAAACAGCCATCACCCATAAAGACATAGGTATAGTGATCAATAATATGATGCCCATCCTGATTAAACTGACCGGCAAGAGTTTTTTCCGCAATAGCCATACCCACGGCATTAGTAATACCCTGACCCAGTGGACCGGTGGTGGTTTCCACGCCAGGCGCATAACCGTATTCGGGGTGTCCCGGTGTCTTGGAATGCAGCTGACGGAAGTTCTTCAGTTCTTCCATTGGCAGGTTGTAACCGGTGAGATGCAGCAGAGAATAAATCAGCATGGAACCGTGGCCATTGGACAAAACAAAACGGTCACGATCAAACCATTCGGGATTGGCCGGATTGTGTTTTAAATGATCATTCCACAACACCTCGGCGATATCGGCCATGCCCATGGGTGCACCGGGATGACCCGAATTGGCTTGCTGCACCGCATCCATACTCAAGGCACGAATAGCGTTTGCTAGAACACGACGACCTGGTACTGCGTCTTCGGCTTTTGCTGACATGAAATTACCCTCTCAAAAAATTATTAAAACTTGCGCTTGTTACGGATGCCCGCCAGACGATTCAGTTGTTGAATTCAGTTTCCGGCACGCCACCCCTTCATGACAGACATTACCCCTGATCTGTCACCAACTATCGGTTTCGCTCGCCCCCAATGGCAAAGGGGCGCTATGCTAATGCTTTATTGCTGATAAATAAAGAAACACGCCCTGTCGATGGCAGCCATCGAGGGTTCCGGGGCACCAAAAAATAGGGGCGTATTCTCCCTCAGCGTCCTGATTAGGGCAATAGGCTGGAAATATTGCGATTTTTTCCGCTGCCAGAGTTACCTATAAAAAATCTCTGGGTTGGCATAAGCACATGAAAGTTTCGTTATTTTCTCGCCACGTAATTGCCCGGCGTTTTTTGGCGCTTTCAACAATTTCAGCCCGTTTCCGGGTATCCGCCCTGACTCCTTTGTATTTCCACTCTTTTCTGGCACGAATCCTGCACCCCTCAAGGAGAACAACGATACAGACACGGAAACTATATATTATTAAATAACAATGAGTTATCTAATACCAATGCGGGCTAACAATAAAATAGAGCGGCGCCAAGGGGTCATTGCCCGCTTTGCGCTAGCGTTATGGGTATTGGGCACTACCAGCCTATGCTTTGCGGATCCTGATCCCTTGGAGCTGGCCGTTCATCCAGTAATGTCGGAAGAAGATACGCTCCAGCGCTACCAGCCTCTGGCCGACTACCTGAGCCAGAAAATTGGCAGGCAGGTCGTTCTGCGTACCACCCCTAGTTTTTTTCCTATTGGAACAGCATACGTAAACCCGATAGTTATGATTTGATACTGGATGCGGCCCATTTTACTGACTACCGCGCCCAGAAATTTGGCTATGACATTTTGGCAAAAATGCCGGATTCGATTAGCTACAGCCTAATAATAAAGGAAAACGGGGACATTCATGGCCTCGATGACCTGGTAGGACAGACCGTCGCCACCCTTGGCGCCCCCAGCCTCGGCGCCACGCGCCTGGCAGCCATATTTGCCAACCCAGCTCGTCAGCCGATCATCACCAATGTTGCCACTACCGATGAAGCGATAGAAAAATTAACTCAGGGGAAAATTCACGCGGCTTTCCTGCCAAGCACTGACATTATTCGAGCCTGGTCACGACTGGCCAATGTCAGGGTGATCGTTACAACTGAACCCATCCCGGAGGCAGCAATTTCGGCTTCACCCCGTCTTGAACTGTCGATCCGAAAAGCCATTCAGATTGCTTTATTGCATGCAGCAAAAACGGATGATGGCAGAGATATGTTGGCACAATTGAGTATCACAGGATTTTCTCCCGCTACCTCTCAACTGTATGCCGGCTATTCCAACGCTTTAAAACAATATTGGGGATATTAGAAAAGCGTAAGAGAATGGCTAAGCTGTGGGGTAAAATGCCTGCTTCAGGGCTTCCATATTAGGTATACCGACTACCCGACCACGAATATTCAGTCCCGAGGCAATATACTGGGAATCCCGAGGCGACTTCGCCGCCATTTCGCTGGTCATGGCAATATTGTGAGGCTGCGGTTCTGATGTCGATAACACCCCGAAAAACTCGAAAGCCTGACGACCGGGAATAGGAAAAAAGATCAGCACCTTCGATTTTGGTCCAATCCAAGGCTCGGCATCACCTAATAAAGTTTCAAAGGAGATCACGGGTACTGCGCGGCTACGCCATGCTATTACCCCCAAACACCATTTGGGCATTTGTGGTACCCGTGTAAAGTCCCTGACATTCACCACCTCAGCAACCGACGCGCTGGGTACCAACAACTGAACACTGGTGGTCGGAATTTCAAGCACATGAATGGGGATACCTGTGGGTTGCTGTTTCGCCATCAGCGATTTCCCAACATTTGCAAATAAGCGCCAAGTTTGGCGGGATCCAGAACCAGGTTAATTTCGCCCTCGTTAATCCAGGCCGAACTGATTAAATGCCCGACCCCGGGAATCCAGTCGCCCAATGGGGTAAAAGGTTCAGGTATGATTTCTTCATCCGCCAGCAGTTGAATTTCTTCTGCCGCTAGTCCTACCGGTCGCGGAGCACCTTGTACAAACACTACACGCTGCCAATTGCCGTTGCTGGCTAAACGTAACTCACTGTCCAAAGCATAAGCAGGCCAGTCTCCCCCTTTATCGGCACGCCAGGCAACAGCGATGTCTCCCTCTTTTTTCGGACCGAGCGAGGCACGTTTTTCAATCGCCAGACTGGCGGCGCCATGCAATAAAAAACTGGCATCGCCGATACGGATACTAAGATATTGATGCTGTGCCATCGGTCAATTTAAATCCGGTATTGTTATATTTTGAAGGAATGAGTCCTGACTCGACCGCATCATTCGTCAAGTGTCAACATCCTGTCTATATTCGCAAACAGCTCATCTTCCTGGTAAGGCTTACTCATGTAAACGTTCACTCCCAGGCTCATGGCCTTATCCCTGTGTTTGGCGCCGGCACGTGATGTAATCATAATAATAGGAATGTGTTTTAGCCTGGATTCGGACCGCACCCGGGCCGTCAATTCATAACCGTCCATGCGCGGCATTTCAATGTCCACCAGCATGACATCCGGAATACGTTCGCGCAACTGCTCTACGGCATCGAGGCCGTCTTTCGCCGTCAACACCTCCATGCCGCGTTTCTGCAAATGCCGGCTGGTTA
>JAOUNW010000075.1 GCA_029880755.1 Gammaproteobacteria bacterium
CACTTTTCTTTCCCATAAGAGAATCCCAAAAACTCTCTTTCTTGGGCTCTGCCTTATATGGCGCGACACCCAGGCGAGTTAACACTTCCTGCAGCTCTACATCAGATTCATCCTTACCAAAGACAAAGAACGGAATATTAACCGAGCCTGGAATAGTGCCCTTCTCAAACCATTCGCTAGTACGGGCATCAATCAGGAGTCCGGTATTGTTTTTCACGTGGGTCTGTAAAAACTGCAGAATTTCTATCTCACCTACAGTCTTGACTCCTGGCGCGGTTTCAATAGGGTTGACACAGAATGGCGGACACTTACGCGAGGTCTTGGCAAATCCTCCCGTCAATACATTCTCTTCATCCTGGATTCTTTCTATACGGACGACTCTTCCCTCATGCATGACATCGACATAGGGCATCTCTTTGGTAATTCTGACTTCTCCTGGCCCTTCCGCTTCTTCCGCCACTGTATTGGCGCTAAAAACAAGGCCAGCCATGAATAAAAATACGTTTACATTTTGTCGAATAAATAAAGTCATAATTAACACCCCGGCTTATTTCTGTTTTTTTTTTGCTGTTAATACTAACCTTAATAAGTATAGGTGCAATATGTCACGAAACAAGGGGAACACCCCGAGTCAGGAGAAAACAATTTACGACCAGGGAACCTGTCTCATAAACTGAAAGATATAAAGATGTTTAAACAACAACACGCGCCAAAAAAGGAAGAAGAATAACTTAGATAAAAGGTAGGTTATTCATGTTTCTCAGTCGTCACAATCCTCTTCGGCGTCACCAAGATCATTGTTGTCGACTGCGGGTACACGGCCATTGGCAACCATCACCTCAAGGTTCTTTTTTGCCTTTGTATGCCCCTGAGCAGCTGCCTTTCTAAACCACATCGCGGCCTTTTTGTCATCAATGGGCACATCCTTAGAGCCCTTGGCAAAAATAAGCCCCAGGGTATTTTGAGCCTCCATATGGCCCCCTTTCGCCAAAGGCCTAAGCAATTTCAGGGCTGCCGCGTAATCTCCCGACTGATACTTGCCCATACCGTCATTGAACGGTTCGGCATTGACACTGAAACTGGCAAACCCAAGAAAAATGGTCAGGAATAAGATGGAAACAGATAATGAATGATTTGAGCACTTGTTCATAATAAAACTCCGGGTAGCGATTTTGGCAATCCGCTTTTATTTTTTGGCAATTCAGGAATACTGGTATTTATTGTGGACTATTTAAGAGTTGTTGTCGATGTGTTGCCACCCCCCGTGGGGTTCCTTCATCTGTAATGTAGGCGTGGTTTAAATATCTTGAGATATAACCAAAGTCACCTAAGATGACAGAGCCGCTATTGGCGCACCAACCGATCCCACAACTCATCAATCTTTTTTGCCAGCGCCTGGTCCTGCTCTATCGGCCTACCCCAGTTTCTTATGGTTTCACCTTTCCATTTATTAGTGGCATCGATTCCCATCTTTGACCCAAGACCAGGCTCCGGGCTGGCGAAATCCAGATAGTCGATGGGCGTATTCTCCACCACCAAACTATCGCGAGCGGGATCTGTACGCGTCACCAACGCCCAGACAACTTCCTGCCAGTTTCTAACATCAATATCATCGTCTGTCACAATTACAAACTTAGTATAGGTGAACTGTCTCAAGTAGGACCATACTCCAAACATAATACGCCTGGCATGGCCGGGATAACGTTTCTTGATACTCACTACTGCCAGCCGATAAGAGCAGGCTTCGGGTGGCAGATAAAAATCAACAATCTCCGGAAACTGTTTTTGCAATATAGGTATAAATACTTCATTTAACGCCATGGCCAATACTGATGGCTCATCAAATGGTGAGCGCCCCATATAGGCGTGATGATATATGGGATGGCGCCGATGTGTAATTCTGTCTACCGTCAACACAGGAAAGCTATCGACAGCATTGTAGTAACCCGTATGATCCCCAAACGGTCCCTCCTGGGCCTGTTCACCCGGATGAATGAAGCCTTCTAACACGATTTCAGCTTCCGCAGGCACCTGAAGATCGTGACCGAGACAATTAACAAGCTCTGAACGCGATCCCCGCAGCAGTCCGGCAAACTGATATTCTGATAAGGTATCCGGGATGGGTGTTGTCGCGGCCAATATGGTTGCCGGATCAGCACCAATCACAACAGCCACGGGAAAGGGTTTTCCGGGATTCGTCTGACACCATTCAAGGAAATCAATAGCGCCACCTCTGTGGGACAACCAACGCATGATAACCTTATTAGGCGCTATCAACTGTTGACGATAGACGCCGATGTTCTGCCTCTCCTTGTGCGGACCACGAGTCACCACCAAACCGAAAGTAATCAAGGGCCCGGCGTCACCTGGCCAACAGGTGTTAACAGGCAACCGTGACAAATCCACATTGGGGCTTTCTATAATGATCTCCTGGCACGGCGCAGAGCTCACCAGTTTTGGGGTCACATCCAGCAGTTTTTTAAAGGCAGGCAGTTTATTGAACAGATCTTTGGTGTTTGTGGGTAATTGGGGCTCCTTTAGGAATGCCAATATTTCACCGATGTCTCTGAGGGCCTTTGGTGAACCTTTGCCCATGGCCAGCGCAACACGCTCCCGGGTACCAAAAAGATTGCCCAAAACCGGAAATTCATGATTGGTGGGATGTTCAAACAGCAGTGCCGGTCCCTGTAACTTTAGCGCCTTTTGACACAATGCTGTTATCTCAAGCTGAGGACTTACTGACTCCCTAACCCGCAACAAGTCACCCCGACTCTCAAGCAGGCTGATAAACTCCCGTAAACTTTTACATTCCAAACCTTGATCCTGCCATTGATTAAAAATCGGCTGGTTACTCTAGGTGTCGCCCGCAAGCCACGCCTTGATTTATATCAACCGATATAACCCTTTGCCATGCTATTTTTCGTCCCACTTACATTCATTATGTATCGTTACGGGATTCCAGTGCCAAACGCTTCTCTTATGAAACTGCTTGCCATTTCTTCTCATATCGTGCCACCAAAGATTCCAACGGCACTCATGGCCTTTCTTGGGAATCGCCTGCTATCCTCTCAACAGCTACTCGGGCGTCTCGGTGAAATTGAAGGTTCACGAATTTGTTTACACGTACGTGATCTACATCTGCAAATGATATTTCAGATTAACGGCTCCCGACTCACCTCAAGCAGCAACAGACACTGGGACATGCGCATCTCTGGCACCCTGGCGAACTTCTTTAAACTGGCGACACGCAATGAAGATCCGGATACGCTGTTCTTTAACCGAAATCTGGTACTTGAAGGAAAAACCGAAACCGGCCTTTACGTAAAAAATCTGCTCGACGCAGTGGATCTCGATTTTAGTAGCCAGTTCGCCGCCGTTACCGGTACAAAACCTCCCGAATTTCTGTCTCGCTTGGTGAGGACTACTTCACAGCGTGTAAGATCAGCGATTCAACGCTGATTCCAGATTCTTGTATTCGTCAGTCCTTTTCCACAACATTCCCTCCTGGCCATACCAATATCCATTGCAGAACTCGTAATCCACGATCTGCCAGTCTTCTATCGGTTTTCTATTTCCATTAACTTCGCTGTGCATGGCGTGATAAAAAGCATCTATCGTTTCCAGTGTTCCCTCTGACTGGGGCGAGATGCGCAACACATCCACGCCAAGAGAAACAAGCTCTGGAACCTGGTAAATTAAGTTATAGATACTGGCTGACTGGGTCTGAATACCATTTAAAGTCAAGAATGACCGGGCATCACGTGTTTTTAATAGTAATCCGTCAGGATAACTAGCGCAGCAGAACTGGCAATGGTCTTTAGGTAAATTTTGGGCACGTGCTGTATAACATCTGGCCGAAAATGCCAAAGGCAGTCTTCCATAAACAAATACCTCGGTTTCAATATTGTCGGGTCGTGCTTGCTGTAATTGTTTTAGCGTTTCACCACCAAGCTCTACTGGCATTACCCAGCGCCGAGCACCAGACTCGGACAACAAGGCCAATGTCGATGGGTTATAGGTATTGATATGAGGGCCAACGATAAATGGGCTTTGATCTTCCAGCAGACTGACGGCAGCCATATCATTGGCTTCTACCGGATACCTTCCATTTCCGCATATCCGTTTCAACAGCCCTAGTTCCGATTCAGCTTCAAACAATGCCAGGCTGGTCAATACCACCTCTTTTCCTGCGGCATCCAACATATCGGCGATAATAAGCCAGTCATCCAGTTTTAAATTTCGCCGCTTCGAGCATACGGCTTCACCCAGATAAACAATATCAACAGGAGATTTTGAGATGGATTGATAAAAGGACTGCACCACATCCCGCTCCCAGAAGTAAAGCAAAGGTCCAAGGGAAAGTTTCATATAATCTTCAATAAATAATTAATTACTGCCATGGCCGGTGATAAGCACCAAGTGTATGGCACTGACCTTCCGCAACTTTGTCCAAATCCCGCATCCAGGATGGTTGTACCTGATATTCTTCCGGATTGTTGATACAGGCATCGATGGCACTACGCAAGGTACGGGTAACACCTGCTACATAGGCGGGGCTGCGTTGACGCCCCTCGACCTTAATAGCAGAGACTCCTATCTGCATTAGCTCTGGCAATATTTCCAACACATTGAGACTTGTAGGCTCTTCCAGGGCATAATAAACAGAGTCATTGACCCGGTAACGCCCCTTGCACAAGGTAGGGTAACCGGCTTGCTCGTGCTCACTGAACTCATCGATCAACACACCATTTAGCCTGGAACATAAGTGGTCGCCCTGTTTCTCCCAGCGCACCGCTTCCGCGGGTGAACAAACACCACTGGCATTTGGTGATTTTCCGGTTACATAAGACGACAAGGCACAACGGCCTTCAACCATAATACAAAGGCTACCGAATCCGAATACTTCAATTTCTACCGGCGCCTCGAGAGCTACTCGGCGTACCTGGGATAGTGACAATACTCTGGGTAGCACGGCACGCTGTATATTGAAATGCCTTTTATAATAATCTAGCGCTAGATGGTTTGTGGCAGACCCCTGGACAGATAAATGCAGCCTGAGTTCCGGATAGTTTTGACTTGCGTAACGCATTAAGCCGGGATCTGCAACGATTAACGCATCTACCTTTAACTGCGCCGCCAGGTCAATAGCACGAACACCCGCCTGCCATTGATCAGGTTTAGGATAAGTATTCAATGCCAGAAATAATTTTGCATTGGCATCATGCGCATAATCCACGGCCTGCCGAGCCTCATCAGTAGAAAAATTCAAGCCAGGAAAATTGCGCGCATTGGTGCCATCCCGAAAACCGATATAAACACAATCGGCCCCGTTTTCGACAGCGGACTTTAGCGCTGGCAAACTACCGGCAGGACATACCAGTTCAGGAGTAATCCTCTTCATGCCGACAGGGGTAATGGCCATTGGGATAGAGGTGAGGCATAAGCATGGTTTTCCTGCGCCAGCCGTGTGCAAATAGCATTTAACACTTTCCATTTGAAGACACACCAATCGGGCCCTAGTAGAATATTGGCACGGGCAGTACCGGTTAAGCGATGAAATACCAGGTCATCCGGGGCCCGGCGGATAACTTCAACAACGGTTTGAACATACTGTTCCAGCGTCAGCGGCTGGTATTCCCCGCGGCGCCAACTGCTCGCCAGACGCGTACCCTTAACCACATGTAACGGGTGCATCTTGAGACCCTGAACTCCCAGATTCAGCACCACCTCAAAGGACTGCAACGTATGAACGAGCTGTTCACCTGGAAGACCGGCGATCAGGTGCGTGCATATCGGTAACTGCCTGCGCCGGGCGGCAGTCACTGCCTGCCTGTATTCCGCCAGACCATGACCACGGTTAACACGATCCAGGGTCCTGTCAAAAGCGGACTGCAAACCAAGTTCCAGCCACACCTCATGACCTTGATCCTGATAGGAGCACAACAAGTCGAGGACTTTGTCGGGCACACAGTCCGGCCGAGTGCCAATGGACAGTCCGATCACATCTGGTTCTGACAGCGCCTGATCATACAGCTGTTTTAATAAACCAACGTCCGCATAGGTGTTGGTGTATGCTTGAAAATAGGCGATGAACTTTGTTGCGCCGGTACGTTTTTTTATAACATTTCTACCAGCGTCAATCTGTTGTGGTATGTGCAACGGATTTCTGCCATTAGGACTAAAGGAACTGTTATTACAAAAGGTACAACCGCCGATACCTTTAGTACCATCCCGATTGGGACAGGTAAACGCCGCATCGATAGCCAGCTTGTGTACGCGTTGGCCAAACTTCCTTCTGGCATAACGGCCAAAGGTATTCACATAATGTGATAAATACATTACCCAACCTGCCCGAGGAAACGCTCTCGAAATTTGACTCCCAGATCATCAGCTATTTTTTTACATGCAGCGATATCAACACCTTCCAATCCATTTATCGCTGTCACGGTAATGTCCGGTACAAAAGCCTTGGCCCGTAAAACAAAATCGATCACAGCCTGATAACTTTTTTCATGACTTGGCCGGCAATGATAATCATATAACGATGAATCATGTGCATTCAAAGAGACTGACAACGCGTCAATATGATCCTCAAGATCAGGAGTCACGTCCTTGCCGTGCACCAGATTGGCCAGGCCATCAGTATTTAATCTCACTCTCCGGACTCCTCTGGCGCGTATCGCCCGAGCGACCTTCAGCACATCATAGAGACGCAAGGTCGGTTCTCCCAATCCGCAAAAAACGATCTCCTTATAGTTTGAAGGATCACCCACTGCCAGGAGCATGGCGGCAACAGAGGGCTCCTGGGTCAAGCGCAGATTATATCCCTGCACCTCCCAGGTATGATTAAACTTCGGGCAAAAACGACATCGTAATGTACAGCGATTGCTTACATTAAGGTAACAATTGCCATGAAGGTAATAGGCGACATCAGGATATTGACTTGATCTCGCGTTAAGGCTGCTCGCTAGCTTTTCCATAAAGCAGGGACTGTAAAAAAATCATGCGGGCCCGGCTTTGATGTAAATCAATTAAAGGAGAGTTCGCCTAGCCGCCGGTCATAGACATGAACCGGATTACCTGCTGAGGCTTCTCATTAAACTCATGACGCTGGGGTTTATAAGACAATGCTTTGATAACATGAGCGTCCAGTTCCGAATCACTGACACCCTGCCGCAAAAAATGACGTAGGTCATATTTGTGATCCTGACCAAGACATAAATACAACATGCCGTCCACACCCAGACGTACCCGATTACAGGTATCACAAAAATGCTGCGACATGGGGGTAATAAAGCCAATACGTAAATCCGAATTGGCCACGCGCATATAGCGGGCCGGGCCTCCGCCGGACATAATACTTGGTACAAGATTAAAACGTTTTGCCAGCTGTTGTTGCACCTGCTGCAAGCTGAGGTAATGTCTTATAGCTGAGCGACCTGTATCCCCTACTGGCATGGTTTCAATGAGGCGCAAGGTAAACCCGTTTTCAATACAAAATTCCACCATGCCATCAAACTCATCGTCATTGACATCTTTCATGGCTACCATATTGATCTTGATGGGAGCAAAACCCACTTTCCTAGCCTGCATTATGCCATCCAATACCTTGGATAAATTTCCACCACCGGTTATGTCTTTAAATCTTTGCGGCTTGAGAGAATCGAGGCTGACGTTCAAACGGGTAACACCCGCTTGCCACAATTCCCGTGCATGTTTCGCCAAATGAACAGCGTTGGTGCTAAGAGATAAATCCTCTATTCCCGGTATTTTTGACAAACAGGATGCAAGATATGGCAGATTTTTTCGTACCAGAGGTTCGCCACCGGTCACACGCACCCTGCTAACCCCCAATCGTGCAAATGCCCCCATGACGCGTTCGATTTCTTCAAAACTCAGCCATTGCTCAGGCTCTTCAAATTTTTTAAATTGCTTGGGCAAACAATAAAAGCAACGTAGATTGCAACGATCCGTCACAGAAAGACGCACGTATTCAATCTTTCTGCCAAAGGGATCAATAAGCCCTGTATGCTCAGTCATCAGACACCTGTTACTTACACTATCCCGTTTGAGCAATTATTATGCCTGGAGTTCCCGTATCGGGAGTTGATGCATGTCATATTACAGAAAATTAGCCAAACTTCGGTTATGCCGCTAAAAACCGTATGTGAATTGCCTTGGGATCCCCCTGACAAACCTCCCGGCATAAACCACAGCCGACACAAATCTCCTGATTAATTACCGGCTTCCCAAGATCCCAGGTCTGAGCACCGGGTACGGGGCATATCATCCCGCAGATAGCGCATTCCTGGCCAAGATAGGTAATACACAGGGATTCGTCGATACCGACCCTGGCCAGCCGTGGCAGATCCCCAGGACCACGCACCGGAAACGGGTTATACAAGGCGCCGTCATGACAAGCGGTTACACAGGGCCAGTCTACACATAAATGACAGCCCCGGTTAAGCAAGTCCATGGCCGGCGTCAACTCCGCCAGGACACCGACATTACGCGGCAAACAAAAAATTACTTTGAAAGCACATGCCTCGACACAAGCATTGCAGCGGCTGCAGGCTAACAGAAAATCCGCCTCCTCTAATGCAAAAGGGGGTCGTATCCAGTGACGTGAATAGGTTGGTGACTTGCCGCGCAATGCTTTGGTCGCCTGTTTTTGTGCTGCAAACCGAATTTTCTTAATCAGCTCTCTGTCACTGTTCATAAGAAGTCTCTTGCACCAACTTCACGCCTAGTGGCTGGTACCCTCGGACCGCATTATTTTATTGTGGACATTATATTTACCAGAAGGTTTTTTCATCGGCAGGCGCT
The DNA here is from genome assembly GCA_029880755.1 of Gammaproteobacteria bacterium. Lineage (GTDB taxonomy): Bacteria > Pseudomonadota > Gammaproteobacteria > Acidiferrobacterales > SZUA-150 > JAOUNW01. The sequence continues at coordinate 8,827 of JAOUNW010000075.1, forward strand.
TAACCTCTTTCAGAGTCCTGGCATCATAAATAACCAACGCACCATCCATCTCCCAAATACTCAACAGCGCATAGGCGCCATCCCGGGTAAACTCCACGTGAGCAGCTGTTTTTCCTGGTGCTGGCCGCAATGTTTTCACAATTTTTAGCTTCTTCTTATCTATTATATGAACCGCGTCCTTATTGGGCCCAAAAAATACATCCACCCATGCATAACGCGAATTTTCATGAGAGCGCATGAAAAATCCAGGGCCCAGCGTTTTCAGTCGTTTTATGGTCTTCCATGTAAGCATATCGATAATACTAACTTCGGAAGACTTCAGATTAGGCGTTGCCAACACTGTTGTTCCTTTGTAATCCCATGTTATTCCAGAACCCAGGTGCGGCAAGCCTGGTAAATCAATGTCGGCAATTTTTTTACCTACTAATAAATTAATAACCTGGCCGTTGTTGCCATTGCGGGCAGCGCCGATAAGGTGCTCGTAAGACTGATCAAAAAAGAAATCATCCAGATAGTCAGTCAGGCGGATTCGTCGTACAGGAAAAGGGCCTTTTACCTGCAATCCCTCTCCCATGCGATAGTCATGGACCAGGCCCGGGTATATTGGTTCCGGATTATCACTGTAGGGAATCTCCCATACTTCCGGTATATCTTTCAGGGCAGCAATAAAACTGTTTCGTGGTCCGGCATCGTAAACAGCACTTACTCGAGATGATGTTCCTTTATCATCGGTCACCGGTATGACTTTCAGGGGTGATAAGTCTGTTGCATCCAGAACGACCAATGTATGCGGTAGATAATTGGCAACCATTACATAGCGCCCATCTCCGGAGACAGCGGCGTTGCGCGTATTGATGCCAGCGCGAACCTCAGAAACCAGTGTCAGATTGTAAATATCATACTTACTGATCCATCCATCCCTTGAGGCAAAATAGACAAACCTTCCGTCGGGGGAATACTTCGGACCACCATGCAGGGCAAAACGGCTGGCAAAACGGTGAATAGGGGTAAAACTATCTCCATCGAGCAGTGTCACATGATGATCACCAATTTCCACTACGATAAATAGATTCATTGGGTCCGCTGTAAATACTGGTTTGGCAGATAATTTTGCAACGTCGTGATGCAATATTTGACTCTTCCCGATCTGCTCCATACCCCATGGCGGAACACTGGCCAGAGGCGTGTAAATCATATCCACTAGAGATATGATTTGTTCCGAAGTCAGGATTTTTTCAAATGCCGGCATCTGGGTAGCGGCACGTCCGCTACCAATAACAGAAACTGCCTCTTTCTTTTTTAAACGTGTGAGATTTTCCGGTAACAGTGCCGGGCCGACGCCGCCTAGCCGGTCTGCGCCATGACAACTAGAGCAATGA
>JAOUNW010000150.1 GCA_029880755.1 Gammaproteobacteria bacterium
TTCATGTCGCCACTGATCACCAATGCTGTCTTTTCCTGAGAAGTGAGCTCCTCTTTTGCCTTGCGTGCCCGATGCAACAGGCCGCGCAAGTTATCGGAACTGATGGTCTCCTGCCCGGCCTGTTCCAGGGCCCAGCGGGCCAAGGCCTGATCCATGTCGTCGCCACCGAGAGCGGAATCGCCTGCAGTGGCCATTACCTGGAATAACCCCTGTCTCAGGCTCAATACCGACACATCGAATGTCCCACCGCCCAGATCGTAAACGATGAACACCCCTTCCGGATTTCTGTCGAGCCCATACGCAAGTGCCGCAGCGGTTGGTTCATTGATAAGCCTCAACACCTTCAATCCGGCCAACCGAGCAGCATCCTTGGTTGCCTGTCGTTGGGCATCATCAAAATACGCCGGTACTGTAATAACCACACCTGACAGCTCACCACCCAGTGTTTGTTCTGCGCGCAGCTTCAATATTTTCAGTATTTCAGCGGATACCTCTATGGCACTATGCTCGCCGGCGCTGGTCTTAATGCGGGGCACACTCGAATCACCTTTAATAAACTCGTAAAGCGCGTCACCACCAGGCTGGGCGATTTCCGCCATTCCCCTGCCCATTAAGCGCTTGACCGACACAATGGTGTTTGCCGGATCAGCCTCCAGCGTGTCCAAAGCTTCATGACCCACTATAGGTGCCATATTTTTCTGATAACGCACCACAGAAGGCAGAATTTTCCGACCCTGGACATCCGGCAACGCTTCGGCGACACCGCTACGTACTGATGCCACCAATGAGTTTGTCGTGCCCAAATCTATACCTGCCGCCAACCTATGCTGGTGCGGAGCAGTTGATTCTCCCGGCTCGCTTATTTGCAGTAGTGCCATATTTGATTAGTCTATTTGCCTGAGAAACTGAATCTATATAAATACTTCTTCCAGTTCCTCAATCTCGGAGTAAATTTTCTGTAGAAATTGTAACTCTCTTAATAATTTCCTGATTTCACTATGCGCTTTATCGTCACCCGCTGAAAACAACTGACTTAATTTCTGAAGACGAACTTCTCGCCCACCATCCACCTCAGTCATTATTTCTTCCAATTTGGCCAGAGGATTAGACGTTGTATCGACTGCCGCCAAAGCCTCCCGCAACTCCATCTGCTCCATCAGAAAACCAGGGTCCATCTTTGTATCAGTTTCATCATTCATTTCGATACCCGCCAACATGAGCAAATATCTGCCGCGGCGAACAGGATCACGCAACGTCTGTAACGCCTCATTGATCTGTGCGGTTACCTGCATGGATAAACGCCTTTCCTGATCGGAGGCATTGGCATATTTGTCGGGATGGAACCGGCGCTGAAGATCGTGATACCGGCCGGTTAATTGCGTGTTATCGATCTCAAAGCTTTTTGGAATTCCAAACAACTCGAAATAATTGCGCCCCAGTTCTTCAAGCATCACCGAACCTGCCAGCCCGGCCTAGATGGTAAAACTTTCGCCGCAACCACACTCGTCTTTAACGTTGGGGTTATTGAATTTAAACCCTTCATTAAGACCTTCTTTTCCATAATCCAGTTCAGTACCGTCGATGTAGACGAGACTCTTTGGATCAACATAGACCTTTACGCCATGGCTTTCATAAATTTCATCAGTGGATTCGGCACCATCAGCAAACTCAAGAACATATGCCAGGCCGGAACAACCCGTCGTTTTCACACCCAGGCGAATGCCATCACCTTTGCCTCGTTTGCCGAGAAAATCACGAATCCGGTTCGCTGCATTTTCTGTAAGAGTAATTGCCATATCTTGCCCTACTGTTCTTTATGCCGCGCTTGAGGATGAGTCATCCTTCTCGGACTGTTTAGATTGATAATCCTCAACCGCCGCTCTAATCGCATCTTCCGCCAATACCGAGCAATGAATCTTGACCGGCGGCAGTGCCAGCTCTTCCGCTATCTGGGAATTCTTGATTTGCTGGGCTTGCTCCAGAGTTTTGCCCTTAACCCATTCAGTCACCAATGAACTTGATGCAATGGCTGAGCCACATCCATAGGTTTTAAACTTGGCATCTTCAATAACACCGTCTTTGCTTACCTTAATCTGAAGGCGCATAACATCGCCACAGGCGGGTGCACCCACCATACCGGTGCCCACCGAGCTATCATCTTTATCCATGGACCCCACATTCCTTGGATTTTCATAGTGATCCAGCACTTTATCACTGTATGCCATTCTTTCTTCTCCAGCTTTCTATACTTCTCTAGTGAGCTGCCCATTTAACGCTGTTAAGGTCGATCCCTTCTTTGTACATATCCCACAGAGGCGACAACTCACGGAGCTTGCCAATCTTTTGTTTCACCAGCTCAATAGCATAGTTTACATCTTCTTCCGTAGTAAAACGACCCAGGGTAAACCGTATAGAGCTATGGGCTAGCTCGTCGGAACGGCCGAGGGCACGCAGCACATAGGAGGGTTCCAGGCTGGCGGAGGTACAGGCAGAACCCGAGGAAACCGCCAGATTCTTTAACGCCATGATCAAGGACTCGCCCTCGACGTAATTGAAACTGATATTCAGATTACCCGGGATGCGATGCGCCAGATCGCCATTAACATAAACTTCTTCCATCTCCTGAAATCCCTGCAACAACTTATCCCGCAACCCTCGCAGCCTGGCTGCCTCATCCGCCATCTCGGCTTTGGCAATTCGAAACGCCTCACCCATGCCCACGATCTGATGAGTTGCCAGGGTACCGGAACGCATACCACGTTCATGACCCCCGCCATGCATCTGAGCTTCTATGCGCACCCGCGGCTTGCGGCGCACATAAAGCGCACCGATACCTTTTGGTCCGTAGACTTTGTGCGCCGACAGCGACATCAAATCAACATTCATGGTTTCGACATCGACGGGTATTTTTCCCGCGCTCTGGGCGGCATCGCAATGGAAAATAATACCCTTTTGCCTCGTGATGGCCCCGATGGCCGCGATATCCTGAATAATGCCGATCTCATTATTCACATGCATAAGCGATATCAGGATGGTGTCAGGTCGAATGGCCGCCTTTAATTTTTCCAGATTGATCAAACCACTGGGCTCCGGATCAAGATAAGTCACTTCAAAACCTTCACGCTCCAGTTGCCGGCAGGTGTCCAAGACGGCCTTGTGTTCTGTCTTGCAGGTAATAATATGTTTCCCTTTCTTTTGATAAAAATGGGCAGCACCTTTGATCGCCAGGTTATCGGACTCCGTAGCGCCGGAAGTCCAGACAATTTCTTTGGAGTCAGCGCCTATCAATGCAGCCACATGACCACGTGCTTCTTCCACGGCCTTCTCCGCATTCCAACCAAAGGGGTGAGAGCGTGACGCCGGATTGCCGAACTCACCCTCCAACGTTAAATATCGGCACATCTTATCTGCCACGCGTGGGTCACACGGTGTGGTAGCGGAATAGTCCAAATAAATCGGCTTATCCATTCTTATGTTTTCTCCACCTGAATAGTATTTTTAGGCAACACCAGCAACCGCTAACCTGCTGCACGATTAATCAAACGGCGCGTATTCTGTATCTCGCGCCCCAAAGCTTCCACAAATTCGTCAATATCATGGGCGTCATTGTCTTGACCCAGGCTCACGCGGATGGCGCCGCGAGCAATCTCTTCCTCGGCACCCATAGCCAGCAATACATGACTCGGCGCCAGCCGCTCACTGGAGCAGGCCGAACCGCTAGAGACAGAAAATCCAGCTTTATCAAGCGCCAGCAACAATGCTGCCCCATCAATGCCAGGCACAGAAAAAAATACCGTATTGGCCAATCGAGGCGCATTCTCGCCAAAAATCTGTATCTTTCCCAGCGCCCTGAGTCCGGACTGCAACCTGTCTCTCAGCCCTTGCAGTCGTATCGATTCTGACACCAGTTTTCGTTTAGCCAACATGGCTGCAGCACCGAAACCAACAATTGCCGGTACATTTTCCGTGCCACCCCGGTAACCCTTTTCCTGACCACCGCCATGAATGAGCGGAGAAAGTTTTAGGGCTTTATCCACTATCAAGGCCCCAACACCTTTGGGGCCGTAAATCTTATGTGCTGACAGTGTCATCAAATGCGCCCCGGTCTCAGCAAAATCAATGCCTATTTTACCAGCAGCCTGGACCGCATCGGTATGCATAATACCACCAGCATCCCGAACCATCGCTGCAAGAGGCGCTATCGACTGGATGACGCCGGTCTCGTTGTTTGCCAGCATAACTGACACCATCGATGGTGAGGCATCCAGGCAAGCCAGAAAATGATCCTGATCAACTAACCCATTCCCATCTACGCCAACGGTTTCAACCTGCCAGCCCTGTTCAGACAAAGCCTGGGCGGTCTTGATCACAGATGAGTGCTCGGTGGCACCCACCAGCAACCGGTTTACTTCCGGGATCTGTCCAACACCCT
>JAOUNW010000019.1 GCA_029880755.1 Gammaproteobacteria bacterium
ACAATAAAAGTCCCTGGTCAGCCGGCGCTTGAAAAACCCAATTGCCGCCAGGCCTCATAAATGACTACCGCCACGGTGTTGGACAGATTCAGGCTGCGGCTACTGGTGTGCATGGGCAGTCTTAGTCGCTGTTCTCCGGATACAGACTCGAGAATATTCTTTGGTAGTCCTCGGGTTTCCGATCCAAACACCAACATATCACCTTTCTTGAAATGAGCCGAGGTATAAACAGTTTTGGCTTTGGTGGAAAACATATATAGGTTGCCTGGGTCCACATCGGTTATGCATTCATCCAAACACGAGTACTGTTGCACTGTGGCAAAGTCATGGTAATCAAGGCCGGCGCGTCGTAACTGCTTATCATCAATGGAAAATCCTAGGGGCTTGATCAAATGCAATGCGCTGCCGGTATTGGCACACAGTCTGATAATATTGCCGGTGTTAGGGGGAATTTCCGGCTGGAATAAAACAACATGAAACATAAATTGTATTCTATTGCCAAATCTTATTTTAGGTAAAGCGGGTGCTTTTTGTGGGCAGATTTGCTGTGAAAGTATTTATAACGGAAGATGGCATCCAATCCATGACAATCTGTGCAGACAAAATTCTCGCTATTGGATACACGCAGAAAACTGTTGGTAATATCTCCTTCAATCTCTTTTTTGGAAGTTAGCATTATTTTATCTGGACTCCATTGGTGCGGCTCATGGCAGGTGGTGCAGACGATAGCGCCTTTTATGTCTGGCTTGCCATGCTGATTATAGACCGGCATAGACTCCTTGCTGGCTCTTGCAAATTTCTTTCTCATGTCAGCCGACCATACTGTCACCTTATCCGGATGAGAAGACTCACCCGGAACTTTTTGTGAAGCTGACTTGCCCGGTGCGTGACAGTTTTTGCAGTATCCTGACACCGTATCTGAGGCATCCGGTACTGGCAATGCCCATAAGGCTATTTCAGTCTTGGCGTTATGGGCGGCATGGCAGGCACCACATAACCCGGTGTCCAGGCTTTTTTCTCGCATATCATGGTCACTGTTGGCGATTATCGCTTTCTCCTTATGGCATTCAGTACACAGTGTGCTCCCACCGGCTGCTGACAGTCGGAGGAAGCTATTCAGGCCGTTACCCTCGGTTTCCGGATCCTTTCCCGAAACATCGGCTACATCGGCGGGATTCCACTGGTGTAGATCGTGACAGGTCGCGCAATCGATTTTTCCGGATTGTTTGGGTGCGCGACCCTTTTGGTTGAACAAAGGCAGGCTGGGTTCCATTCCCTGCTTTAATTCAACAGTCATGGGGTGAGTATGTCCTTGTATTTTTTTTGCCTCTGCCGATTGTCCATCGGCATGGCAATGGCTGCACATCTTTTCAACGTGACCCTTTCCGGAAGCCAAGTCATGATTCCATAGCAGGACATTTCTGGCATTATGGGGGGCATGACAGTTAGCACATACGTTACTATTTTTATCGTCCTGTTTGGATATTTTTTTTGATTTACCCGGTTTCTGAAAATCACCGCTATGTTTGGAATTCAGGATTGCAAGCTTTTCGCTGTGGCAGTTAGTGCAGAGTGTCAAGCCGTTCTTTCCGGTAATGCGCAAAAAGCTGTTATCGGCATTTCCGTCAACTTTGTTCAATTCCTTCCTCGTAAGTGACTCACCACCAGGCGACCAGTTGTGCGGGTCATGACATGTACCGCAGCCGACATTGCCATTCTCGTGTGTGTGTACACCATTACTATCATAAAGAGGAAGCGCCACGATCGGTTCTTTCCGGTTGGCTTGAGCAGAGGCATTCCATCCAGTCGGGGATACGGTTACCCCAGCCTTATTAATGGAAACAGAGACGGGATGGCTGTGCTCCCCCGTAATCTTGTCTTTCGCAAGACCGTCCTTATTGTGGCAGCCAACACAGGCCGCTGATGCGGGGTCACTTCCCTCAGTTGACTGCCTCGCCCAAAGAGCCGGCCCAAGGGCCTTATGAGCTGTGTGGCAGGCACCACAGGGCCCTGATTGTTCCGGTGTCTGTTGACTATAATTTTTTGCGTCCGGGATCATTAAACCAATATCATGTTTGGATCCCAGAACGGCTTTTTTATTCTCATGACACTGCTGACAAAGGTGTGAATCACGGTTGTGGGTTACCAGCATTTTACGATTCGAGGCGTTGTGGGCGCTATGACATGTTTCACAGATTACTGTTCTGTCTCGTCCCAGCTTCGCGCCTGCCACAATCAAGTTGTCCGGTTGTTGTAATAAGGGTTCAAACACTGGATGATTGCCCTCGGAAGGCCCTGTACCGCGATTCAGGTGACAGGCAAGACAAAGACTGGAGTTAATATTTTTGGCTCGCATGAATATGGGTGATTCTTTTTGTTGCCAGTCGACTCCATGAGCAGTATGACAGGTTCCACAATATATTTTGCCGTCGTCATTTAATGGAAACACTATTTTTCCCTTTGAGGTCGGAATCTGGACATCTCTGGATGGTTTAACTCCGACAGGATGCCCGTGGCCGGATTTCTTCCATGTTTGACGAGAGTCGAGAACAAAGCCATCATGACAGGAAAAACACATGCGCTCTGTGCTGGCGACATCCTCTTTGCCTGTTTTGGATACAGGTTTGGGGTCGTAGTCGATTAACGGTGTCACATCTGAGCGCTTGAAATCACGTAGCCACATGATATGGCAGGTAGCACATTCTCTTTGCTCTCCAACGTCCCGTGCCGCCTGGGCAGACAGGGATAGAGTAGCCAAGTGCAAGACGAGAAAGTAAATACTACTGTACTGAAAGGTCTTTAGAAAACCTGTCAGGGTTGGGTAATTGCAAAGGAACGATTTCATTTTTCCAAAGAATACACGGACACACGGTGCTCCAGCATTTCGACAGCATACAATCGCTGATCATTATCGACCGCAATGCCAGCCACACTAACGAAACGCCGAGGTTTGTCCCTTTTACCCAGCACATACAGAAAGCGGTGAGAGCTGTCGAAGACCTGGATCACATCCATGAAACTGTCACCCACGTAAACATTTCCCTCTAGATCCAACGCTACACCTTTTGGTCGAAAAAACTCACCCGACAAAATACCCCATTGGCCGACATTCACCAGAGATTCCCCTGTACTGCTAAAGACCTGGACCCGAGTATTAAGTACGTCTACTACATAGATTTGACCTTTACCGGAAATTGCCATCGTAGCAGGGTATCTAAATTTACCCTTATCGACACCTTCACCACCCCATGTTCCTAAAAGGCGGCCATCCTGGCTGTATCTGAGAATTTCATGAGTGTTGTTGATCGTTGCCAGGATTTGGTTATTGTTTGGGTTAACGGCAACATCGACAGGCATTAGAGATCGGCTGGAGCGCTCAACAGGGATTGATTTCAGCCATTGTCCCTTGGCATCAAATATTTGTATTCTGCTGTTATTTTTATCGGCAATATAAACTTGATTCGAGCCATCTATTGTAATACCAACAGGGTGTTTAAATTGTCCATTCTTTGACCCATGCTCCCCGAAAGCAAAAAGGTATTTTCCCTTTTTGTTAAAAGCGACAATGCGGTTATGACCGCTATCTACGACATATGCTACACCGTCTTTGTTAACGGCCACATCTGTTGGCAGTTCAAGCCCATTTGGAGGGGCACTATCCAGAACAAAGAGCTGGGTTACGCTTTTTGTTTTTAACCCTGCATGCAGGGGAGATAGAAAAACTAAAACCAGGGACAGAATGAAAAGAGAATTCCGGGAAAGATATTCAAACCTATTTTGTTTTTGCCGGGGTATCATATTGTTCCTTCCACCAGGATTTCGGGTCCTTGCCCATTTTATTTATTGACTTATTCTTGGTGCTATTTGGACCGGTCAGTACTTCGATAGGCGGCAGCGATTTATCACTCTTTAGAAGTGTCGGCATGTAGAAATCCTTATACTTTTCGATAAGCCCAATAATGTTCAAATTCGTTAGCTCCTGGGTGCGCTGTTTCGAAAAACCCAGGTTCTGGAAGGGAACATAACTTTTATCTTCGTCCGTGTGGCAACGACTGCAAAAACGACCTTTAACGCTCACCAGATTATGAAAGCGCTTTTTAACAGCGTCTTTATCGGCATCTGAAAGTTTGTGTTTCAGTTTTTCAAATTCCTGCATTCTGGGATCGTCAGCTGTGATTTCCAGCAACGTTTCACTGCTGCCAGACCTGTGGTAGGCGACGATCTTCGAATAATAGTCATCGGTCTCGATAAGTTCGCCAGTAACCGAATTGATATCTGTACCAAAAGGAGGCCCCTTTACCTCTTTGCCTGAGTAATTCAGCCAACGAAGCGATAATTCCTGTTCAGGGATCTTCCTTGTGTCAGTATGGCAGGTCATACAACCTACGAACTGTGTATGCATATTCAGCATCGTACGTACCATGGGTTCCTTGGAATGAGGGAAGTCTCCATGACAGGAAAAACAAATATTTTTCTTCCCTTGAACAGGTAAAAACTGATCCGGGAGGTTATGGAAATGTCTAATACGTTCCACTGAGCGTTGTTCTGCTAATTCCGACATTAACAAGGGCTCTTTGGTTTCCGGCTTTATCCCAAGACTTTCCACCAGGGTGATTGTGAGTTCAAAAATCAGGCTCAGGATAATACATACCAATATGGTGGCCGTAACAAAGGCTATGCCTGGGTGATTTCTGCGCATGCCCGTTATACTGAACGGGTCATCAGTAAACCCGCCGGGCAACTTGGCCTTATGGTCAATAACGATCATAATGGCTACGCCAAGCAGGAAGAACAGCAATACTGCTGCAACTACCAAAACTGTACTAACCGTTGCGCTGTCATGCATTACTGTTTCTCCAATATGCTCATGACATAAATCTCATTCAGTCGCGTAAAGCCAAATGGTATAAATACCGAATATCGTCCAGGCAAATACAAATAACAGAGAGCTATAAGCTATGATCTTCTGCAATGTTGTCATAGGTTCAATCATGATAACCCCGCAGTGTCCGTGACCGGTTTGACATCATCGTTCTGAGTAACCAGTAGTTCCCGGCTTTCCAGCATGTCTCTTAACAACGCGCGCTCCCTGGGTATTTCCACCAAATTCCGAAGATATTCGAGGAAATGCTCTTCAATCTGATGTTCCCGGGTAATCTTCCCGGTAAGAAAAGTCCATTGCATAGGAAACCTTCCCGGGGCAAGGTGGACGTTGTACCAATGCCAGAAGGCGATTACCAGAAGCGCGAGTAATGCCTCATGTGGATGAGACAGTCGCATTAGCTCCTGAAAATATGAGGTCAAAGATCCGGGTAGAATTGCTGCCCAGAATTCGGGAAACAAAAATGTCGATCCTGAAATTATCATTACCATGTTGCCAAACGCTGCGGCAAAATAGTGTATTTTCTGTTTATACATAAACTTGTCCATCTCTGGTCGCTGCGTTCGTTTCCCGGCAAAATAAAGCACGTCTTCATTAAAATCACGAACATCTTTCCATAAAGGGATGACTGTACGCCGAATGTCAAATCGCCCTCTTTTTAATTGCCAAAGAGCGCCGAAAGTGATGGTGAACAAATGATATATCATGGAAAAGATCATTATGGACGCCAATGTTCGGTGGATGATTCGCGTGATTTCTACTCCGCCTAAAATTGAATTGAATGGTTGCGCCCAAAACGCCTCACCGAAATGAATTGGCAACCCGGTAAATGCTAGAGTAAGAAATGTCACAAATGTGAGCATGTGCTGAATACGAATATGAATGGAGTAGCGCGGCAGATCCCCAATTGGATTGGATACCACATTTTTGTATAGAAGTACCCGGTCATCGGGTAGCCCGGCGATGAGTTGTAATACCTCCTCACGCTCATCATCGGTAATTTTGTTCTGGCGCATTGATGTTTCCAGAACATTTTTTGCCTCATCGGACAAAATCATTTCTTTCTCCCACTGTTATATGTGAATCCAAGTATCATTTAAACAACGCGGTCTCGCCCATGCTTACTTTTTCTCCTCCATGTGCTGCCGAATTTAAGTCTCCAGGCAGCGCCATCCCTTTTTCTGCCGAATGTCTCGAAAAGAGATATGCCAACCAGTCCTGCTATTACAATTTCGCTGACAAAGTTATAAATAGTCTCCGCGTAATAGCGAAACGGATTATCGCCTCGATGACTGGTTGGGTGGGGGTCGATGTTAACGAAGTTTTCGTCAGCATGGACATGGCATTGTTGGCATGTTTCAAGTTTGTTGTCTTTATGAACCGGTGACAGCGGATCACGCGAGGGCCGTATTTCATGGACGCTGCGGAAATAATTCTTTTCCTGTGCATGGCAATTGAGGCAATTGGCAGTTTTTTTGAACCCGTACTGGGTCAGTTTTCCATGAAAACTCTCTTTATATGAGGTCACAGCCACGGAAAATTTCTTACCCAAATCACGGTTCTCCGCTTTTGCCAAATCAACATGCTTTTCAACCAGTTCTTTATTTCCATGGCAAGAGGAACATAGGTGCACTATCTCCTCCGAAGTTCTTCGTACTTCACGAATTCGCCTGCTGGTATGGTTATACCATCGTTCAGCAAATTTTCTGTCTTCATGACAAACAACGCAACGATCAACTATATGTTTCGGTGGAGCTGCTTCAGCCGGATTATACAGCGGGTTGCTATGGCAGGTAATACAGTAGGGTTTATCGGCGTCAGGGCCCTCTGCCGCTTTTGATCGGCCATGAATACTTTGCTTGTAGGCGTCATAGATTACTTTATGACTGAATTGTTTTCCTGTTGCCGGGTTCTTGATTGAGTGGCACTCACTGTTACAGGTAACGCCTTCCTTGACTGGCTTGTGAGGCAGTTCCTTGATGTAGGAATGGCAGTCTCCGCAGGGGACATTCCGGTGCACAGTGCGTTGGTATACATTTGGCATGACATAATATAAGCGCTTTACCCCGTCATCAGTGATACGACCCATCATGGGGTATTTATGACACATCAGGCACCCCTCATCATCCTCAAATGAGAAGGCATTATTGAAGGCCCCGCTGGCCAGTAATAGACCCATACCCAATAGCAGGTATCTGGTTGTCGTGAGTAGGCAGCTAGTTGTTTTGGTATATTTCATAATCCGCCCATGAAATATGTTCATTTGGTATGACAACTGGTACAAATGGCTTGCAGGCGCAAGCGGTGATTGCTGTCCGCTCCTTTTGCGAGAGCGGCGGTTTTTATGATACCCGCTTCATGGGGATTATGACATGTCCCACAAAAAATCTTGCCGGTGCCTGGTTCCATAGGAAGCGTCACCTTAAGTTCTTTTTGCTTTATAGCCATATATTCGAGCATTTTTTGGGAAGGAGCAACCAGATGATCGGGCGATCCTCCACGTCCAGTAAAGGTGTGACCGCCGCCAGGGTGCGGTTTCCAGGGATGACATCCTGTGCACATGGACGAAAGATCGGGCCCGAAATTAAAAGCCAAGTTATCAATACTTTTCACCTGTTGAAGTTCGTTGTGGTTGCTATGGCATATCGGGCAGCTTTCAGTTTTTACTTTGCCTTTATTATCGATCTGATCATGCGGGTTCAGGTGCGCGTATTTTTCCTTGTTATGGCATTGGAAGCATATTGCAATACGAGGCTCATAGGGACCGCCGCGAAGAAAGATGGGATTCAGCGCCCGCTCCTTTCTGCGTTCTTCCCGGCAAGTCATGGGTAGGTCATGACAACTAACGCAGCTTACCAGGCCTTTTGTGCGCGAAAGGGTTACCTTGAAGGATGGAGACATTTTTTTAATCATTTCTTTCGCGGGCTTCATATTTACCGGGTGGATATAGCTATGAGATGAGATGCTGCTATGACAATTACTGCATAGTGTGTTGATATCCTTGACCTGGAGATTCAGGTTGTCTTTCCGGGCCTTGTCTTTGTGACAAGTATTGCATTGGTCCTTTTGCCAGTGCGGGTTGGGAATATCCGCTTTCGTTAGTTTTGATTGTGACAATAGCCTGGGCACATCCTGGGATTTGAGGGCAAGTTGCACAGGCCTCTTCCCAATATGCGGATCGCTGGCTAATGTGGTTAGGCTGTTTGTCATTGTTAGTATGGCCGTTAGCAAAAGAATTCGAAGCGAAAATCGGTTAGGGATAAAACCAAGGTGGCTTGCCCGGTAGAGCGGCGAACCCTCAGGAACTGTTTTGGGTTGAATCATGCCTGAATTACTCCGATTGCCACCGAGATTTCGATTTCGTTTTTCGTTGTTCCCAAACGCTACCTTTGCCCTAATTGCCCTAATATTCAATGATCTATGTCAATATTTTGCGGGCTTTATTTGGGGCACGCGTTTCCAGGCTGGCGACGCTCAACCGAGCTGCGATTTGGCCTCTCGCTGACTCAATAAGCTGTTGAATCATATAGGAGAGTCCGGGATGGGCCTATTCTGGTTAAAAGTGCACTAAAATACTACACAATTGAGTGTTGTAATCTGGTCTATAACATAGTAATGATTCGGTCAATTTTTCTTACTAGGGATTAAAGTGGTGAGGTTTTATGGTCTCCTGTGTTTGCCAAAATGATGATTGTCTCCTTTGCGAGGCCCATTTGTATTCCGGGTTGAGCCCGGAGCATGTGTGCGATATCCGCGGGAAGATTGCCAAGAATTACTATGATGAGGGAGATATTATTTTCCAGCAGGGGCAGGAGGGCGACTATCTGCATATAGTTAGAGAAGGCATGGTCAAACTCAGTCTTTCCGATGCGGATGGGAATGAGCAAATTGTCGGTTTATGTCTGGCGGGGCATGTGGTTGGATTCGATGTCCTGGGCGACAGTAAACATACCTATACGGCGGAAGCGTTGACACCTGTTATGACATGCACCATCCGGCAGCCGGACATGACAAAGGTATTTGCAGAGAATCCCATCGTTGCCCAGAAAACCATCCGGATGCTGAACCAGGAATTAGCATTTGCCCAAAATTTGATTCACATGTTGGGGCAAAAGTCATCTGAAGAGAAGGTTGCTTTGTTTATTTTGTCATTGATCCCTCGTATTACCCAAACTCAGCTCCCTATAAAGTTGTTGTTACCCTTGTCGCGTAAAGAAATGGCCCAGTTCCTCGGTTTGACTGTAGAGACCGTCAGTCGCCTGATCTCGGATTTCAAGAGAAGAGGTATTATTGAAACACCACGCGGTGAGCTTCATATCCTCAATATCAAACCCCTTAAACAGATTGCCGGTATTGACTCTGTATCCGTAACTGATGGGTTGAAGAGCATGGTGCTCAATCAACAGGCCGCCATTTAGCCGGTTGCTGATTGAGTATTTAGGCTCTGGCGAGCACCCATACCTCGCAGTATTTTACCCCTGCTTTTTTTAGGCAGGTCGCAATGGCTGATACGGTGCTACCTGTAGTCATGACATCATCCACAACGGCTACCCGTTTTCCCCGCAATCTGGTTGCATCAGCCTTGAAGGCGCCTTGTACATTCTTTCTACGGTGTTTAAAGGAAAGTTCTGTTTGTGGAGGCGTGTCGATAGCACGCTTGAGAGCATGGCGGTCAATGGTCAGGTTCAGGTGCCGGGCCAATGGCTTAGCCAACTCAAGCGACTGATTGAAGCCTCGTTGGCGCAGCCGCCTGCGGTGCAGGGGAACCGGAAGCAAAAGCTCTACAGTCGGTCTGTCAATCTGCGAGGACAGGGTATTTGCCCAAAGATTACCCAACATACGAGCATTGGGCAGCTGGCGTTGATATTTAAGGCGATGGATAAGTTGATCAACGGGAAATTGATAGGGAAACAGGGTGCGAACCAGATGGTAGTCCGGGGGGTGAGCCTGGCAGACCCCGCACACCAAGTCCAATTGTTGGGCAAGATTCAGCGTATTGGCACAGCGTCGGCAGCGTGAGTCATGATTGCCGCCACCAATATAAGGAAGAAGCTTCTGGCAGGAGAGACATAAATCCTGCATTAGTGGCAGCGGTTCTGAACAAAAAGTACAGCGATTCCAGTACAAGAATTGCCTATATATTAATCTATTGTAAACCAATGTCACTGATCCATGTTGACAGATACCAGGGAGCCGTTAAACTGCTGCCTCTTAATTTCCTCCAGCATGTATACCTTGACTCCGTTGCCGTTGGCGAGCGCTATTTTTTCCAAATGACTAATTTACAGCAACGATTGGCCCATCGGCAGCAACAACACCTGTTCCGTGACCGTCAGACGAGCGAAGCCGGGCAGGGTGTTTATATAAGGATAGGGTCCCAATCGTTTCTAAATTTTAGTAGCAATGACTATCTCGGTTTGGCCGCTGATCCCCGGGTGAGCTCCGCCTGCCAAAAAGGCATGGAAAGGTACGGCGTTGGTGCTGGGGCGTCACACCTTATTACTGGCCACACGGCGGCCCATCATCACTTGGAAGAGGAGCTGGCGCAATTTGTTGGCGCTGAAAGGGCATTATTGTTTTCTACCGGCTATATGGCGAATCTGGCCGTTGCCTCGGTACTGTTGGGGCGGAAGGACATATTATTTGAAGATAAATTAAATCATGCCTCGTTGCTGGACGGCGCCAGACTGTCGGCAGCTACTATCAAACGCTACCCCCATAGTGATACCGCGAGGCTGGCATCATTGCTGGAGACCGCGCCGTCTTCTTGTCAAAAAATGATCATGAGTGATGGCGTCTTTAGCATGGATGGTGATCTGGCGCCTGTGACCGAATTGAACAGTATGGCGTCACGTTTTAATGCCTGGTTATTGATCGATGATGCTCACGGTCTGGGAGTTGTGGGGGCTACCGGTGGTGGTTCCTATGAATTATCAGGGCTCAAGGTGTCCGGCAACAGGATATTAATGGGTACGTTAGGTAAAGCCTTAGGAACCTTCGGTGCTTTTGTTGCCGGCGATAGCGACATTATCGAGCTGCTGATACAGGAAGCACGCACCTACATCTATACCACCGCCTTACCTCCATGCCTGGCCGAAGCAACTCGTGAGAGTCTGCGCATCGTTCGTCAGGAACCCGAAAAGCGAGACCATCTACAGAAACTGATTACTGCTTTTCGTCGTGGCGCTGAAGAACTGGGGCTGAGTCTTATGTCTTCAGAAACAGCCATTCAACCTATGGTGTTGGGTGACAGTGAACGCGCTTTGCAAGCCAGTAACAGTTTGCGATCCAAGGGTATTCTGGTTAGTGCCATTCGTCCACCGACTGTGCCGGTGGGGACAGCGCGTCTGCGCATAACGTTGTCTGCGCTGCATGATATGTCTCATGTAGCGAAACTTCTGGAAGCATTGGCAGAAATACCGACGTCATGACGATTTTTTTTGAGCAGCATGGCAGTGGTAACGATATTGTCCTGATTCATGGCTGGGGCATGAATGGCCACGTATGGCAGCCCATCATTGATGTTATGGCACGCCATTATCGTGTAACGGTGATTGATTTTCCCGGGCATGGGCGTAGTCGGGATTATTCAGGCAGTTACAGTTTGCGGACTGTTGCCGAGCAGATCGCCCAGGTTGCGCCACCGCAAGCCACATGGGTGGGTTGGTCCCTGGGTGGTATTGTAAGTATGGAGGCTGCGTTGGCCTGGCCTGATGCAGTCAAAGGTCTTGTTCTGGTCGGCACTACGCCCAAATTTGTACAGTCGACAGACTGGCAGGATGGAATGCCCCCGGAGTTGTTGAATAGTTTTTCCGGGGATTTGAGTAGTAATTATAAGCAGACATTGACTCGATTCTTGAGTCTGCAGTTGGGGGATGACCGGGAGTTCCGTCAAATTGCAAAAGTCCTGCGCCAGCAGATTTTCCAGTATGATGCGCCAGACCAGAAGGCATTGTTGGGTGGATTGAAGCTGCTAAAAGAGTCTGATTTGCGAGCACGGTTAATCCAGATAACGCAACCGTCATTGGTGGTTCACGGTGACAGAGATCGCGTTGTACCGGAGGGGGCGGCTCGCTATTTGGCGGATAAGATTCCTGATAGTGGCTTGCAAATTTTTTCCGGTGTTGGACATATCCCATTTTTGGCGCAGCCCAAGAAATTCATGAGTCATGTGGATGAATTTTTTCAAACCCGGGTAATGGCTAATGTATAGCTTGAGTAAACGCGCCCTTCGTCGGAGCTTTGAACGTGCCGCTCACGGGTATGATCACTCGGCAGCACTGCAGCGAGAGGTGGGTGACCGGCTTTTGGACAGGCTGGCATTGATTAAAACATTTTCTCCCCAGATCATCGCTGACCTGGGGTGCGGAACAGGGTATTGCCTGAATCGATTGCACAAGTTGTATCCTGAGGCATCGCAGGTCGGTGTTGATATTGCTTTATCGATGCTTGAAGTGGCGGCATCCGTGCCCGGTGATACATGTCATAGGAGTCTGCTGTGTGCCGATACAGAGGTTTTGCCATTACAGGATGGTTCCGTCGATTTGCTTGTTTCCAATTTGACACTGCAATGGTGTAACCCCGTTGAAATGTTTAGCGAGTGTTATCGTGTCTTGCGCCCGGGTGGCCTGCTGTTATTCACAACCTTTGGTCCGGATACATTAAAGGAGTTAAAGCAGGCCTGGGCCACAATAGACCCCAATCCCCACGTACATGAATTTATCGATATGCATCACATCGGTGATTTTTTGGTGCAGGGTCAGTTTTCTGATCCCGTGGTCGATGCAGAGATATTAACGCTTACCTATGAAAGTGTGCCGGCAATGTTGAGGGATCTAAAGGGCATTGGCGCAACCAATGCGATACATCAGCGACAACGTGGGCTTATGGGTAAGAACAGGTACAGGGAGTTTTCTCTTGCCTATGAAAAACTGGCGTTGGGGGACAGGATACCCGCGACCTATGAAGTCATTTATGGCCATGCCTGGCGACTGGCAGGTCAGGATACGGCGAAAGATCAAGCAGGAGTGAGTGTCGTTCCTGTTAGTGCAGTTGGCAGATACCGGCCGTGAGCGACCGTAAAAAACCGGCCTGGTTCATTACGGGAACCGATACAGGCGTGGGCAAGACACTGGTTGCCGCCGGGCTCATGCGAGCATTGCACAAAGAAGGACTGACCGTTGCTGGCATGAAGCCCGTCGCATCAGGTGCATTTGTTACCAATGCCGGATTGCGCAATGCCGATGCCAAAATGCTTAGGGACGTGGCCGATATAAAATGTAATTATGAAACAGTAAATCCATATGTCTTTGAGCCGCCCATTGCCCCTCATATTGCAGCAGAGCTTGCCGGTGTTTTTGTTGACCCGGAAAGAATACGGCAGGAATTTCAAACACTGGTAGGCCAGTCGGATTGTGTCGTGGTCGAGGGGGTAGGGGGCTGGCTGGTTCCATTGGCGCCACATTTTACCCTCGCGGATCTTGTGGTTGAGCTAGACCTACCTGTCATTATGGTCGTGGGCATGCGCCTTGGTTGTATCAATCATGCATTACTGACAGCGGAGGCCATTATTCAGCGCGGTCTGGTTCTGTCAGGCTGGGTAGCCAATCAGATTGATCCTCACTTTTCCTGTTTGAGCGAAAATCTTTCGGCATTGGAACGGCGGATACCCGCCCCTTGTATCGGGGTATTACCCTATATACGGGGCGATTCCCGGAATCCTGAGCAAATTGCCGGCAAAATTAATATTCGACCCCTGCGTTGGGAATAATTGGTTGATCAGGGTATTCGCTGGTTATTTTAATTTTTTATATCCCCATTGCCCCTTAATTTTGATCTAGATCATGTTGCCTAAAACAAAAATAAGGCAGGCAGTTGCAGCCCCTGGGTTCATTATGATAGTTTCGCCCGCGATCTTTTGATGTATGTCAAAAAATCCGGGAATTACCGACTTGTTTGGTAGGTTGTTAGGAGGAAGCAATCTCTGAGGCCAAACAGTGAGGCGATTCATCGGGCATGAAGATTAAGAATCCGTGGGGGGTGGTAGTTGTTCCACCATCCAACACAAAAATAAAACAAGTTAATTTTTTTTAGAACCCCGGGAGATAAGCATGTCCATAAGTTCCCTGCATAGCCTCAAGGGCGTTTTTCAACGCCTGGGTTTGATACTGGCAGCAACGTTTGTGCCTGGTATCGCTGCAGCTGAGTATGCGTTAAATTTTCAGCGCCCTGTTACCGAAATCGCCGGTGACTTGCTCGAACTGCATAATCTCATCACGCTGATTGTAACGGTGATTATGATCATCGTTTTTTGTGTGATGTTTTATTCTATATTGATGCACCGTAAGAGTCGGGGTCATCAGGCCGCCACTTTCCATGATAATTCCACATTGGAAGTGATTTGGACCGTGGTCCCGTTTTTGATTCTAGTGGCGATGGCTATTCCTTCTACAGCGACCCTGTTGAAGATGGATGATACCAGTGGCTCGGAGATGACCGTGAAAATCACGGGATATCAATGGAAATGGAAATATGACTATCTGGATCAGGATGTCAGCTTCTTTAGCTCGCTTTCCACCCCGCAGGATCAAATCAACAACAAGGCCGATAAGGGCGAGAATTATCTTCTTGAAGTGGATAATCCTATCGTATTACCAGTGGGTAAAAAGATCCGCTTTCTGGTGACTGCGAATGACGTGATCCACGCTTGGTGGGTACCGCAACTGGGTGTCAAGAAAGATGCTATCCCGGGGTATGTTAACGAAATCTGGACCAAGATTGACGAACCCGGTACTTACCGTGGCCAGTGCGCTGAGCTTTGCGGGAAGGACCACGGATTTATGCCCATTGTGGTTCAGGCTGTGAGCGAAGACGAATTCAATAAGTGGGCTAGTGTGCAGAAAGACAAGATGGTCGCCGCCCAGGCGGGTGCTGGTAAGACTTGGACAAAGTCTGATTTGGTTGCCCGCGGTGAAAAGGTTTACGGACAGTCTTGTGCAGCTTGTCATGGGCCTAGCGGTGCCGGCGTACCGGGTGTATTCCCGGCTATGACCGGAAGCAAGATCGCAACCGGACCCGTGGCAGATCACCTGAATATTGTTATGAACGGAAAAGCTGGTACAGCGATGACTGCATACAAGGGCCAGCTTAATGATGTTGATCTGGCTGCTGTCATTACCTTCGAGCGCAATGGTCTCGGAAATAATACCGGCGATGTTGTCCAACCTTCCCAGGTTAAAGCCCTGCGATAAGAATTCAGGTTTAGAGGAGACTAATTATGTCAGCACATGATTCACACCCAACCGGTTTAAGTCGCTGGTTGTTTACCACAAACCATAAAGATATCGGTACCTTGTATTTGTGGTTCTCTTTCACCATGTTTTTGGTCGGCGGCGCCATGGCCATGATTATTCGCGCAGAGTTATGGCAGCCGGGATTGCAACTGGTTGAGCCTCATTTCTTTAACCAGATGACCACGGTTCATGCCTTGGTAATGGTGTTTGGTGCGGTTATGCCGGCATTTACCGGTTTGGCCAATTGGCAATTGCCTTTGATGATTGGTGCACCGGATATGGCGCTACCTCGTTTGAACAATTGGAGTTTCTGGTTGTTGCCTTTTGCAGCGACTCTACTGGTATTGTCGCTATTTATGCCTGGTGGCGGTCCTGCAGCAGGCTGGACACTTTACCCCCCGCTGACAGTGCAGGGTGGCATGGGAATGGATTTCACTATTTTGGCGGTACATATTCTGGGTATGTCCTCGATTCTTGGCTCAATTAATATTATTGCTACCATCCTGAATATGCGCGCCCCCGGCATGACGCTGATGAAAATGCCATTGTTTGTCTGGACCTGGTTGATTACAGCGTTCCTGTTGCTTGCTTCTATTCCGGTATTGGCAGGCGCGGTAACGATGTTGCTGACCGACCGTCATTTCGGTACTCATTTCTTTGATGCGGCGGGCGGCGGTGATCCTGTTATGTTCCAGCACATCTTCTGGTTCTTTGGTCACCCGGAAGTGTACATCCTGGTTCTGCCGGCTTTCGGTGTATTTTCCCAGATTATACCGACCTTTGCCCGCAAGCCGCTTTTCGGTTATACCTCCATGGTGTTTGCAACTGCCACCATTGCGTTCCTGTCATTTATCGTCTGGGCGCATCACATGTATACAGTAGGCATGCCCATGGCCGGTGAGTTGTTCTTTATGTATTCCACCATGCTGATTGCTGTGCCGACCGGCGTGAAAATCTTTAACTGGATGGCCACCATGTGGCGCGGTTCAATGACATTTGAAACACCCATGCTCTACGCTATTGCCGGTGTTTTTCTGTTTGCTGTAGGTGGTGTTACCGGACTGATGCTGTCTATTACACCGGCAGACTTCCAATATCATGATACCTATTTTGTGGTAGCGCATTTCCACTACACAATTTTTGCGGGATCGGTATTGGCGCTCATGGGTGCCGCCTATTACTGGATACCCAAGTGGACAGGTCATATGTATAACGAAACGTTGGGCAAGACCCATTTTTGGTTGACCATGATAGGGTTTAATCTGACTTTCTTTCCTCAGCACTTCCTGGGTCTGGCAGGTATGCCGCGCCGTATTCCTGACTATGCGTTACAGTTTACGGAGTTTAATCAGTGGTCTTCAGTCGGGGCGTTTATTTTGGGTGCCGCCCAGTTGTTATGGCTGTACATACTGATCAAGACTGTCAAGGGTGGTGAGAAGGCGACCGACAAGGTGTGGGAAGGTGCAGAAGGACTGGAATGGACCGTACCTTCGCCGGCTCCGTACCATACTTTTTCGACACCGCCTCAAGTACGTTAACTCTTGAGAAGTTATGGAACCCGGGTTTATCGCCCGGGTTCTTTGGAGCAGATAAATGCAGGCAAACAACATGCCCGAAACATCAGAGCAGCGAAAAAGAGTTATAATAACGGCCCTGATTTTAGCCGCGGTCGCTCTAGCATTTTTTATTTCGGCATTTTTTAAGACCTGGGCATGACGTCAGACAAGACCCAAAAGGCCAATAACCGCACTTTGGCTATATTGGCTACTGTTGCGCTCCTGATGTTTGGCTTTGGGTATGCGTTAGTGCCACTTTATGACTTGATTTGTGATGTAACCGGGTTAAATGGCAAAACAGGGCGCACTGACGTAGCGAGCGCTGAGGCCCAGAACGTTGATGCGACCCGGAGAGTAAAAGTTGAATTTACTGGCCATACCGATAGCGGCTTGCCGTGGGACTTCAGGCCATTGGTTAAAAAAATGGAAGTGACTCCGGGCAAGCTGACGCTGGTTAAATACTATGCCCGGAACACTGGGGCTGAAGCCATTACCGGTCAGGCGGTTCCCAGTGTCGCGCCGAACAAGGCCGCGACCTATTTCAAGAAGGTGGAGTGTTTCTGTTTTTCTGAACAAACACTTCAACCGGGGGAAGAAAAAGAAATGCCGGTGCGCTTCATTGTTGATGCGCGCCTGGCCCAGGAAGTGGATACCATTACCTTGTCGTATGCGTTTTTTAATACAGACAAGGTATCGGCTAGGAAATACGGTGGTAAGGAGATGGCGCCAAACCATGAACATGATCACCATGCTAAGGCACATGAGGCATCGTCTGATGTGCCACCCATTAATAATATGTAAAACGATATAGGGGAAGACTATGTCTGCAGCAAAAGGTAGTTATTATTTACCCGAACCAAGTCCGTGGCCGGTGATTACCTCTGTCGGGGTTTTTGTGCTGGCTTTGGGATTTATCCTTTTTATGAACAGCATCAGTGCCGGATCCTGGCTCATGATTGGCGGTGCCGCGATTATCGTGATCCTGTCCGCTAAATGGTTTGGTCAGGTGATAGGAGAAAGTGAGGCAGGCACTTTCAACGATCAGGTGGATATGTCTTTTCGTATGGGCATGGGCTGGTTTATTTTCTCTGAAGTCATGTTTTTTGCTGCTTTTTTTGGCGCGTTATTTTATGTGCGTCAACTGGCTGTGCCATGGCTTGCAGAAAACGAGTTATTGTGGCCAGGTTATGAAGGCGGTTGGCCAACAGCCGGTCCGAAGGGCGCTGAAGTGATTGCTGCCGACAGCCAGCCAGGACCTAATCAGTTTTCCCCCATGGGTGCCTGGGGCATTCCCGCGTTGAATACCTTAATTCTGCTGACCTCCGGTTTTACCGTTACTATGGCTCACTGGGGTTTGAAAAAAGATAATCGTGGACAACTGGTTGTCTGGCTATTTTTAACCATTGCTCTAGGTATTACCTTCCTGGCGTTTCAGGCCTACGAGTATTCCCATGCCTATACGCAGATGGGCTTAACTCTGGGTACCGGTGTTTACGGTGCAACATTTTTTATGTTGACTGGCTTTCATGGGTTTCATGTAACCATGGGCACCATTATGTTGATTGTAATCTGGCTGCGCAGTATCAAGGGCCACTTTACTCCTAAACATCATTTTGGTTTCGAAGGTGTTGCCTGGTATTGGCACTTTGTAGACGTTGTCTGGTTGGGTCTTTTTGTATTTGTTTATTGGTTAGTTTGATTAAATACGATTTAAGCAAAAAAGGCGTTGCCTGGGCAACGCCTTTTTTGTCATAAGATACTGATCCTGCTTTTAGCTGTGCTGCGGAGGAATAATCCCAAAGTAGTAGCCCGCCATCAGCATTAAAAACAATAATATGGAAAGCCCAATTCGAAATGACAAGGCTTTTACCATGCGATCGCTCTGGCTTTTATCCTTAAACATAAATAGCAGCGCCGAAAACAGGCTGCCAACTATCAAAAGCAGCATAACAATAATAACTATTTTCACCATGATTTTTACCGTTAAGGTGGTTGGTTCGTGTAGTATACCTTTTAAATAGTCGTGATGCAGTGGTGGTAAGCAATATGTCCCAGGTTCGTATCTAAATGAAATTGGCCCCTATGTTGGCAGCGATTTTGATATTGCCCGTATTG
>JAOUNW010000152.1 GCA_029880755.1 Gammaproteobacteria bacterium
ACTGCTGGAGTGGCTTGAGTTTCGCAAGGAAACAGTACGCCGCCGATTGCAGTTCCGCTATGACCGGGTCATGGCGCGTCTGCACATACTCGAAGGGCTGCTGGTCGCCTTTCTGAATCTCGATGAAGTGATTCGCATTATTCGAACCGAAGACGAACCCAAGCCGGTATTAATCAAACGCTTCAAGCTTACGGAAATACAGGCGGAAGCAATCCTTGAAACCAAGTTGCGCCATTTAGCGAAACTGGAAGAAATGAAAATTCGTGCGGAACAGGACGAATTGATTCGCGAACGGGATGAGCTGGACAAGATTCTGAAATCTAAAGCGCGTCTGATCAAGCTGGTTCGCGAAGAGCTTATTGAGGATGCCCACGAGTTTGGCGATGAGCGCCGTTCACCCATTGTCGAGCGCAAAGCCGCCAAGGCCATTGATCCAACTGAACTTCTTCCCACAGAACCTATTACTGTGGTGTTATCGGAAAAAGGATGGGTGCGGGCAGCCAAGGGTCATGAAGTGGATGGCAAGGCGCTGAGCTATAAAGGGAATGACAAGTTTTTGCAGGCAGCCCGTGGCCGCAGCAATCAACAGGTGGTCTTTATCGATTCCACCGGCCGCACCTATTCCATGCCGGCGCATAAATTGCCGTCAGCGCGCGGCCTGGGAGAGCCTTTGTCGGGGACCTTTAATCCCGCCACTGGCGCAAGTTTTGCCGGAGTCATGTTGGGGCAACCGGAGGATGAGTACTTGCTCGCCACCAGTTTTGGTTATGGCTTTGTTGCGCGGCTGGACGATTTGTATGCCAAGAACAAGGCAGGCAAGGCTGTGCTGAAGGTTCCTGCCGGCGCCAGGGTGTTACCTCCGCAGCGGGTGGAGAATTTTTCTGGTGACTGGCTGGCAGCAGTATCGAGCGCCGGCCATCTGCTAACATTTGCTATTGAGGAGTTGCCGAGAATGAGCAAAGGTAAGGGTAACAAAATTATCAACGTACCCAGCGCCAAACTGAAAAAAGGTGAAGAGAGTGTTGTGAAGGTGGTGGTATTTCCGGAAGAGAAAGGCGTGGTAGTGTATGCAGGTGGTAAAAAACGCAATCTCAGTGTTGCGGATTTAAACCATTACATTGGCGAGAGAGCTCTTCGTGGGCTTAAACTGCCAAGAGGTTACCAGAAGGTGGATGACATGGAAGTGGAGATCTAGGCGCTGATTGTGTTTTAGGGTAGGCTGTAGATTATATTAAATCTGGGAGATGGATTATGTTCGGAAAAAAACCGCAAAATCGCCGCTCTATCGATGAGGCAACCGAGTTTGCCACTATTATCGGAGAGGGTACTGTTTTTGAAGGCATGCTCCGTGGCCAGGATAATCAACTCATTTCAGGAAAGATCATTGGAGAGTGTGACCTGGATGGTCTTTTATATTTGGCGGCAAGCGGTCAATGGCAGGGAAATATTAAGGCGGACATCGTCATTATTGCCGGTACGGTAGAGGGCAATGTGTTTGCCAAAAATAAGCTTGAACTGGCAGAGTCCGGGCGGGTCAGCGGTAATCTTGAAGCTCCGCGCATCGCTATTGCCGAGGGCGCTGTCTATGACGGAAAAATAAAAATGGGAAAGTCCACCGAGGTAACTCGCTTTAAGGAACGTCGTGGAACGGAGTCGCCCGAAACAGAATAGCAAATCAAGCCAATTGCTGGCTTAGCAATACTCCGAAGGCATTATTTTTGTCACAGTAGTAATAACCCAGGCCGCGGCGCTGGCACCAGTTACTCAGATCGCTCGATGCTTTGCTGTTGCATCCTGATATTACAGCGGTATCACTTCTTTTTGTAGACCCGATCATACAGCTAAGGGTCAGGTAGACTTCCTTTTCCCCGCAGCGCCTTATGTCCAGATTAATAACTCTATCCTGAGGCGGTATGCAGTTACCTGTGCTGCCGACGAGTTTACAGTGACGGCCTGTGAAACGTGACAAATCCAGTGCAATGTAGCTTCTTTGGTGGTGTTTCTTGGCAGTTAGCATCAGCCGGATTCCTTTCGCTCTTTGATTTGTTTTCTATTATTGAGGTTAGCATATTATATTTTCGCTTCAAGCTGGTGGCCGTTTGTCAGACCAATTAAACCGAAGGTGTTCTTGGCCACGTTTTCTTTACAATGAGATTTATTTCTCAGGCTAAAACCACAATACCGTGTCTGGCGCTTTCTACATCCAGCGCACATTTAAACGGTGGGGATTCTGTCAATGACAGGGAAAGCGCAAAGGCTGCAGTGCTGCAAAAATTAACTGCAATCATTTCGATATTTGCTAACAGGCAAAGCCGGTAAAGGCGAATCAGCCAGTTGTAATAAACCTGATCAATAAGCGGAACCGTCTTCAGGTCGTAGATGAGTGTGTCCGCATGATGTTCCTGTAAGAATGCCATTAGCTCGGCCAGATAGTTATCCGGTGCACTTGGATCAAGCCCCTCTCCGGGTTCCAGCAAAACGCTGTTGTTGCCGATGGGTGTAAGATGCAGGCCGGGTATCATTGTTGCTCGGTGATAAATTGTATCCGGGGCGTCGCCTGTTATTTGGTCGCAGCGCCGGCCGTAATACCAAGATACTGAAAAGTTTCTTTCAGGCCTTCAGCCAGTGTTGACCGCGTCACCACATCGCCCAGGTTAATATTCAGGCTGGTTAACGCCCGCGCAATTTCAGGACGTATGCCTGTCAGTATTGCTTTCGCCCCCATGAGCCCTATGGCCCGCAGCATCTGAATAAGGTAGTGCGATACCTGGGAATCGATGGCCATGACGCCTGTAACGTCCATCAAAACCACTCTGGCACGGTCTGACTCTATTCGTGACAGCAATTTTTCCATTACCGCGACAGTACGGGCGGAGTCCAGGGTACCGATAATAGGGAGCGTCAGCACGCCATCCCAAATCTCCGTTATAGGAGTCGATGTCTCTCGAATCTCCTCCTGCTGTACCTGAATCGTATGTTCTTTTTCCTCCAGGTATACGCGAAATACATCCATGGTTATATCGTTAAAAATTGTTGCCACCAGCAACAGAACATCCCGGGTTTCCTTGAACGACAGGTTTTCATCACTTTCCAGTCCCTCAATAAATACTCGCTGTAAAAACTGTGTATAGCGAACAAACTCTTCCAGGCTGCCACCTCGGACCTGTATCTGGTGTGAAAATTCGGTAAAGAACCGGCGTAGTGCCTGGTACTCCGGGCCTCGACGATCGATGTTTTCATCCGCGTGTAATATGTTAACCAGTAACTCAAGCAATTCCAGGCTGTAGTCTGTAATTTCCTCTGTGGTGAGAATATTCTGCTTGGCAAAAATGGTTTTACCACGTTCCTCGATAACATTAGATATGGCGCCAATTTGGGTCATGAATAACTTCAGAAGTATCCTGTTGGTGGATGTTGTTTGCTCGTTATTGTTGGCCATGGTCATTTCCTGTAAGTATGTTATCTATATTCATTTTGGAGTTTTCCGTATGACAACCAGGGATCGGTCATCATTGTTGCGTCCCAACACATGCCCCATTACCAGGGCGATTATTTGCGGGTGTAACCGCCACAGTTGAGGCAAGGTGGACAGATTCCACCGGCTTCGTATCCCATCTGAGGCCGTAATAAACAGGGCCTGGTCCGGAAACCGGAAATCCAAGACATCAATACTTCTGTGTTGATGCCCGAGAATGCCGGCCGCTAGAGGAAAGTGTTTTCGTTCCCCATTACAGATCAAATAGGCATTCATGTCTCCAATACCACTTATAGCAGCATTACCGGAGCTTGCATCAATCTCGGCTATTAACCCGACCGCTCCGCGACCGGACGCCATTTGTCTGCTTAGGGTTTCGAGGCGTTCTTTGAGGTCGATGTCCCGCTCCATAATATCGTTGGTTAGGCCGACCGCCTCGGCTGCCTGCTTGCCATGGCCCAGGCCATCCATATGCAACCACTTGATTCTGGAGGACCCGTTTTTCAGGCTGATATAATCTCCATTATAGAAACAGTCCTGAAAAGGACGCAGATAGACGCCGGTTTCAATGGGGCTGTGTTGTTTCTTTTTGCCGGGGCTGAAGCGGGCCCATATCGCTGTGCCATGCCACGAGTGTTCAGCTGCACTCCCTTCAGTAACTGTGTAGATTGCACTGTTGCTTGAAAGCCGCTCTATTGCGCCGAGCCCTTTCCCCATGGTGCCTGC
The DNA here is from genome assembly GCA_029880755.1 of Gammaproteobacteria bacterium. Lineage (GTDB taxonomy): Bacteria > Pseudomonadota > Gammaproteobacteria > Acidiferrobacterales > SZUA-150 > JAOUNW01. The sequence continues at coordinate 4,202 of JAOUNW010000152.1, forward strand.
TGTTGAATTACCATCTTTCTTGGCCTGTTCAATATCAGGAATTCCCGGTCCATAATCCAGCGCAAACAGATCCAACGAAGACGGATTTTCCCCGGTCTCCCATAGCTGTACCATGCCGCTG